>CAZPDB010000011.1:0-1169 GCA_964585285.1 uncultured Methanosarcinales archaeon
TTTCTTTCTCCTTTCTTTCTCCTTTCTTTCTCTTCTCTTTTTTCCTCTTCTTTCTCTTTTCTTTCTCTTTTTTCTCTTCTCTTTTTTCCTCTTCTTTCTCTTTTCTTAAAATTTTTTTTCTTGCAATTGCTTTTTCCTAATCTTTTATTATTTCCCCAGTATCATTTTGTTTATCATTTTATTGCTTTCCTTTTTTCTTTTCCAGATACCATCTTAATATTCCTGCATTTTGCAGCCAGGTGTTCAGCAGGTCAAAAATTAATCCAATAAATAAAATCAGCATAATTTGCCTGATAATTTCTGATTGAGTAAAAATCAGGACTAAGATTACTGCGCTCAATGAAGTCAATGACATGGTCATTCCTGTTTTCATTGCCTTGATAACTCTTTCAAATACTGTTCCTTCTTTTCTTTTTAACACCCTGGTTGTAAGTAGGATGTCAGTGTCAACAGAATAACCTACCAGCATCAGAAAAGCTGCTATTCCTGCTGAGGTTAATTTAATGTTTAAGAGTATCAGAACTGCCCAGGTACAGATTATGTCAGAAGTGGCTGCCAGAATAACAAAAAGGGATGGTGCTGGCACCCTGAAGGTAATAAACACCACTATGGCCATTAGCACAAAGGCAAAAATCAGTGCGATAATTACTTCCTTAAAAAAACTTGTTCCTAGGCTTGGTCCCATATAACCTGAAGTGTAGTTTTCTTCACCAATCTCATATTTCTCTTCCAGAAAATCTACTATCCCTACTGATTCCACTCCCGATGCTTCAATAATAAACCCAGTTTGCCTGCCCAGTTGGGTTCTTAACCTGACATTAAAATCTCCTTTGGGGAAATTTTGTTCTAATAAGTTTTTTATTTCATCTGTTTCTATTAGTTTAGTCGTGGAGACAGTAATGGTTGCTCCGCCGCTTAAGCTTACTCCTTTTTCAATGAACTCCCCTGTCAAGGCAAATTTTGTTCCAATCACTCCGATGGCTAAAATAAACAAGATTAGGGTGATAATCATCAGGGTTTTGTATTTTTCTTCATAAAAAATCAGCAATCTTTTTTTCAGTTGTGCTTTATTTTTCCTTCTGATTTCTTTTTTTCTCTTTTTCTCTTCAATCAATTTTTCTCCTCCTTCCTCTTTCCTCCCAACTCGCTCTTTTTTTTCTTTTCTTTGT
>CAZPDB010000011.1:1269-18964 GCA_964585285.1 uncultured Methanosarcinales archaeon
ATCTATTTTTTCTTCTCGCTCCTCTTCTTTTCCCTCTCCTTCATCTACCTCTCCTTCCTCCTCTTCACTTACAACTTCTTCTGCTTCATCTATTTTTTCTCCTCCTTCCTCTTTCCTCCCAACTCGCTCTTTTTTTTCTTTTCTTTGTTTGTTTTTCCACTGCAACCATCTGGTTTTCTTCTTCCCCCCTTCTTTTCCCTCTCCTTCATCTACTTCTCCTTCCTCCTCTTCACTTACAACTTCTTCTGCTTCATCTATTTTTTCTTCTCGCTCCTCTTCTTTTCCCTCTCCTTCATCTACCTCTCCTCTCTTTTCCTCAGTTTCATCTATTCCCTTTTGCTTTCTTTCTTCTAATTTGTTTTCTTTTTTCTGTTCTTCTTCCATTTTAAGTGTTTTTTTAACTTTATTAATAAATATTATGTTTTTTCAGATTATCTTTTATTTTATTTCCTTCTCCCTGATTTGCCTCCTCATCTCTTTCTCTTTCTGATTGCCCTCTTTTTTCTGATAATTCTGTTAATATTTCTTCCTCATTCTTTATCTCTTCTGTTTTTTGATTTAGAGCAGCTTTGATCAGGCCGTAAAAGAGTGGCGCTGAATCCCCTAATCTTGATTTGAATTCTGGATGGGCCTGGGTAGCCACAAAATAAGGGTGTTCTTTCAGTTCTAAAAACTCCATTAATTTTGTTCCATTATCTAAAATATGCCAGCCAGAAAAAAGTATGCCTGAATTTTCCAGTTCTTTGACAAATCTTGGATTTACTTCATAGCGGTGCCTGTGTCTTTCCAGCACCAGGTTAAGTACCTGCACTTGCTCTTCAGATAGATTGTCTGCTTTTCCTAGCCTGAATCTTTGATTTTCATTCTTCAACAGATCAACAATTTTTTTCTTCTCTCTTTCTTTTCTTTTTGTTTTCTCATATAATGCCAAAACTTTAGTTCCTTGTTTCAGTTCAGCCATAAAATCTCCAAGTCTCATTGTTCCGCCGTAGTTATTCAAGGATAAAAGTTTTTTTTGCTCTTCCAGTACATCAATCACTGGGTAGTCTGTTTCAGCTATTTCTGTGGTTTGTGCCTCCTTCCATCCGAGCACATTTCTTGCTGTTTCTATCACTGCTAGTTGTAATCCCAGGCATAATCCCAGAAAGGGTTTTTTATGTTCCCGGCAGTATTTTATCACTTCAATCTTTCCTTCTACACCGCTTGTCCCAAATCCTCCCGGCACTATGATAGCATCGTATTCTTCTAAGCTTTTTAAGATCAATCTTTGTTCATCTTCATTGTTATTTTTATCTTTTTCAAAGTTTTTTGAATCCAGCCAGCTGATCTTTATGCCTATGTCCAGCTCTGCTCCAGCATGTTTAAGTGCTTCGTTAACTGAGATGTAGGAATCAACTAATCTGTCATCGCCAATTTCTACATACTTGCCCACTATAGCAATATTGAGATTGTGTTGAGGAGAATCAATTTTTTTAATGTATTCTTGCCATTTTTTCCATTGGGCTTCTTTTCTTTTATCTATACAAAAATATGCCAAAATTTTCTCTCCTAAACCTTCTTTTTTAAAATTTAAGGGTATCTCGTAGATGTTCTTTACATCCGGTGCTGAGATAATGTTCTCATCGCGCAGGTTTGAATAAGCAGCAATTTTTCTTTTTCTCACTTTATCCAGCGGTCTCTTGCCTCTGCATAGAACAAAGTTTGGCCACAATCCGTGTTCACTCACATGTTGGATTGCTTGTTGGGTTGGTTTTGATTTCATTTCTCCGGTATTATCCAGATAAGGGAGTAATGAAACCAGGACACAGCAAAAATTTTTTCTGCCCACATCTGCTTCCAGGCTCTTAGCTGCTCTCAGGTATCTTCTGTTTTCTTCATCTCCTACTGTACCTCCAATTTCTATCAGCACAAAATCATAGTCATCACCTGCTTTTTTTATTCTTCTTTTTATCTCGTTCTGGATGTGGGGTATTTCCTGGACTGTTTTGCCATCATATCCCAGGGCTCTTTCCTTTTTCAACACAGTTTGATAAATCTGTCCAGTGGTGATGTTGTTTTGCTTAGGAATATCTTCACCCAGAAATCTTTCATAGTTTCCTAAATCCTGATCTATCTCTCCACCATCTTTTGTCACCCAGACTTCTCCGTGTTCTGTTGGCCTTAGGGTTCCTGCATCAATGTTCAGGTAGGGGTCTATTTTTACTGCAGTGGCTGAGAATCCATACTCCTGAAGTATCTTGCCTATGGAAGCAGTGGCTACTCCTTTTCCTACTCCACTCACTACTCCCCCCAATACCAGAATATAGCGTGTCATTTTTATTATTTTTTTATTCTTATTAAATTTTCTAACTGCTTTTTTTAAGTTTTTGTATTCTGAAAAATAGAAAAAATATAAGAAATATGAAAAATAAAAAATGAACTAGAAAAATGGGTTAGAAAAAGAAACTAGAAAAAGGGACTAGAAAAAACTTGCTCCCTTTAATAATTCAATCAGTCCGAAAAGAACTTTTCCTCCATCAAATGGGGGGATGGGTATCATGTTCAAGATAAACAGAAAACCATTGATGTTTTTGGTCAGATGTATTACTAACAATTTTACTGGTGGCACTTTTTTACCTCTTTTTTTCAGCTTTCCTAACCAGATTTTTGAGCTAATATAAAGAATCAAGTTCATCAACGGGCCAGCAAAAGCCAGCATAACCATTATTCCTGGAGTAGTTGTCTGAGGCACTGACACATAACCTGGTATAAAAAAGATAAAAGGAGCATTTACCAATCTTAATAATAATCCAAAACCTAACCAACCATAGGCTGCGTGAAAAGTTGATTCCAAACCAAAAAATACTGCCACGAATTTGTGTCCCAATTCATGTAAAACAATTGCTGGTGCTGTTACAATCATAGCTAATTTTACATCCTGCCAAGTAGCTCCTTGTCTCATCTGATAAGGCAGTTTCAGATCTCCCACAGCCCCCTTAGCCTTATTTTTCATCATTAAAAATAATTGATGGAAAAATCCTGAAAAAATAAAGCCCAAAGCCAGGCTCATTATCACTAGGTCAAATATCTCTTTAAAGGTTAAAATTGCCATTTCTTATCTATCTAACCTAAATTTAGTTGCTTTTTAAAAGCTTTTCCACGCAACTTTCTTTTCAGTATAGAAAATAATTAATATATGGGCTTTAATTATATATAAATATTTTATAAAATATTAAACCTCTAAAGACTGTTTTTAAATAGTTTATTTTATGTTATTACTTATTGGTTACAAAAAACAAAAGATTTATATATGATTTCTACTAACATATAAAATATGGTTTTTCGACTAACCATCCCCCCTAAAAATTTAGAAGCTTTCCAGGAGGCTCTAGATAAAGCTATTACAGAAGCTATTACAGAGACAGACACCAATCAATTAGGTTATATTGGCTTGGTTGGCTCTAATTTTGACCTATAACCAAAATCAATTCCTAGTGACAAACCTGGCCACAAAAAATCTCCAAAAAACACAGGTTAAAAAATGATTTCCCAACACAAAAAATCAATCCAGATCCTTAAAAGGATGCAGCACCCCAGCGGCTTGTTTTCTGCTAGCGCCAAATCTGTTAAAACAGGTTATAACCGGGCCTGGATTCGTGATAATATTTATTCCATCCTCGGCCTTGAATCTGCTCAAAAAAACAAGGAAATCATCAGAACAATGAGAGCTTTGTTAGACATCTTTCTCAAGCATGAATACAAGATTGATTATGCTATTAAAGAAAAACCAAGATATGCTTGGCAGTACATTCATGCTCGTTATGATCCTGAAACTATGAATGAGATCTGGGAAGAATGGGGCAACAAGCAGAATGATGCTGTAGGCGCCTTTTTATTCAAACTAGGACAACTGGAAAATAAAGGTATTAAAATCATTCGCAACCAGAATGATCTCAGAATCATTCAAAAATTGGTTAATTACCTGGGCAGTATTGAGTATTGGCATGACCTTGATAATGGTATGTGGGAAGAGAATGAAGAAGTTCACGCCTCCAGTGTTGGTGCTTGTTTGGCTGGGCTTAAAGAAGTCTCTAAGATCATTGGTGTTGAAGTAGCAGAAGAACTTATCAGGAAGGGACAGCAGGCTTTAAACCAGCTCCTGCCTCACGAATCTGTTACCAAAAAAACTGACCTGGCTCTTCTTTCCTTGATTTATCCTTATGATATTGTCACCCCAATACAAAGAGACCAGATCCTTAAAAACATTGAAACCCAATTAGTCAGGCCAAGAGGTGTCATTCGTTATCACCATGACCATTACTACAATCCCACAGGTAAATTAGGAGATGAAGCAGAATGGACTATGGGTCTTTGTTGGCTGGCTATTATCTATAAACAGCTTAACCAGCCAAGGAAATATGCTTATTATATGAGAAAGATTGTTGAAAAAGCCATTAACCAGAGAGGGGAATTGCCTGAACTCTATTACAGTAAAACTAATAAACATAATCAGAACTCTCCTCTTGCCTGGTCTCAATCCTTATTCCTTGTAGCTGTTATGTCTTAATAATTAATTTAACTGCTTGATAGATTAAAATGGTTAATCAAACAAATAACTAAAAATTTCCAATATTCTTTATTTCTTTATGCTCGCCTATCTCCGACCTAAAGGTCAGAGTATTATAACTCGCAAATATAGTTGGAAATTTTTAGGAATTGAAAATTTTGATCTGAAAATCAGAGTATTATATCCTTGGGAAAATTTCTCCCAAATTTCTCCCTTTAGTCGAAGTTTTCAATAATTAAACAAAAGTTCAAACAAGTTAATCCTTGTTTTTTCTTGCTGCTAAAGCCACTACAATTATAACTGCTAGAAGAGTTATCAAAATTATCGCTGTTATTGCTTTGGCTGATAGCTTCCCTTCTTTTTCCACTTCAATCTCCATCCTTTCTTTTTTTTCTGGTGGTTTTTCCTCTTCTAATAGTCCATCTTCTTCTGGGGTTGTTGGTAAGTCTTCTTCTACTGGCTCTTCTTCTGGTTCAGCTGTAACTCCACTCACTATCTCTCTTGTTTTTTTGATATTTAGTTTTGCCTTATCATTACTTATCTCTCTTAAACTAATAAGGAGGTCATAATAACTATCTCCATCCAGATTATAATATTTTACTGTTCCCACAGTAAAGGTTTCTGTTACTGGCTCTGAACTGACAGTTATGACTGCACTTTCTGCACTGACTGAATCAACTGTCACTCTATGCTCTTCTCCTTCATATTCAAACCAGACATATTCTTCCTCATCTAATGTTACTTCAGTGCCAGTTAGAGTTAGTTCTATTTCATCACCACTGGAATAACTGGGTGTTCCCCCTCCATTGCCATTACCTCCACTTGGGGTTGTCCCACCAGTTCCAAAAATGGAAAAATGGGTGGTGTTAGCCCAGACATAATTAGCTGTGGTGTTGACGCCTCCATCTGGTGGGTTGTAAGCGCTCCAGGTGTCGCTGCTAGCATTATAATAGTATATTCTTAATGAGCTCTCATCAAGTCCGCTTACTTGGGCATCAGTGTAGTACATTTTTATGATAGCCCATTTTAATCCACTCATGTTCAGGTCAAAGCTCATATACAATCCTAGTTCATTTGAGGCAAAACCTGATGTTGAGGGAGTTGGGTTGTTCGCGTATTGTGAGACTTTAATGCTTCCTGAAGTAGATATTCCTGTTACTATTGAGATATTGGCTGAAATATTATTATTTCCCAGTTCTGTTGTGTTGACAGGTGTTTCTACATTGGCTGTTGTGGTTACTGGTATCTCTACTGGTTCAACTTCTGCTTGGATCATGGTCAGGGTTCTTCTTTCAGATTCAGCTGTGTTGCCATTATTATCTTCACAACGCACATACCATAATTGGGTGCCGTAAGTCAGATTAACATCTTCTACTGTATTTGTTTTTCCCAAATCATTCGTACCTTTGTCAGCGAATTTGGTCACATTTCTTGAACTGCCGTCAACATATAAGGTGCAGTTTCCTGTAAAACTCTGTCCTCCAAATCCGCTGTCGTGAGGTAGGAAATTAGCCCAGTTATAAGAAAAGTTCAGGGTTAACTCTGATTGATTCAGTGTATATCCTTCTTCAGGGCTTATTAGATTAACATTTAAAGTGTTGTTAGCTATTGTCTCACTGGAACTGCAGTCTCCATCTTCAAAATGCATTCCATAGGGTTTGTTGCCAGAGATTCTGTTACCTAATATCTCTACATTATCTGAGCATACTATATCCATCCCGCATCTGGCTGGGATGCCTTCTGCTGAATTATCCTTAATTATGTTTTCCTGAATTAAGGTATTGTCTCCCTGGTTGATATAAATTCCTGTATCTTGATTAGCTTTGATGATATTATTAGTTAAATTATTATTGTTTGAACTTCCTATGTAAACCCCATTATTATTGCTGTATGAAATATCATTATCATCAATAACATTTCCGTCTGAACTACTAGTCAGATAAACTCCAGCATCTATTCCATTGTCATTATACCAGATGGTATTGTCATAGATATAATTATTATCTGAGGATATCAGGTAAACTCCTGCTTCATCATTATATTTTATTGTGTTGCTGGTGAGGTTATTATCAGTTGAAGAAGTCATATAGATTCCATAACCTGTTGAGCCTGTGTTGTTTATAATATCATTGTTATCTATCACATTATTATCTGATGTATCTACATAAATGCCTGCTACTGTGTTCTTTCTTGCATAATTGTTAACAATAGTGTTATTATCACAGTTTGAATCAAGCCAGATGCCATAACCTCCTCCTGCTCCGCCGAGATTGCTGTTTGAGTCTGCTATGTTGTCATTGATTATATTTCTACTTGAACTTTCTAAGTGTATACCATAATCATTGTTTGATGCGTTATTATGTATTATGTAAGAATCAACTATATTTAATAGTCCTATGCCTGAAGCCATATTGGGTGTAACCCTATAATTATTAGTCAGATTATTATATGTAAAATTATGACTATTTCCATTAGCAGCATATATCCCTGTGGTAAAATCTGTTATCACACAGTTCTTGATTGTGCTGCTGTTATAACCCTCTATTCCTACCCCATAATTTTTATCCCCTGTTAAGATATGGCTTGCTCCATCACTGTCTATTAGATGACCATCACAGTCTATAGTCACACCATTAGTTGAAATATTCAAGCCCACCCCGGAACAAGAGGTCAGGTTACGGTTTAAGGTAATGTTAGTGGTTATTTGCGAACCGCAGCTCAAATTTATTTGCACACTCATGTTATTGCTCTGGCCACTATTTCCATACTTGTCAGTTGCCACTACCCTAAAAGTTGTGCTTGGATAGTTTGCTGAGCTGGTGGTGTAGGAGAAATTGCACCAGCTACCAGTTGAGTTTTTAGTTTCATTTAGTGTTCCGCTAACATAGAACTGACAGGTCATGTTGCTGACATTTAAACTTGCTTCTGTCCAGTTGGTGCTCACTTCTATTTTTCCCCCAATATCAACTGAGCTGACATTAGTGGTATTATAATCAATTACTGGAGAAACATTTTCTACTTGTTGCCCTTCAATCTGGTGGCTTACTCCGCTAAAGTGAGGTATCTCTATCCAGATCATTTCTTCATTTTCGTCAATATAACAGAATCCCTCACTTAGGTTCTCATCAGTGGTGCTGCAAGGCATGCCATCTGTTTTATTAAACAATTGTTCATCAAAATCAGCGAACTCATTGGGTATTTCTGAGCTGTCATTTACTCCTGCTTCCCAGACTATATTCCAGTTTTCATCATATAATCTTCCCAAGTAAGCTTCTAGAGTGTCCAGATCAAAGCTTGGATCCAGTGGTATTCCTATTAAGACTTCGCTGTAGATTTCTGGTCCTTGGCTGCCAAATCTCCAGGCTTCTTCTAAAGATCCATTAGTTGCATTCCCTTCAGCTTCTCCGTCAAATAAAACATCTGGTGGTCCTGAAGCCAGCAAATCAACATTTTTGTAGATGATTCTCATCCCGTTGCTCACTCTTCCCATAACAAAACTTATTGGTGCTCCCCCCATAACCACATTTAGTGGGTGAAAGTTTTCCATGCTTTTTTTATCCTGTGGTAAAAAAGAACAGTTGATGTTATAATCTGGCACATTGCATTGTTCATTGCTTTTTATCATATCAATAAATAAGTCACTTTCATTAAAGTCTTCATCAATTCCTCCTGGGTCAAAACGAGTCAGTTGGATTTTTATTGGGTAATAGGCAGCAGAATAATCATTATCATCTGCTGTTGCAATCTCACTGGCTTTAATAGATGTTTTCTTTGGTGCAAATTCATTAGAAAACACTTCTATCTTTTTTATACTCTGATTATTAAGGATAGGTACAATAAATTCTCCACCATCCTCCTGTTCAACATTAGTCATCCAGCCGAATTCCATCCCTCCCACATCTGAGTAATCAATCTCTATGTCCACAAAAGCTGAATTTTGAATAGTGGCGTTACTGGCGTTAACCAGATTAAAAGCAAACCCCAGGGCGTTAACTACATAATCTCCTCCCATACTGTCCAGGGAAATGTTATAATCATCATCACCTGCTGCTGGATAAAGAGTCACATTCAATTCCCTATCTCCATCCCCATTGCTCAGTGTAATATTCTGGTACATAAGGTAATCTTCATCATCTCCATCACTCTCATAAGCTATAAAGAAGAGCATTACGTCTATGCCATTGGCTTTGGACAGCAGGGTGATGTTATAAAATCCTGTTTCTGGATCAATCACATCACTGTAATTTTCTCCTCTCCAAGAACTCATATTATGAGGCATAGTTGACCATTCTGAGATAGTATCCCCTGGTTCTATGATATAAGGAACTATTTCTAATTGTGAAAAATTGCTTCCTCCATTTTCAGTTAAGGCGTAACCTGAAACCCAGACAAATTCCTCGCTGATATTGATTTGTATGTCAGCGTGCCCATTGTAATCTGAAAGATTGTTTAAATCATAAGTTGTAGGCATTGATTCGTTGGGAAAAACCATGATAGAATAATTTCTGCTTTCTGGAACATTTATTTCTGCAGAATAGACAACAGTGTTGTTATTATCAAAGGCAAAATATTCATCCACTGGGTAACCTAATTTTGTGTCTTTGATTATATAATCAAAGCTTCTGTTGCTGGTTATGGTCAGGTTGATGGTTGCCCCGTCCTGCAGATAAAAACTAACATTTTGTCCAGCTTGCTGAATCTCTCCTAAAGGAAATTCTGGTAATGATTTGCCCACATAGTCTGCATCTCCATTAGAGTAGTGGGTGATGATTGGTTTATAACCATAGTCTCCTTGCTGTGAGGATATCCCTGAAACATTAAAAAAACCATTGGCATCAGAAATATCAGAATAAACAGCAAACTGGCCCCAGGGATTAAACTGCCAGATCTCTATAGTCACATTAGTTCCTTCCAGTACATTTCCTTCTTTATCATAAGTATAACCGTAAAAATCAAAAGGGTTGCCATTGGCCAGCACCCCCTCAGCCAGAACAAGCATTGTTAATAAAGTTAATAAAGATATTAATGATATTCTTCCCAAGATTTTATTTGCCATTCTGCCCCCCCCTTTTTATTCTAATCCTTCCCTTTTTTGGATTAATCTTTTGAATTTTAATCTCTTCTTCTAAAAAAAGTTTTTTATTTATAAAATTTAGGTTTTTTTCCAATGCTCCAGATTGTTTGAATATATCTCTTCATAACATCAACTTGAAATTTAAAAAAAACATAAAATAAATTTTAATCTTAATATTTTTTACTCTAGTTTAATCCCATCAAACAATTCTATATAAGTGGCATTGCTCCAGGCTTGCACTGGACATCCTTCTGCTCTTAGTTCCTTGGCACTGCTTAATTCACTTCCACCACCTACTGTTCCCTGCCAGAGGATGTCATAAGCGCTGGCTCTGATAATTCCTAATATCTTGCTCCTAAAATCAATCTTATCTATTCTATACATCACTTCTGCTGATATATTGTTTATCCAGAACCAGGAATCTCCGCGGTGATAACTCTGGTTATTTTCCCCGCTGTATTCCTCGCAAAACATAGGGCTTCTTTTTTCCAGACTGGTTAAGCCACCCCATTTTAACCATAATCTCGGCAATATTTTTTTTATCGCTCCTCTCCATTCATCTTTATTCAAAAGCTCAGGGTAAACCTTGGCTGCCAAGAAAATATTTGGCCTGATAACCTTATCTTTTATACTATTACTTACTCCATCAAGCAGTTTTTTGTTCTGGTAAAATTTTTCTCTCACTCTTTGTCTTAATTCAGTTTCTTTTTTCTTTTCCCCAGCCAGGTTAAGTGCTTTTAAGACCAGTGCTTGTATCTCAATCCTGCATCCCTCTCTAGAATTATTCCATTCTTCTCCAGTATCATGCCAGGTTTCTAAGGCTTTGTTCCAGACCAGTTCATTTTTCATTCTCTCAGCTTCAATTTCTTTCATATATTTTTTCAGGGCCCTTTCCTTACCTTTTATTTTATCTTTTTCCAGATTAAAAAATAGCCACCCCGGCGCATCAATGCTATCTAAACTGGTCTCATCATCCAGCTTATTTTTCATCACCCCTTTCTCAATTTTTTTTAATAATTTCTCGCTTATTTTTTTGTATGCTTCTTCATCTATTCTTTTGACTGCTCCTAAACAGATAGCTGTGTCTCTACTCCATTCCTGGAAAAACCAGGGCAGTCCGGCCATTAATTTCTCCTTTTTTCCTGCATCTTCTTTAATTATTAATTTTTTAAGCGAAAAGCCAGCACAAAGATAAGCTGCTAATAATTCTGGTTCTTTTTTTGGCAGATTTCTTTTTCTCCTTAATTTTTTTTCAGTCTCTTTATACTCTTTTTCCTCTTTTGTCCAATATTTGCCTGGGTTTTTTCTTATTTCTTCATTTTCTTTGAGTGCTTTTTCTTTTTTTGTTCCTGCGGTTATGATTAGTTTTAATGGCTTTTTTTCTTTTATTTTCAATGCTCTGTAAACATATCTGTAAAAGGGAGGTGAGTTTCTTATCTCATCCCTAATATAATATTTTCCTTCCCATTTGTTTACCTGCTCATAATTTCCTATTTTATCTATAACTATGAAAATCTGATATTCTTTTTCTCCTCCTGTCTCATCTTCTCTTTTATCTGTTTTTTTTTCAAATTTTATTACCAACTTTTTTCTTTTTCCAATGTTCTCTTCATAAAATTCATAGTTTCTTCCCCATTCCCTGTTGTCAAAAATTTTTTTCACATCTAAGATTAATTCTATTTCTGATTTTTGCTCAGTAGAATAAACCAGGCTGTTTTTTTCTTTCACTAACCAGAAACTTTCTCCCCATTGATCTTTTTTTCTTCTTATCCAAAAATGATTGTTCTCCCAATAATTTATCTCTTTGCCAGTTCTGATCTCTTCAAGTATTTTAAAATTTCTGTCTTTATCTCTGATGAACCAGCCATAATATCTGCTTTCTGCTTCCTGGCTTAAGAGCAAAAACCCTCCTTTGTTATTAGTCAGAAGCAGACTCGGTTTTTTTTCTTTGACTCTTTTTTTCACAGAAAAATCAGTAAAATTGTGTTTGATTATCATCTTTTATTTATTTTCTCCGCATTTTCTTTTATTCTTTTTCTCTATTAATTGCAAGATTTTCTTTTTTATTTTCCTCATTTTTTCCTTGTTTTTTGCTTCCACTACTAATCTCATTAATGGTTGGGTGTGGCTTTTTCTCAGATTAAACCACCAATCTTCTTTTTTGTTTCTGACAGTGATTCCATCAAGGGTTGATTGCTGACATAACCTATATGTTTTCTTAATTTCTTTAATTGCCTTTTCTGCGCTCATCTTATTTTTGATTTTAATATTTATCTCACCACTATTATAATAGGTGTTAAGCTCTTTTATCATTTCTCCAAGGCTTTTTTCTTTTCCTGCCAGCATTCTCAGCGCATAAAGCAATGTGATGATCCCTGAATCAAAATAGTGGTTTGTTTTAAAGCTGTAATGTCCTGACAGCTCCAGTCCAAAGTCAGCTTTTTCTTTTCGCATCAGTTTCATAATATGAGTCCTCCCCACTTTTGATTTTATTCCCTTATGTCCCTGCTCTTTAATTGCCTTTCTTAATTCCTGTCCGCATCTCAGGTCATAAACCACTTTTTTGTTTCTCTCTTCTTTTAAGAGCAGAACCCCCACAAGATCCGTCCTCACTTTTTTGCCGTTTTCATCCACAAACACTGCTCTGTCAGCATCTCCGTCAAAAGCTACTCCCAGAGTACTTCTGCTTCTCCTTACTTTCTCAGCTAATTTTCTCAAAGCCCTGGTGCGGAGAGGGTTTGGTCCTCTGCCTGGAAAGTTGCCATCAACTTTCTTGTTGATAATCTCTAATTTTTTTAGGGACAGTTTTTTCAAAAATTCTGCGCCTATTATTCCTACTCCATTGCCTGGATCAACCACCAGTTTAATCTTCTTTAAGCCTTTTCTCTTGATTATCTTTCCTTGTTTGTTTTTGACAAATTTGTTCAGGTAATTATAATATTCTTTCCTCAAACTTGTTTGTCTAATTTTTCTTACTCTGCTTTTTTTCTTTAAGCTGTAGTCAAAAAGTTTTGATTTTTTTAGCCTTTTATATATCCTTTTTATTGTTTCTAATCCTGTTTCTTTTGAGACCATTTGCCATTTTTTTCTGGCTAATTTTATGCCATTATATTCTTTGGGATTATGAGAAGCTGTAATCATCACCCCAGCACAATTTTTATTTCTGATAAGAGCAAAATAGAATAATGGTGTTGAACATAATCCAATGTCAAGGATTTCTTTTCCTTCCTCCTGCAATCCCTGCTTGAATGCTTGTTCTAATGCTGGAGAACTCTTGCGCCCGTCCCTGCCAAGAACAATCTTTTTTTCTTTGAGCCATTGTCCAAACGCCCGGGCTATTAGATAAGTTTTTTTTTCATCTAATTCTTTAGGATATTGCCCCCTAATATCATAAGACTTAAAGATTTCTCCTACAATTTTTTCTCCCCTGCCAATTAAATTTCTCTCCTGGAATCTTAAAAATTTTCTAATCTTCTACTCTACCACTCTACCACTCTACCACTCTACCACTCTACCACTCTTTTTTAAAATCTACTTCTGCTTTTTATTGCCTTTTTCCACTTCTCCACGATAAAAACTAGCTGCTTTTTCCGGACTAAGGGTGTTAATAATTATTTCTGTTCCTAGTTCAAACCCTCCTGGAGTAGTTAGTCTGGGCAACACTTCAATATGAAAATGTAAATCTTCTCCCTTGGGAGCATAGTGAAAGCAGAGATTATATGAAGCATTGAGTTTTTTTATTTTTCCCAGCACTTCTTTTAGTATTTTTCCCAGGTCATTTAATTCTTCCTCACTTAAATCTTTCAGCCTGCCTGTATGCCTTTTGGGGAAGATCCAATTTTCAAAATGATAGCGTGAAGCATAGGGGGTAAAACTGACAAAGGTCTCATTTTCAAAGCATCTTCTATCACTCTGTTTTTCAATATTTAGTATTTCACAGTAAGCGCAGCTGTCTTTTTTCTCTCTATGCGCTCTTAATGCTTTAACTTTTTCCTGCACTCTTCTGGGCACAATTTGAGTGGTGATTATCTGGGAATGGCTGTGCACCAGGCTTGTTCCTGCATCAATGCCGTGATTCTTGAAAAGATTAACATATTTTACTTTTTCATCTTTTTCCAGGTCTTCTATTCTTTGACCATAAACTTTTAACACTTTTCTCCAGTCCTCTTCATCAAAATCAGCTGGGTGTTCTCCATGGAGATTGGTGTCCACTATAATTTCATGATAGCCGTAAGCATCAGCAAAAGTAAAGAATTCATTATCTGTTCTTATCTCTGGATTGCCTTCTGGAGTCACTGCTGCGAACTTGTTATCAAACCATCTTATTTTCCAGCTTCTTCCCAAATCTGTTCGGCCAATTTCTGGAGGAGTCTGATCTTCATTTCCTGGGCAAAAAAAACATTTTTTTTTAACAATTTTTGCTGGTTCTTTTTTGAATTCAAATGGTCTTTTGCCTCTTTTTTCTGAGATAATAACAAAATTATTCAGGATATAATCTTTTCTTAGTTCCATCTTATCTTCCCAGTTTTTTCAGAGCTTGGTTATGAGCCCGGATATAATTTTTTATAAATTCTTTCCAGTCAGCTTCTTCTGCTCTTTTCCTGGCTTCAATTTTGTTTTCCACTCTTTCATGTTTGGAGAAATGAACAAACTGTCTCATAAACTCTGCCAGATCTTCAGCTATTTTTTCATCATTCTTGGCTTTTCTTTGCAGCACAAAAATACCTGGTGTTTTTTTGATTTTGCCTTTTTGTTTGCTCATTAGATGGAGACCAAACCCCGCTAAGTCTGTGGTTACTGAGCTCACTCCTAAGGCCGCGGTTTCCAGTGGAGTATAACCCCATGGTTCGTAATAACTAGGGAAAACTCCTAAATGGCTGCCTATAATGCATTCATCATAATCTAAATCCAGTAAACCATCAGCTCCGGTTAAATAGATAGGATAGAATATTGTTTTTACTTTGTCATCTTCCATATTATCCAGTCCTGAATCAAGCAGGGTTTTCATTATGATGTCATTGGTATTGAGAATTTCGTGAGTGGCTAAGTAGGGTTTACCTTCTTTTTTCATTCTCATCAGTTTTCTTTTCATTTCCATAATAAAGTCTTTAGTGAAGATTGTTTCTTCTGATATACGCGTGCCTGAAGCCAAGGAATATAATATTCTTTGATTAATCATATCTTTTTCTTCTTCATAAGAATCATAAACATCTTTGAATAGGGTTAGGTTCTGCAGAAGTTCTGGTTTTATTCCTCTGGTTGCTGTAGGCACCCAGATAAAGGCTACCACTGTTTTGTCTATTTTCTCTTTTTTCAGGAATTCATTGAGTTTTTCTAATGCTTTGATATAAACATCTATCCCTTTATCCTTAAACTCGTATCGTCCAGCTAAGAAGAAGATTAACACTTCATCCAGATTAAATTTATAATAAGGAAAAAAATATGCTATAAGAAACTCTTTGATTTTTGCTTTGAGCATATCGTGCTTAATTGATATTTCTTCGAAGGTTGGGAACTTATTTATGTCCAGACCATTAAACACCAGCACTTCTGGTTCTCTTCCCAGCACATATTTTGCTTCTAAAGCAGTAATTTCTGAAACAGTGGTGAAGATATCTGCCTGCTGGGCAGCAGCTTTTTCCAGGGTATGTTTTGGTTCTATCCCATAATCCTTGGCTGTTTTATCTTTATCAATAAGTTCCAGATTGTATTTTCCTTTGTTTTCTCCATTGTCTATTTTGCTGTAAAGGTCAACATTATTGCTAGCTAGGGCTCTTCCCATCACTGTGGCGTGGGTAGTAAATGTGGTGGCTATCTTTATCCTTCTGCTTTTTAGGTAGAGCAGGGCTGCTCCTGCCAGCCACTCGTGAAAATGTCCTACTATCTTTTTCCCTTTTAGTTGCTGGCTGACTCCTTCCAGGAATCTGCCTACTTGTTGTGCCCAGAAAAATGGCTCATTAAAATCATCTCCCCCTCTGAGCGAATCAACTTGGTATTTTTCCCAGAGTTCTTTTTTTACCTCATTTGTTCTTGATTTGAATTGGGTTGAATCAATAAGTATTACTTGTGGTTCTCCTTCAATCAACCATTTTCCATAATGCATAGTAATGCCCTCATTTTGCAGTTGTTGAAAAATTGGTTCCCACTTTTTTGGCCAGACTTCTTCTATAAACTGTCCGGCTGCTTTATCTGCAAAATATGGTCCAATTAAGAAATAGTTTTCATAATATGTTTTCATTTGGAAAGCTTTGGATTTTATAACTGTAAAAATGCCTCCTACTTTATTGCAGACTTCCCAGCTTACTTCAAAAACATAATCTGCTTTTGCTTTCAACTCTTTAACCATAATAAAAGAATTCCTCCTTCTCAGTATAAAAAGCTTTCACACTACTTTTGAATGGTGATATCTTTCAGAGGTTATAAACAAAAGAAAAAGCTGAAAATAATAAGATTAAAAATAAAATTAAAAACCTGCCCAAACTAATAACTAAAACTTTCCAATATTCTTTATGCTTGCCTATCTCCTACCTAAAGGTCAGATTATTATAGCTCGCAAACATAGTTGGAAATTTTTAGGAATTGAAAATTTTGACCTGAAAGTCGGAGTATTATATCCTTGGGAAAATTTCTCCCTTTAGTTGAAGTTTTCAATAAAAAAATAAAGATAAAATTCTAATTGCAGTTTTGTACCAGTTTTATTGCTTCTTTTTCTGGAGCCTCACCTATCAGGGATGTTCCTGTTCTTAAACAGATTAGCTGAGGCACTCTTTTCCAGTCCAGTTTATAGCATTTCTCTAATTTCTCTTGGTTTGTTTTTGTTGATTCTGTGCCTGCTTTCCACCAGTCTATGATTATTTCAGGATTTTCTGATTCTATTGTTCTCATTACTTCTTTCATTTTTTCTGATCTGCTTGACCCCTCTGCATAATAAAAAACCAGTTTGTTCTCCAGACCTTGTTTTTCTGCACAGCTATAAAGCTTATCTGTATAAAGAGTCACATTAGCTTCTTTCTCTAACCTTCCCACATATACTTGCACTGCTCCACCCATGATTATTTCTTGTTTTTTTCTTTCCCTTAACAATTCTTCTATTTCTTCTCGGCTTTGTTCATAGGTTCTGTTTTCTTGTTCAAAATAATCTTCATTCTCTTCATAAAATGTTTCTACTTCCTCTTCTTCTACTGTTATATGGGAGAATAATTCTTCTTCCAACAGTTTATTGACCAGCATTGTTCTTCTGGTGTTTTCTATGAATCCTTCATAACTTATTCCCTGGACACTCAACAATTCATCTAATTCCTCTCTACTCATACCTGTTTGGGCCAGGTTTTCTTCTATTAATGTCTCTATTTCCTCTTTGGTTACTTCTAGCCCTCTTTTTTTTGCTTCTTGTTCCAGTAAAATTGTTGTTATGGAGCTGTTCAAGGCCTCTCCTTTGTTTTGATAATATGCTTCATATTGTTGATAATGTTTTTCTACTTCAGTTAAGGTAATTTCCTCTTCATTGACTTTAGCTACTATCAGACCAGTCATCTGGCTTGCTTGGTCTTGTTGAGGAGAGTAAAAATAATAATATCCAGTTAATAGCACAGCAAGAATAACAATTAAAGTCAGAAATTTTCTCCACCAACTCTTTGGTTTTTTTTCTTTTCTGTTTGCATCTTCTTCCTCTTCATTCATCTCTTGATCTATCCCTTTATTTATTTCTTTATTCTTCATCTCCTTATCTTCTTCAAGTTTTTGGGATTCTTTTTCCATTTTCCTTCCCCCTCGAGCTTTTTCTTTTACCTCTCTCTTTTTTTCTTCTCTGGATTTTTCTTTTCCTCTTATCTTTTCTTTCCCTTGTGAATTTATTTTTTCTTTTTTCGTGCCTGTCCTTTTCTTTGCTTTTTTCTTGGTCTTTTTCTTAGTTGCTCTCTTAGTTTTCTTTTTAGCTGCCTTTTTTGTGCCTGTCCTTTTCTTAGCTTTTTTCTTGGTCTTTTTCTTAGTTGTTTTCTTGTCTTTCTTCTTGTCTGGTTTTTTTCCCACTTCTTTATTTTCTCTTTTTTCCCTACTTTTTTCTTTCTCACCTTCTT
>CAZPDB010000011.1:19064-22423 GCA_964585285.1 uncultured Methanosarcinales archaeon
TTTCCCACTTCTTTATTTTCTCTTTTTTCCCTACTTTTTTCTTTCTCACCTTCTTCCTCACCTTTTTTCTTCTCACCTTCTTTCTTCTCACCTTCTTTCTTCTCACCTTCTTTCTTCTCACCTTCTTTCTCTCTTTTTCTCTTTTCTTTCTCACCTTCTTTCTTTTTTTCCTTTTCTATTTCATCTATTTTTTTATTAAAAGCATTAGGATCTTCTTCATAATCTACCTCATCAATTTGTTCTGGAGAATCATAATCTTCATAATCAAAATCATAATTGATTTCATCTACTTCATCATCCATTTTATCATTCACTGCATAATCTTTTTGTTCATCCATAGCCATTTTTAATATTAAATCCAGAAAAGCTTTTTAAAGATTATTATTCTCAAAATATTATTACCAATAACCATCTTTTTTTCATCTAAATTTGTCTTAACTTTAAAGTTTCAACAAATATATTTATAAGCTAGGATACTTCAATCATCTCAAAGATGGTTTATGATATTATTATCGGAAGAAGCAAAAAGGACGCTGATAAGTTCAAAACCAAAGGGACCATCCTTCTCGGAAAGCAGTATGTTAAGATGGGCGCCACTACCTCTCTTTCCAATCCAGTTTATATGGATGTTTCCCGTTCCCATGTTGTGCTGGTCTGTGGTAAGCGTGGTGGAGGAAAATGTCTTCACGGAGATACCTTAATTAGCCTGGCTGATGGTTCCCAAGTACCAATTAAAAATCTAGAAAACAACAATCAGTTTATTTTTTCTTTAAATCAAGACCTTAAGATACAGCAAACCCCAAAATCTCAGTTCTATAAAAGGCAGATTAATAAACTGCTAAAAATCAGATTAAGAAGTGGGAAAGAAATAAAACTCACTCCAGAACATCCTCTTTTCACAGTTAAAGGGTGGATGCCTGCTGAAAAACTTCATGTTGGTTCAAGGATCGCCACTCCTAGAAAGATAGAAAATTTTGGTAATGAATTTCTAAGTGAGAGTAAAATAAAATTAATTGCTTATCTCCTTGCTGAAGGCCATCTAAACAATAGTTTTGTACTTTTTTCTAATTGTGATAAAACCATAGTTAATGATTTTAAAGAAGCAATTAGAGAGTTTGATGAAAATCTTAAGATAAAGATTCATTCCAAAGAAAATTGTTTTAGGGTTATAGAGAATAGAAGAAGAGGTGTCATAAAACAATCTGAGAGGGATGAAAAAGGGAAATTTACTACCGGACCACTAATTGACAGCAAGTCTTCATTAAGAAAATGGTTAGAACAACTAAAAATTTATAGCCAGCTTGCTCATCAAAAGATAATCCCAGAAATAATTTTTAAACTCCCAAAAAACAAACTTATTCTTTTTCTCAACAGATTATTTTCTTGCGATGGGAGCATCTATAAAGAAGGAAAAAATTATTGGAAAATATCTTACAGTTCTAGTTCCAAAGAATTAATAAGACAAGTTCAACACCTGCTCTTAAGATTCAGTATCGCTTCTAAAATAAGAAATAAAAAAACTAAGAGATTGCCTTCTTATAAAATTGAAATTAAAGGAGAGAATGTCCATACTTTTTTAAACGAGGTTGGTTTTTTCGGAGAAAAAGAAAAAAAAGGCAAAATAGCTTTAAAAGAAGCCCCTCAAATAATCAGAAATCCTAACATTGATACAGTTCCAAAAGAGATTTGGAATCTTTACAAACCAGATTCTTGGGCTGAGATTGGTAGAAAACTTCATTATACCATTCCTAAGAGTTTACGAGAAAGTCAACGCTACTCTCCCTCCAGACAAAAATTAATGCTCATTGCTAAAGCAGATGAAAATGAACTTTTAGAAAAGTTTGCTACCTCAGACATTTTCTGGGACGAGATCACTTCAATAGAGATGCTTGAAGGAAGTTTTACAGTTTATGATATTACTGTTCCAGACCACCATAATTTTGTTGCCAATGATGTAATTGTCCATAATTCTTATACTATGGGTGTTATTTCAGAAGGAGCTTCTTCTCTTCCCACAGACATTGCCAAGAATATAAGTTTTGTCCTTCTTGATACCATGGGCATCTATTGGACCATGAAGTATCCTAATCTTAAAGATGAAGATTTACTTGAACAATGGAAGCTTAAGCCAGAAGGGTTTAAGAATGTTAGGATTTTTACTCCGACTGGTTTTTTTAAGGATTACAAGGAAAAAGGCATTCCTACTGATTTTCCTTTTTCTATTAAGCCTAATGAGTTAGATATTGAGGATTGGCTCTTGACTTTTGAGCTTCCCCGTAATGACCCTATTGCTATTCTTATTGAAAGAATCATCAACAAGCTCAAGAAAGAAGTTAGGGATTTTTCTATGGAGGATATTGTTAATGAGATTCGCGCTGATAAAAGATCTGAAAAGTCTGTCAAAGACGCTGCTGAGAATAGGTTTCTCAATGCAGAATCGTGGGGTCTTTTTTCAGAAAAAGGCACTCCTCTCAAAGATCTTATTCAGGGAGGCAAAATTACTGTTCTTGATGTTTCTTGTTATGCTACTGCGCCTAATGGCTGGGCTATTAAGTCTCTGGTTATTGGGCTTGTTTCTAAAAAACTCTTCATTCAAAGAATGGTAGCCAGAAGAAATGAGGAGTTTGAGATTCTCAGGGAAACCATTCATTATGTTCCTGAAGAAGAAAGAAAGGTTATAAGAACGCCTCTGGTCTGGTTGGTTATTGATGAAGCTCACGAATTTTTACCTAACAAGGGTAAGACCTCTGCTACTGATGCCCTGGTCACTATCCTTAGAGAGGGTCGTCAACCAGGTCTTTCTCTTATTTTAGCTACTCAGCAACCAGGCAAGATTCACACTGATGTCATGACTCAGTCTGATCTTATCATTAGTCATCGCTTGACTGCTAAGATTGATATTGATGCTCTAAGTATGCTTATGCAGAGTTATATGCGTCAGGGCCTTGATGTGGCTCTTGATAATCTGCCCCGAGTTAAAGGTTCTGCTTTAGTTATTGATGATCAGAATGAGCGTCTCTTCCCTCTTAGAGTCAGGCCAAGAATGACTTGGCACGGCGGTGAAGCACCAACTGCTTTGGAGAAGATTAAGAAAAAGTTTAGTTAGTTTTAAGGATATCAGCAGAATTGTTTCAATTCACAAGACTCCTGCTTTTTTTAATTCTTTTACAGTTTCTTCTGGCAAATCTTCTGCCCATAATTCCCTTCCAGTAGTCTCATCCAGTTCTGGTTTTTGAGAAAAAAATTCCTCTAAGCTAATATTATCATTTATTTCTCTTTCAAAAAATCTATGGTTATAATCAAGAAATATCTGTCCTCGATAACCATCCTCTCTTAATTGCGATAAAAAAGCATTTATC
>CAZPDB010000012.1:0-19632 GCA_964585285.1 uncultured Methanosarcinales archaeon
AACAGGAAAGCGAAGAGGATTGTTAAGAGCACTCTGCTTGGTCTTGAAAGTATCCAGAGCTTCAAGAATAGTCGGACCTTCAAACCAGCTAAGGGGTTTAGTCTTTTTGGCAATAAAATCTCCCTGACGAGAAGAGATAGGAATGTAAAAAGTTGGCTTGATATTAATACTAGAGAGAAATTTTTTCAACTCTGCCTTGACCTGCTCAAATCTCTCTTCCTGGTAATCAACCAGGTCCATCTTGTTAACAGCCACAATAACCTGGCTCAGACCAAGCATAGAAAGGATATAAGCATGCCTTCTGGTCTGCTCCTGAACACCCTCCTGAGCATCAACAATCAGGATAGCTGCCTCTGCTTGTGATGCTCCAGTAATCATATTCTTGACAAACTCCACATGGCCTGGGGCGTCAATAATAACATAGTTTCTTTTTTTTGTTTTGAAAAAGGTCTGAGCAGTGTCAATAGTAATACCCTGGTCGCGCTCTTCTTCAAGATGGTCCATGATGTAACCAAACTCAAGATCTTTGCCCAGAGCATCGCAAATTTCTTTAAGTTCTTCTATCTTTCCTTCTGGCAATGAATTGGTATCAAAAAAAAGCCGGCCGATTAAAGTTGACTTGCCATGATCAACATGACCAACAATAACAAATTTCAAGTCTTTATCTTCCATTTTATCACCTACATATAGCCTAATGCACGAAGTTTTTGCATGGCATTGGCCTCTTCTTTATCCTGAGCTCTGCCGCTTCTCTCTGAAATCTTGCTCTTTTTAACTTCTTCAATAATCTCCTTAACATTAGTGGCCTGACTTTTAACCGGGCTGGTGCAGGGCACACAGCCAAGGCTTCGGTAGCGTTTTCCATCCTGAGCAAAATACAATGGATTGACTGGCAGATTTTCTCTTTGAATATAATTCCAAATGTCAATTTCAGTCCAGTGAAGCAAGGGATGGATCCTGAGATGATGCTCTGAATCTTTTTGTGACTGGAACTGGTCCCAGAGTTCTGCTGCCTGATTCTTGTAATCCCATTGAAAGTCCTTGTTTCTGGGACTGAAGACACGCTCTTTAGCCCTAATACCATGTTCGTCCCTTCTAATACCCAATAATAAAGCATCAAACTTGTGCTGGGCCAGAGTCTTTTTCAAGGCCTGAGTTTTTCTAATATTACAGCACTCAATCTTATCCTTGGGACCGATGTTGTCTTTTTCTGCTTGTTGAGCATTAGAGGAGATGATAAGGTTAAGAGCCCATTTTTTAACGCATTGATCTCTAAATTCATACATCTCCTGAAAGTGCTTTCCAGTATCAATATAAATGACAGGAAAAGGCACTTTGCCAAAAAAAGCTTTTTTAACCAGCCACAAGAGAGTGGTGGAATCCTTGCCAATTGACCAAAGCATGCCCAGTTTTTTGAATTTCTTATAAGCTTCCCTAATAATGTAAATGCTCTGGCTTTCCAAATAATCCAAATGGTCCATTTTTTCACCCCAAATAACCTAAGTTTTTTAGTTTTTGTTTGATAAGCTTTTCATCAGTTTTTGATGATGGAATATTTTTTTCAGATAAGACTAAACGAAGAAGAAAAGTAACATACTCACTGACAGAGGAAAGATCAGTGTTCTTAATTTGTTGCTTGATTTTCTCTGCTAACTTTGTGGGAATAGAGATGATGGTTTTGGTTTTATCCAATTCCTTAAAGATATCAATCATATCCTCAAGAAGTTCCTGATAAGATTTATCACGAGCTGCTGAGAGCTTTTTTAATTCTTTTCTTAATGATTCCTCAACCTGGATAGTGGTTCTGTTTTGCATTATACATAGAATTATGTATCTTTTTATAAATGTTTTGGTTTGTAGTTATAAGGAAGTCTTATCTATAAAGGGAAAAAGAAAATTAAAATATCTTATATTCTCAAGATTATAAATTTTTTTAAAGGGAGGCTTATTTTAAAGATTGGGGGAAAATGAAACTTGTAATTAACATTCCATGCTATAATGAAGAAAAGACCCTGCCTCTGGTTTTAAGGGAATTACCTAAAAAGATTAATGGTATTTCTAAGATTGAAGTGCAGATAGTTGATGATGGCTCAAAAGATAAGACAGCAGAGATAGCTCAAAGATTTGGTTGTATTGTAATAAAACATAAGAAAAATAAAGGATTGGGGGAAGCTTTCAGAACTGGTGTTGAGGCAGCACTGGAAAGAGGGTGTGATATTTTTGTTAATACTGATGCTGATAACCAGTACCCTTCCAGGTATATAATCAGACTTGTTCAACCAATTATTGAAAATAAGGCAGATATGGTCATTGGGGACAGAAGACCCTGGAAAGTTAAGCATTTTTCACCCATAAAAAGATTTTTTCAATATATTGGCAATGCAATTACCCGGAGAATAGCAGAAACAAAAGTGCCTGATACTGTTTCTGGCTTCAGGGCTTATTCCAAAGAAGCACTAATGAAATTAAATGTGACAACTAAATTTTCTTATTGTCTGGATACAATTGTACAGGCTTCTAAAAAAGGATTGAAGATTGTTTCAACCTCTATTGAAACTAATCCAGCTACCCGCAAATCAAGATTGTTCAAAAACATTTTTCAACACATGAAAAAATCAGCTGCCAACATCATCAGGGTATATGTTATCTATGAACCATTCAAAACATTTTTATATATTTCTTTTCTTTTCTTTGTTCCTGGAATTATATTATTGTTAAGATTTTTATATTATTACTTTTTTATTGGCAGTGCTGGAAAAATCCAATCATTAATCATTGCAGCTATCTTTTTCATCCTGGGATCAGTCATGTTTGCTCTGGGAGTGTTGGCTGACTTAATTGGAGTCAATAGAAGACTTATTGAAGAAGAGTTGTATTTGAAGAAGAAAGAGGTTTATAGATGAGAGTGAAAAAGATATTAATTATTTCTTTAATGATCTTATTTATACTTTCATCCATTAGTAGATTAATATCTTTTATTCCTGGATTAAATTATTCAAAATTCTTAGACTTGCCTTTAATTATCTCAATTTTGGGATTACTCTTTTTTTGGTTACTGGCTAAATCTAAGAATAACAAAGTAGTATCAATATCATTCTTAATCTCTTTAATAATAATAATCTCTATTTTTGGATATGGTTATTATCAAAATATCTATAGATTCCAAAGAAACACATATCTCTACGATCTTGGGGCAAAAGATGAAAAAAGTTTATTGTTTAGTCCGCTTCGGCCAGAGAACAGACTTAGTGAAAAAAAGATAGAGTATATTAATGACAAAGATATTATTAATTATCGTGAAATTCTCCACCCATTAGTTTATACAGACATTAAAATACCAGAAGAAGTGGAAGGTTTTGATTTTTTTCTTGTTTTTAAAGAGGTCCTTCCTAGGGATGAGGGAGATATTTTTCTTAGATTAAAGACTAGTCCTGAAAGTGATTTTCATCAATATAAAATCTTTGAAAGTGGAATTAATTTTAGTCTCTATGATTACATAGAAGAAAATGGTCTTTTTTTATATTATATTAACCCTAATGCCACCAAATATCAGTCAATAACAGAATTCAAAGCAAATTTATCTGATAAGATTACGGTTGGTTATGATAATCAATTATTGATGAAAAAGATTAATCCCAATCTTACTTATTATAGCGGGGAATTTTTTACAAATAATTCTCTTAGGGGCAATCATCAATTAATAATATATGCTAAAGGTGATTTAGAGATTGTTTTTGTTAAAGAGGATTTAAATCTTTACAAAGGTGAAGATGACTTAAAAGTTTCTCTTTCAAATATAAATGGAGTCATAATTAAAGAGAAGATCATTGAAGATGATGGCAATGTTAATGATGGCCAAATAAAACATCCTCAACAGATAGTTTTTGAAGTCAGGGGTTTAGAGGAGGGAATTTATTTCCTAGACTTTGAATTTTCCAATACTGATTCGACATTCAAAAATATTAGAATAAATCAAAAGAATGTTGTCTTTGATAAATATGCTTTTCCTCTCAATGAATTTCAATGTTATGCTGAAAAAGGTAACTTTTCTTTTATGACCTTGCATGATAATAAGATAAAACCAATACTCATTAATAATACCCAAAATCTTTTTGTCTTAAATTTATCTGAGAAAAAAAAAGAATATTCTTATGAAATAAGAGAAGGAACTGAGGTTCAGATTAATGGTCAGGGTGATGTGGTGATAGATTCTAATCATTTTTTTTCTATAAACAAAGAAAGCTACTTTGAACCTTTTAAATTTGACTTAGTGGATATTGATGATTTAAAGAATAAAAAAAAATCAGGATTGGATTACCTCTTAGTTAATTATCATCCAATAACAGAAGAAGGATGGATTAAAACAATGGTTTCCATCCCGATCACACCAGATCTTTATTTTGAAAAAGAAAGATTAGAATTAAGCCTTAATATTCCTGTTTTAAAATCTTCTCAGATCAGTAATTTACCAATTAGCATGATTGCTGCCAAGTATCATGAACAATAGAATACAACCTCAAAGATACTTTAAAAGTAAGATATTAAAAGAAAATATAAAAAATTAAAATTGAAAATATAAACATGGTAAATGACACTAAGAAAGATTCAAAAAAAATCTTTCTAAGAAATAAATATTACTGGTTTAATCTTAGTCTAATTATTTTTTTAGTATCAAGTTTATTTTTTTTATTATATCTAGACGTAATCTCTGATCAGATGATAAGTTCTTATATCAATCTAAAATATCCTTCCTATTTTATCATTTTACTACTTTTTTTCTTTCTTTTTAATTTCAACGAAGAAATCAATAGAAAATTTTCTAAGATTTTTCAAAAGAATAATTTTTTGATAAATTTAATAAAACATCTTTTTATTTATCTCTTAATTGCATATCTCATTATTTTAATATTAAATAATTTTAACCTGCAGCTTATCTCACTTTTAAATTACAATCTGCTTTTCTTGATAATCTTGGTCCTGGCTTTTTTAAATTTTTTATTTAAGAAAGAAGAAAAAAAGAAAAAAAGAAAAGAAATTACTTTAAAAAAACCCGCCCTTATCTTTCTGATTTTAATTGGTACCTTTTTGATGTTTATAAAAATATCATCTTTTAGTTTAATAAGTGGTTTATTAGTCTCTACCATAATCTTTTTAATATTATATTTTTCACTGATATTATTAGATATTGAAAAGATTAAAATTAAAGAGTGAAGAAATGATGAAAAGAATCTTTGTCATACAAAATACTGAATTGAATAGTCATCTGCCGTTATCAGTTTATTTAACTGGTCTTTTAATCAATTTTAAAAAAGATGAATTCATTCAAAAAAATATTGAATTTAATCTTATTATCTCAAAAACAGAAAAAGTCCCTGATGAGATTAAGGAATTTTGTTCTAGTATCCATCAAATTAATACTTCTCTTTATAGAGTAAAGGATAATCTTAAATTTTCATTTCAAACATTTAAAATATTAAAAAAAGAGAATAAAAAAAATAAAATAGATATTGTCCACCCATTTTATCCAAATTCTTCCCTCCTTGGTTCAGTCATGTTCAAGATTTTGATTAACTCCAAAGTTAAAATCATTTATGATATCCGGAGTCCATGGATTGAGATGATTTTTGCTCGAAAACATATCAAATCATCTCTAACTTATTCATTAAAAAAAATTCTTTATCTTGAAGAAAGATTGCTACTTTTTTTTGTCAATTATTTTATTTTTATTACTCCTGGTTTAAAAAATTTTTATAAAAAAAAATTCAAATTAAATAGATTAAAGAGATCTATTATTCCTTCAGGAGTTGATACCAAAGTTTTTAAATCTTACAAAAATAAAAAATATATTACAAATTTAAAAAAAAGATTTGGTTATAAAAGAAATCATATTGTTATCGGTCATGTTGGAACTGTTTGTTATTCCAGGAGATTAGATCAATTTTTGGATATTTTTGAAAAAGCTTATCAAAAAAATAAAAATTTGCGTCTTTTTTTTCTTGGTGGTGGAGCTGATGAGGGAAGGCTTAAGAAGATAGTGTTATCTAAAAATTTGGATAAGGTTATTACTTTTCATCCAAAGACCATTCATTCTAATGTTCCTAAATTTATCTCTTTATTTGATTATGGTCTTTGTCATTTGGCAGATATCTTTGTTTATAGGAATAGTTTTGCTTTAAAGATTTTGGAATATCTTTCATGTAAAAAACCAGTTTTAGTCAGTGATATCAAAACCCATAGGGAGATAAAAAAAGATTTTGAAAACTCCCTTAATAATCCTGTAATCATCTACCAAAATCCTGAAGATATCTCCCGCTTAAGGAATAATGTTCAATATAACTTTAAAAAAATAAGAGATTATTCATGGAATAATTTAACTAAAAAATATTTATCAATCTGGAATAATCTGGATAGAATCTAAAATGATTGAATTCAATTTGACTTGGATGATTATTTTGCCTTTATTAATTATTCCTTCCTTCCTTTTTTGCATAATCTTGAATAAAAAATTTGAAATAAGTATTTTTAAAAGCATAACCTATGTTTACTTTAATCTCATCATATTTTATTTATTTTTTAAAATATCCATGATCTTGGCTTTTATATTTCAGATATTCTTATTGATTATTTTTGGGATTATTTTATTCAATATGAATAAAGAAAAGATCAAATTTGAAGAAGATAAACTTAAGTTAATTATCATACTATTTATCTCTATTTTAATTTTTATTGCCTATCTTTCTTTTCAGAATGTTGATTACATCAAAGGCGGCGATTCAGCTAATCATATCCTAAGGATCATTCAATTAAGAGTAAAAAATTCTCCTTATGAATCATTAGGCCAGAATAATCCTGCTTATTACCCTTTAGGTTATCATAAAGGTGTGAGCATCTTAACTCAACTTTTAAAAGAATTGCCCTTATTTTTAATTTTTAAAATAGTGAATGGATTAATCTTTGTCAGCATTTTCTTAACTCCCTTGTTTTTTTATCTCCAAACAAGGAAAAATAAAAATAAAAAACTTTATCTGAGCACAATATTATTCTCTTCTATGCTTATTCCTTTGATGATACAAAGAGGAAATTATCCTATGCTTTTTTCAATTACTTTGAGCGGTTTATTTTTTTCTAGTTTGTATAAATTTATGAATAATGAAAGAAATAAATTAGTTGTCTTTGAATTTTTTTTATCAGCAGCACTTATTCTTTTTACCCATCCTGTTTATTTTCAATATATTTTTCTTATTGCTATATCAATTTTTATCTATACTCTTGATTTTAAAAAAATTATCTCTAAAAGAAACTTATATTTATTTTTTTTAATTGCTGGAGCTTTCTTGACCTCTATTCTTTTCTGTTTAATTACTGATTATTCATTGACTTTAGGTCAGCTAAACTTTACTACTCAACATTCTATTGCTCAATCTCAACAGGAATATAGCCCCTGGCATCATATAATCTTTAGAGAAAATATTGCCCAGTTCATAATTTTATATTTCAATCCAGCGGTATTTTTCTTTTTAATATTTGGACTAATACAAAATTTTAAAAAAGACAGGTTTATGATTCCAATGTTTTTAGCCAATCTAATGATACTTACCTCTCAGATACTACCTTTGGAAAGTAGAGCTCAATATGTTATGATAATCCCAGTAACAATTTTATGTTCAAAAGGATATGAAGGATTATTTAAATCTCATAACTTAAATGAGCAAAATAATAATAGGGCAAGAAAAAATTTTAGATTGAGTTTTATAATCATATCAATTCTTTTCTTTTTTGGTTATCTCTTTTTTATTGTTTCTGAACCAAAAATTGGTGCTCTTAATGATATGTTTTCATCAGATGGTTTCACTTTTATTAATGTCTTGAAGGAGAACAAAATCAATAAGTTAATTATTACTTCAACTAATACTCCTCACGCCAAATTAATTGAAGCAACTACTAATAATAAAGTATATGTTGGTACAGAGAGAATTGTGGATAATGAATTAACTTTTTTATTAGGTCACCTATTTAAAAATTTTGAATGTGAAAAAGCCCAAAAGATGTTTAAAGAAAATAAAATAAATGCTTATTACTATTATAAATCTTCTTCTTTGAATAAAAAAATATCAAATTGTTTTAATAAAACAAAGGAGGTTTCTTATAATAATCACCATCTTTTAATGATTAATAATTAGATAAGATCATATATTTAGAAAAATTTATTAATAACCTATAAATATTTAATTAAATGAATAAAATTAGTCTATTATCATTGTGGTTACGTAAAAAAAGGATAGATTTAGTGAGTTTTTATCTTACTGGTGATATCCTTGATCTTGGTTGTGGTCCTTTGGCCATTCTAAGAAATTCTTCAAGAAGAATAAAAAAATATGTTGGTATTGAATATGATACTTCTTTAGTAAAAGAATTAAATAAAAAAAAATATGATAATGCCAAATTTTTTCAGAGAGATTTAGATACAGATGATCTTAATTTGGAAATGAAATTTGATTTTATCTTATTAACTGCAGTTATCGAACATATATTCAATCAAAAACATCTATTTAAAGAGTGTCTAAAATATCTTAAACCGGGGGGGTAAGATTATCATTACTACCCCAACCTATTTAGGAAATGATATAATCTATCGATTATTTGCTAGTTTGAAATTATTTAATAAAAACGCAATTAATGATCACATAATTATTTATAATAAAAAAAGAGTTATGGTATTAGCAAATGAATTAGATCTAAAAATTGAGAGATACAAAAAATTTGAATTCGGATGTAATCAACTGATAGTCTTAACTAGAAAATAATCTTTAATTAGATCTATCTAATATTTATTAAAAACAATCAACAATCTTTATTAAGTATTTTTTAGAAGATATAAGTCTTTTTAAATAATAAAATTTTCCCATTGTTTTTTTAATAGAAAGAGATTGAAAAAATGGCAAATAAAAAAATAATTCATCTGGCTTTTTTCTCTATTTTACTTTTTCTAATTAGTATTTTTCTTTCTAATAATTTTATTCAATATCATTGGGATATGACTCCAATGGGGAGTATATTATTTATGGGTCAAGAAAAATTAAGTCTTAATCAAGAAAAATTTATTTTTTATTTTTATATTCTAATTTCTTTTATGATATTATTCGCTTATTGTAAAGAATTAAAACAATCAAATAAAAAAATATTTGGGATGGTATTAATTTTATTTCTTTTGGGAGTAAGTTTATATCCTCCTTTATTTTCTTATCTTCTTAACCTATTTATTTATTTATTAGTTTTATTATTTAATCTTTTTGGAATTAAAATAACTTTTATTGTAAAAAATCTTCTTTTTATAGTTAATTTTATATTCTTCACTTTTTTTATAAGATTTTTTTTAATTAGAAGAGACAAGAAAAAAGATCAAAATGAAAGCTGTTAAGACTATTATCATTGGTTTAGATGGTATGGACTGGAAATATCTAAAAGAATATAAATCAAGTTTTCCTAACCTTTGGAATCTAATCAAATCTGGTTGTTCAGCAAAACTTGACTCTGTTCAACCACCTGTGTCTTTGCCTGCTTGGAGAAGTTTCTTAACTGGTAAAAATCCAGGAAAGCATGGAATTTTTGATTTTACTGAAAAGAGAGAAGATTCTTATAAAATCCAATTAACTGATGTTAACAAAACCACTGATTTTTTTTTTAAACAATTTTCTGATAATAATCTAAAAACAATAGTTATTAATGTTCCCTCAACTTACCCACCCATAAAAATTCCTAATACTACCATAGTCAGTGGAATGTTAACCCCCACTCTTGAAAGTGGATTTACTTATCCAGTAGATATTGGGGAAGAGATAAAAGAACAGTATAATTATCGTATAGATCCACTTAATGCAAATGAAACTAATAATCAAATAGAATTTATAAAAGATATAAAAAAAGTATTAGAGATAAGATTAAAAACATTTGATTTTCTGATTAAAAATAAAGAATGGAATCTTTTTATTGGAGTTGTAACTGCTACTGATAGATTATTTCATCATTTTATTCATTATATTGATGAATCTCATTCAGAACATATTAAATCTACTGACAAGAAAGATAAGCTTATTAAAGAGGAAATCAGAGCAATCTTTGAATTGATTGATAACTTCATTGGAAGGTTAAATAGCAATGAACATAATCTCTTTATTATTTCTGATCATGGTTTTGGCCCTCTTCATAAAACAGTTTATATCAATCAATATTTTAAAGAAAAAGGTTATTTAATCCTAAAGAGTGACAGAAATGTAATAAAAAAAATTAGTAATCTTTTTGGTTTTGATATTAAAAAGACTCTAGAATTGATAAAAAAGCTACATCTTAATTTTCTTTTTAAAATTGTGCCCAAAGACCTGCAAAAAAGTATTGCTAAAAGTTTCTATGATAGTCTTGACGATATTGATTGGTCAAAAACAAAAGTATACTCTTTTGGTAATTTTGGCAGAATATTTTATAATCTTAAAGGAAGAGATAAGGAGGGGGTTATAGAAGATGAGGATAAATTTTTTGAAAAAATCAAAAAAGATCTTTTTGAGCTTAGAGATGGGAAAATACAAGTAATTACTAATGTAAAAAAAGCTAAAGATGTTTATCAAGGACCATTTATTAATCAAGCTCCTGACATAATTTTTGATTTCCATGATGGTAAATATGTCACTTCTCCTAATTATACATTTGGTTCTAAAAAAGTTATTGATAAAAAATTAGATGAAATGAAAGGTTGCCATCGTCAAAAGGGGATATTTATTGCTTCTGGTCCAGATATTAAAAAAGATTTAAGATTAGAAGAAAGATCCATTATGGATGTTGTGCCAACAGTTTTATCTCTATTTGGATTACCAATTTCTGAAGATCTTGATGGGGTTGTTATTAAGCATATAATCAAATGAAAAATTAATAAAAAATAACGTGTAGATAAAAATATGAAAAAAAAATTGAAAAAGACAATAATCATTGGCTTTGATAGTCTAAGTTTAAATGTAATTAAAGAATTTGTAAAAGATAATAAACTTCCCTGTTTTAAAAAATTGCTTGAAAAAGGATATTATTCAAAACTGGAATCTTCAATTCCTCCAATTACTTTTCCGGCCTGGAAATGTTATTCTACTGGTTGTCAACCAAATAAACTTGGGGTTTATTCTTTTATTAGTTTTGACCGATTAAAAAAAGAGATAAAATATTTTTCCAGTCTTGATTTTAAAAAAAAAGATTATTGGGAAATTTTAAATAAAAATGATATTAAAACTGCTATAATCAATCTTCCTGGAACATTTCCTATTAAAGAAGGATATAAAAATAAAAATAATTCTATTATTTCTGACTTCTTAGGTAATGAAGAAAAAATATTTTTTTTCCCTGATAAATTGAAAAAATTAATCAAAGAAGTTAATTATAAGATTAACCCGTTGACTATTCAAGAGAGGGATTCTAAAAAAGATACTAAATGGATCAATAAATATGATCAGTTATTCAAAACAAGGTTTGAATTAGCTAAGAAATTAATTGATAAAGTTGATCTTCTTCATCTAACCATTTTTTATATTGATAAAATTCATCATAATTTTATTGACAATAAAGATATTCTCTTAAGATTTTGGTCTTATCTCGATTATCTATTGCAAGATTTTATTAATTTTTTAAATCAAAAAGAAAAAGATTATTATCTTTTTATTATATCTGATCACGGTTCATGTGGGATTAAAAAATCATTCAATATAAATTCATTTTTAATTTCTCATAAATATCTCTATCTTAATCGCGAAACAAGCAAAAGAGAATGGCAACTAAAAATAAAAAGAATTCTTTCCAAATTGCCTTTTTATCAGGAGATAGTTAAGCTCCTGCTTTCAAAAAAATTGAGAGGGATCACTAAGAAGATTAATAAACAGATAAGGAGCAGTTTAATTAACCAAATCGATTTTAAAAAAACAATTGCTTTTGGGATTGGAGAAGGGTTTAGTTTAGTTTACTTGAATAAAGAATTGGAAAATAAAGAAAAAAAGGAATTAAAATCAAAAATAGATAATTATACAGATAATGAGGGGAATATCCTCTGCCAGAGTTATTGGTATCAGGAAGCGTATGGTTGTGAACCAGATAGTAGCCAAGATAATTTTTATCCTGATCTGATTGTAGTACCAAATAAAGGTTTTCATGTTTCTGAAAATTTTGATAAACATATATTTACTTCTAAACCTTTAAATGGTTGGAAAGGGACCCATCAAAAAAATGGATTTTTTTTAGCTTGTGGGCCAAAAATTAAATCAAATAAGACAGAAAGTGGGTTAAAAAAAGATAAAATCTCAATTCTCGATTTAGCTCCCACAATACTTCATCTTTACAAGATACCTACCCCGAAAGAGATGGATGGAAGAGTGTTAAAGGAATTATTTAATGATTAATCATTTAATTCCTATTTTAAAATTTATTTTTAATTAGCTTTATTATTTGGTATTTAATCTTAATCAAAATTTCTTTTTCTGATACTGACCAATCAGAAAATTTAATCACTAGAGTAAAATATAAAAGTAAAAATCCTATTGAAAAAAAGATAATTAAAAAAAGATTTAAATTAAAAAGGAATTTTGATAATAATAATAAGATTGATCCTGCTAAACCAATAATTGTTGGCAAAATAAATTTGGGGGAATAAGGGAATATTTTTTTAAAAGAATATAATTCTGCTAAACCTAAAAAATTATGAATAGCAATTGAAAAAGTAGTAGAAATAGCTGCTCCAATAATACCTATTCTGGTAATCAATATTATATTTAAAAAAAAATTGAAAAGAGCCCCAAGAATATAATTAAACAAGACCCATTTAGTCTTATCAAAAGAGTTTAAATAATAATCAACTGGGCCGGCTAAAGTAGTGATAAAAAAACCTATCAAAAGTATATTTAATACCAGATATTGCCCAACAAATTGACTGCCGAAAAAATAAAAAAGAATTTCCTCTGAAAAGATCATAGAGATAACAAAAAAAGGTAAAGTGGCAAGATACATTAATCTAGTTAGATTGATATAAAGTCCTTTACTTTTTTTAATCATTCCTGAGGTATTAAGTCTTGAAGAAAGAGAAAAGAACATGGGGGTTGAAGCAGTTAATAAAAAAGGCAATAGTCTTGCAATCTCTGAAGCAGAAGAATAAAGACCAACTGCTATTTCTGATAAAAAATAACTAATCATAAAAGTATCTAAATAGATAATCACATTATACATAACTGTATTAAACATGACTGGCCAAGAATATGTTAACATTCTACTGAAGAAACCCCTAAATTTTTTAGCCTGAAGCTTAAAATCATATCTTTTTAAGATCTGATAAAAACTAAGAATAAAAACAAGAATAAATGAAAAAACAAAAATCCAGATCACTTGATTCAGACCAAATCCAAAAAATAAGATTAACCAGACAAAAAGAAAGATAAAAATATTTTTGAATATCCTCTCTATTAATGCTCTATATTTAACAATCATAAATCCTTCTAATTGAAATAAAAATAACTCTGAAAGAGAAAAAAAAGGCAATCCCACAGAAAATATTTTCAAAACAGGACTTAAAGAAAGATTTTTTAATAAAAAAAGAGAAATAAAATCACTAACAGAAAAAAGAACAAAACTTAGGATTAATGAAGTAAAAAAAACAAAAATAAAGGTTATTTTAATAATATAATTTCTTTTTTCCCTATCTTTATAAAATTGAGCTAAATATCTTTTTCCTCCTAAATTCAAACCGAGAATAGAAATAATTGAAAAGATAGTAAAAATAGTTAACCCCAAATTCAATAAACCGAAATCTCCTGCACCAAGAAACCTAGCTATAATAATTTTAGTTAATAGATTTAATATTTTCCAAGAGAAAAGACCAATTAAAACAATCAAAATTCCTTTCCCCATTTTTGAGATAATTTCAGTATTATCCATTTTAATTAAAATAAGAGTTAACAAATAAAATTATAAAACCTCTTTTCTTTTTCATTCAGTAATTTAAAACAAGTCTCATTAAATTCATACTGTGGCTGTTTTTCTCCAACATAAATATAAAGCGGCTTCTCATATAAACCTATATATTTTCCCCTATTCACATCCTGCCAAAATTCAATCCATTCTACTTCACCCATTAAATTTTCATCAAACATCCCTGGAGCAATAATTGAACGATGAACCCATCCCTTGAACCAGGGTGAATAAGCACTGTGAGTAACCATAACCAAAGCATGATCTTCAACAAGATGATTAATCTTTTTTATTTCAAAAAACTCTTCTTCAGAGATTAAAGGCTTAGAATTTAATGAATGGATAAAGATTAAAACTAAAAACAAGCCAATAAAACCATAAACAATCAATTTTCCATAAATCCTTCTATTTTGAATAAGAACATAAAAACCGAGGGCAGCATAAATAATGATAAAGATATCCAAATAGATAATAAAACGATTATGGAAAAACAAACCAAATAAAACCATCAAAGCTGTGATTACTAAAGCAATCAAAAGCAATTTATTTTTTTTCCAATAATGAACAAGTCCAGTAATAGCAAAAGGAATAAAAGGGAGGCTGAAATAGAAATAATCCTTAACATCAAAAAAAGTCCCGGCTCCGCCAGAAAATTCAATCACACTCCTGACAACAGAAAAAATTGGGGCAGTAAAAAGACACCAATCCGATCAAAATTAAACAACAAGACCAAAATCAAGATAGCTACTCCATTTAAAATGTAATTCTTAAAATAATCCTTTTTCTTAATCTGAAAAAGAGCATAAATAACAAAAGTTAAGCCAAAAATAAAAAGAGCTGGCCGGTGAATACCTCCAATCAAACCACCAATCAAAATCAATTTCCACTTAAAGCCTTGGCCACCCTTATCAAGGTAGAGAAAAGAAAAAAGTAACAAAATAATACCTAAAACATTCTTATAATAACACCACCAAAAAGTCTGAAATTGGGTAATAGAAACCATAAAGATAAGAGCAGCAAGAATACCAATAGACTGATTAAAAAGTCTTTTAACCACATAATACAGAATCAGACAAATAAGTGAAGAAAGAAAAATAAAAAAAGGCACTAACAAGAACCAGGAACCAAAGATTAGATTCAATCCTCCCATCACTAAAGAAAAAAACATGGGATACATCTTCAAAGTCCATTGTTCGCCAAAAGGATGCTCAAAAACAAACTTATAAAGTCCAGGATCATAACCAAGAGGAACACTATTTCCAATATAAGGAATAATTCTAATAAAAACAACCACAAAAAAAGCAAGAAAAAGCAACCAAAAAGATATATCAACAGGCTTTTTTTTCTTATTCAAAGACCAGCCAAAAAGACCAAGGATAACAGCAAACCAGACAAAATTCAAAGAAGAAATCTGAAGAAAACTAATCTTAAGCAGAAAAACAGCTAAGATAAACAAGATCAAAAGGTGAAAATAACTATTTCTGATTATTTCTCTTAAATTAAACATTTGAGAAGATAAAAAAAAGCCCATCTTTAAAATTTTATGTTGTTTTAAGAATATAAATTAAAGAATATCACCCCTTATAACCATTCCACATTGTCTTAAGGATGGTGTTAAGGTCAGAGTGTTCTGCTTTCCAGTTGAGCAATTTGAAAGCTAAATCTGAGGAAGCAATCAATTCAGCTGGATCTCCTGGGCGCCGAGCAACAAACTCATAAGGGATCTCCTGACCAGTCACTTCTCTTGCTTTTTCAACAACCTCTAGAACACTATACCCGCTGCCAGTGCCAAGATTGACTATTAAATTCTTTGCTTGAGAAATAAACTCCATAGCCTTAAGATGAGCAGTCATCAGATCAGTCACATGAATATAATCTCTGACACCAGAACCTTTACCCTTAGAAGTCTGATAATCATTACCAAAAATAAGAACTTTCTCTCTTTGACCAGTAGCAACTTCCATAACCACAGGAAGAAGATTAGCTGGATTTTTTTCCCTGCCTTTAATCTTGCCCTCAATATCATAACCAACAGCATTAAAATAACGAAGAGCAGCAAAATTAAGGCCTTTAATCTGACTATACCAGTGCATAATCCTTTCAATCTCTAACTTGGTGAAACCATAAAAATTAGCTGGGTCAAGAGGATGTTTTTCATCAACTGGAAGATATTGAGGACTGCCATAAACAGCAGCTGAAGAAGAAAAAATAATGTTCTTAACCTTATTCTCCAACATGAGATTAAGCAGATTAATAGTCCCAGAGATATTATTGGAAGCATATTTGGCTGGATTAACCATTGATTCGCCAGCTGCTTTCTTAGCTGCCAAATGAAAAACAAAATCATACTCCTGGTCAAAGACTTTTTTAAGATCAGAAACATTCAGCAAATCTCCTTTAACCAGCTTAACTCTTTTATCAACATTCTCTGGCAGGCCAGTACTAAGATTATCAAAAACAACAACATCATGATCCTGCTGGCATAAACCCTTAACCACATGGCTGCCAATATAACCAGCTCCGCCAACAACTAAAACTTTAGCCATTCAAACCACACTAACTTCAACATCTCCAAAATAACGAGAGAGAATGTCCTTGAGAGTGTTAAGATTCTTTTTATCCCGGCCAATAATCTGTGCCTTGGTCTGCCTGTCCAAACCAGAGATGATAACAGAATCATCTTCCTCCTTGATATTAGTTAGAGGAATATCAAGATGGTGCAAATAACTTCTAACAAACTGGGCCTTATTCTCTGAGAATTCAACAATTTTGATCTTCTTTTTTAAGATGCGGTTAAGTTTCTGAACATTAAAGCCTTTCTTGCCCAAAGCCCGGCCTAACTGGCCTGGCTGAACAACAAAAACAACAACTCCCTCAAGAATAAAACAATCCTTAACCCTAGTCTGAGTCAATGATTCAAACAATGATAAAAACTTCATAGTTGAAGCATCATAGGTTATCTTCATTTTGAACAATTCATTTCAAGCCAAGAACAGAAATAGAGAAAGGTTTTTTACACAAAGCTCCAAGCTCATCATTAGGATGCTCGAGCCTAACAACTTCAACACCAGACAACTGAGCAAATTTCTCAACATCCTCAATCACCTCAGATGAAGTGTTGCTGCTCAAAAAAACTTTTTTTAATTCCCCCTTTTTCAAGGCCTTTAAGGTTCTCTCAGTACCAATAATAACCTTATCCCCTTCCAAAGCCTCAGAAATTTCCTTTATTCCTGGAACTACTTTTTTCTTAACCATTTACTTGCCCTCACTCTTTTTTTCTAAATCCTTTTCCTTAACTTCTTCCTTGATCTTAGTGATTAGACTAGGCAGGCCGGTTCCGACAGGGATATATTGATTAAGCATAACATTCTCAACCACAGAATTCAACTCATCAACCTCTCCAACAAGAGAAGCATTAGTTAAATGCTTAATAGGTGTTTCAAAAGAAGCCCGGGCAAGAACAGAAGCCTTTTCCAAGAGAACCCCATAACGAGTAACTCCCTTAATCAAGCCCTCAGTGCACATAGCATCAGCTACCAGCATAACATGGCGGATGTCAACATTAAGCCCCTGAGTCTCCATAACATTATAAACCTCATTGATGATAACCTGCCGGGCAGCTTCAACACCCAAAATCTCTGCCACCTCAAAAATATCATTGGAAACAGTCCTAGTAGAATCAACCTGAGGGACATCAAGAATATCTTTAAGATTGGTGCCGGCAGTGACAATAATATATTCATTTCCTCTCCTGACTGGCAAAACCTGAGTAATACCCTTAATTCCCATAACATAAGCATCCTTGATCTTTTCCTTAAGCTTGTAAAGATTGTGAAGAACAGCATCCTTAGCTTTTGATTTAACAATGATAAGAGAAGGTTTTTCCTTAAGAACCTTAATTGACCTGACTGCCTTACCCAAAGCAGCAGTAACCTTCTTAGTGGTTAAGTGATGCTTGTCCAAAGCGGCCTTGTCCAAAAGTATTTCAATAGTCAAATCAGCAATGTTAACATTAATCTCTGAAAGGACCTCCTTAAGCTTTAACTCCCTTATCTGCTGAGCCATACCCTTAACCTTGTCAGCCTTATTATAAGGAGACTTAAGATATATTTCCATGCTGGGAGTCTTGATTGTTTTTCTGGCATCAAGAATCTCAATAATCCTGGGCAAACCCATAGTAACATTCATCTCAGCCACACCAGCAAAGTGAAAGGTATTCAAAGTCATCTGCGTGCCTGGCTCTCCAATAGACTGAGCAGAAATAAGACCAACAGCTTCTCCAGGAGCAACAGAAGTTTCCTGGTACTCCTGATAAATCTTTTCCATAATCAGCCTAACCTTGGAAACAGCAGTACTGGAAGGAACCAATTCCTTAACCTCATCCAAAATTTTTAGAGGCAATTTTTCCTCATATTCCTTGAAAACCTTATTTACCATTTTTAGTCCTCATTTTATGATTTTTCTAAAACCTCATTAACAATAGCCTTAACATTAATCTGGCCGCCTTCTGATTTGGAAACATCAATACTGTCCTCACCATACTCAAACTGGATTATCTTGCCAGAGGCATCCCTAGTAGTATGGTCATATTCAACTTTAATATCCTGCAAGGCATTAGAAAGACGGCGATAAAGATAGCCTGACTTAGGCGTTCGCAAAGCAGTATCCATTAAACTATCACGACCAACCATTGACTGGAAGAAAAACTCAGCAGGAGACATACTTTTTTTAAAACCATCCCTGATAAAACCATGAGCTTCTGGACCAAGATCTCCCTGTTTAAAACAGCTAAGAGTTCTTCCATCATAACCGCGAATGATTCTCTTACCTCTCAAAGCCTGCTGGCCAACACAAGCAGACATTTGAGCCATATTAAGAAGCTTACCACGGGCTCCTGAAAGAGCCATAGTCAAAATAGCAGCATCTTTCCTGCTATATTCAGTTAATATATCCCCCACCTTATTTCTGGCTTTATTCAAAACTTCCAATATTTTTAATTCAAGGGTTTCAGACAAATTCTTACCAGGGAAACACTCCAGCTCATTCATCTTATATTTCTTAATAAGAGCCTGAACCTTTTGCTCTCCCAAATCCAATTCCTGACTGATCTGCTGCTCTGCTTTTTCTGGAAGGTCAATATCAGAAAGAGGCATAGTAAAACCAAGATTGAGCAAATACTTAATACCCAGATGAAAGATTCTCTCCAAAATATTCAAAGCTTCATCCTCCCCATACTGTTTATGCAGACTTCGAAGCATCAAACCTTTTTCCTGACCAATAGCATTAACATCAATAATTCCTTTTTGCAATTTTCCATTCCTGATAAGCACTTCTTCTTCATCTTTTGATTTTGACCGGCCAACAAAATTGAAATCATCAGGAAGAACACAGGAAAAAATCTCCTTGCCACTAACAATCTCCTTATTACCTAAAGAGGAAAAATCCTCCACACCAATAGAAAAAAGCAGGTCAACAGCTTCCTGATAAGGAAGAGAAGTCTGTTTTTTAGTCAAAAGGAAATTACCAGTGATAGAATCCTGAATACCTCCAATAACACTCAAACCATAACGAGGAGAAATAAGCTGAGTCTTAACATCCATAATAATCTCTGTTTCAGCCCGGGCCTCCTCTGTCTGAGGAATATGCAGA
>CAZPDB010000013.1:0-10607 GCA_964585285.1 uncultured Methanosarcinales archaeon
TGATTCTTTTGATTGTTTTAACTGGTTGCCAGAAGACTGGTCAGGCTTATGATATAATAACAAGTGGTCAACAAAGTCCAGGCGGAGCTTACAATGTTGAAAATAGAGTTTTATTGATTGATGAAAATGGAAATCAAATTGGTGAGACAGGATTAATTAAAAGTGTTACCCATAGTTGGAGATGGGCTGGTTTTAATAAATCTTATAATAATCCTGTGGTGATTGCCAAACCAGTAAGTTTTGAAGGAAAAGCTCCTGGGCATGCAAGAATAAAAAGAGTGGTGGGCAAAGGTTTTGCCATCAGAATAGAAGAATGGTTTTATCTGGATGGAAATCACGCTGGCGAGGATGTTTCTTTTATTGTGATAGAAACAGGAGACCATAAAGTTGGAGGGAAAAGAATACTGGCAGGAAAAACTAATTCTTATATTAATGAAAACTTTAAACCAATAGAATTTATCCCTCAATTTAATAATCCTCCAATTATGTTAACCCAAACACAGACTCTTAATGGAGTCATACCTATTGTGACCAGGTTAAAAGGTGTTGGCACCCAATTTTTTGGTGTAAGAATTCAACAAGAAGAAGCTAAAAAGTATGGTAGCTATGATGTTCAATTAGAATCAGAAACAATAGGTTATATTGCTGTAGAGCCAGGTATGTTTGTTTCAGATGGAAGAAAACACATTGCTTCAAATACACATAATAATTACACCCATAAATGGACTGAAATCAAGTTTGGTTTTACTCCAGGAGCCTTCATAGCTGATGCCCAAACACAGAATGGGGGGGATGTCTTTGGATTAAGATATAAGAATCTACAGGATAATTCTGTGGAAGTTAAAATTGAAGAAGAAAAATCTAAGGATAAGGAAACAGGTCATACTAAAGAAGTTATTGGTTATCTAGTTGTTGAAACAGATTCTGATGCGGATGGTATTCCAGACACAGAAGACATTTGTCCTGGCCATGATGATAGTGTTGATATTGATAATGATGGGGTTCCAGATGGTTGTGATAATTGTCCTGAAGTTTATAACCCTGAGCAGGAAGATGCTGATGATGACAAAGTAGGTAATGCTTGTGATAATTGCTGGAATATAAAAAATAATAATCAAACTGAAACAGGAGGTTCAATTAATTGTGATGAAAGAAGAGATGAAACTAGTTATATGCTAGATGAAGCTTGGATTAAAAATCCAAGATGTGGTGATGCTTGTGATCCTCCTTTATTTTGTATAGATGAAGACGGGGATAATTTTGCTGGAACTGGAGCGGGTTGTGATCCTGCATCATCAGATTTTGATTGTAATGATACCAGTGGTTGCCCTTCAGTAAGAATAGGTGACTGTAGTGCTTCTTGGAATAGTGTTTGCCCTATCTGTATCAATCCTGATGCTGTTGAAAGATGCGATGGTATTGACAACAATTGTGATGGTCAAATAGATGAAGGATTGAGTTGTGGATGTATGATTGGTTCAACTGATTATTGTATTTATCCAAATGGATGTAAAAGTGCCCGGTATTGTAAAGAAACTTCACAACATAATACTTACTGGGGTTCTTGTAGCAAAAAACCTTGTAAGAGTGATGAATACTGTCCGGATGGATATGGAACAGATGATTGCTGTTCTGATTGTAGGTCTTGTGAATATCTAGTAGAGCATGTTTACAGAAACAAAGGCACTCCTTGTTATGGAGATCCTTGCTGTAAAGGAGTGGGGTATAATCTACCCAGCCAAACTATCTGCTGTAATACTAATAAAGGTGGTTGGAACTGGATAAATAATCGTTGGGTTTGTGATACCAGCTGGTCAGGACCAGTCAGGTGTTGATTAAATTAAGGAGATTACTCCATCCTCAAATAATGCCTGAGGATGCTTAAAGCATCTTCTGGTGTTACAGAATTATCTTTGTCCCAGTCAGCAGCTTTTTTTTGGTCGCAGGGATTATGGCCTAGTTGAATTTTTTGAAGAAAGTCCATTAGAGTTAATTGAGCATCTTCTGGTGTGATTCTAAGATCGCAATTGACATCTCCTTTTGGCCAATTAAATTGTTGGTAAAGTATAGTCCAACTATGTTCGTTCTTTAGCTTTTTCTTATATTTTTCTTGTCTTACCCAATGAGTATCTATTTCCCAAACAAACTTGACTGTGTTAGTACCTTCTGGACCATTGTAATCAAATTCGTCTCCCTTGCCTGCTAATTTGCCGTTAACATACCATTTCTTTACTGAGGTGCTATGTTCTCCTTTTGGTTCGGCGGTTTTAGCCCTGAATTTAACTGGCTGGGTAGTTGCTATAATTTCTTCAGCTGGCCAAACATCATCTATACCAGTTAATCTTCCATACTCTGAAACCAGAAATTCAGTGCAGATTGGGCAAAACTCTTCTCCACCAAGCCCCATAATGCAATTAAATGTCGGGCTATAAACCTCATCCTGACCAACACAATCGTAAGTGCAACCACACTGGGGATCAAGCAGATCTGACCAGGCAACTAAAGCAGGATCATCCAAACTGCCAAAACAATTTACCTTGGGCAGCCAGTTTTTTGAAGGAAAAGGGTGTCCTGGATAAACAATATACTGGTCTTGAAGATTTTTCCCATGACCAATGCCTTCATGTATCCACAAATCAGTTATGGGTGTGCCCAATGTCCCTTTATTATTAGTCGCAGAAGGATTAATTTCTACTCCAGCTTGGTAACCTAATTTTGGATCATTGACAATAATATGGGCTAAGACCCGCATATAATCATAAGGATCTATTCCCAGATGACCAAGAGAGTTTTCAATATCAGACAACACTGTTTGGGTGTTAACATTAATACTTGAACGAAGATAATCAGCATCATAACGAGTATCTACTTCTATGCCTTCAGACGGGTGATCAGCTCCTGATTCATTTGAAGGAGCATAAAGAGCATAAAACATCATAAAATCAGCAAATTCATTCATAGGCTCTTTGCTAAAACTAGCCCTAACAATCTCCAGAGCATCCTGCCTGAATTTTCCACTGTCCAGCTCTTCTTGAGTATAACCCTCAGAACCGATAACAACCACTGTCCTGTTTCTAGGATCTCCACTGCCCTCAAGCAATTCGTAAGGAAGAGCCTCTTCTGTTGAATAATTTGAGACACAAGGTTCAGCTCCAACTTTTTTTGTTGTGTAAGGAGAAGCAACAGCCAGAACAGCGCTAGCAGTAAGATAAAGAGCAGATATTTTTAATACTTCTAAAAGACCTGACTTCTTCTCTTGATAAGACAGGGATATTTTTGACAGGGATAATTTTTTAATTATTTTTTCTAACATCAATCTCACCTAAACCTATTCTGTCTATTCTGCACTATCTTCTAATTCAATTATCTCCTTTAACTGGAATTCTTGGAACATGTCTTGAATCTTCAGAAACTATAATCAACCCGTCTTCAGTACGGTGATATGAGTAATGCCTCATTTTCCAGGGGTCAATTATGGGGGAGGGGTTGTCCTGAGGCCAGCCAAACCCAATAGCTGACTCAAAAACTCTTGGATTTTTTATTGAATAATCCAATGACTTGTCTTTTAAACTTTCTTTGAAAATGGAGATATGGTGTATTTGATTATTATGAATTAAGTCATTGAAGACACTTCTCATATTATTACAAGCTAAAGCTCTGTCTGTGCCATACTTAAACTCATCAGGATTTACTGGAGCCTGTTGGATAAAATGTTTATGACCCAAATCTGCTTCATAAGCTAAAACAAAGAATAGGGCCCCCTGATACCGGCAGCAACCTGCTTTATGTTCTAAAGCATAACTCAGAGGGTGATCAGGAGTTACAACAATATCTTTAAAAAATTCTTTTTGATCTCCTTGAGGAAGAGTAACCATCTGTTCATACGCATTGATCATTGAGTCCAGAGTTAGTTTTTTTAAAGCGTTAAGTTTTTCTTCAAAAGGTTTTTCTCTTAGTTCTCTGACTTGTGAAATTAATGATTCTAATTCTGGAGATTCGTCTACCAAAACTCCAAATGGTTTTATGCCAAAGTAAGTTTTATGTTCTTCCATTATTTAGTTACTAATCAGTAGTGCTATATAAATGTTTTGTTTTGAATGTGTTGAATAAAATGCTTGTTAGCTTGTTTAATCAATTGTTGAAGAAAATTTTTAAGCGACTGGATAATCTTCTCTTTAATCTCAACCCTTTTTTTCTTATCCACTCGTGACTTATCTTAACCCCTGTCTGATGAGTTATTATCTCCTGCATCTCTCTTAAGCTAGGCTTTTCATCTTGGGAAGAACAAAGATACTCTCTAAAGATAATCTTCTCTACTGAATCCAGTTTTGAACAAAACCCTTCTCTTATTTCCTCAAAAAATTCTTGCTCAAGCACTTCATCAGCTAAAGGCAGATGACTGCTGACTAAATCACCCACTTCAGCAGAGTCATTCTCTGAAAAAACCTTCTGATTAAGGTAGAGAGGTTTTAAAAGATTAACAAGATTATATAACTTCTCCACCTGCTCCTTTTTCCAGCCAAAATGCTCAGCAATTTCCTTTTTTGAAGGAATAGTTCCAGATATATTTTTCTGTTCACTAACCCAAGCAAAAAGACGTTTGTTTTTAATAATCAAGTGAGCTGGTATCCTAATCAAAGGAGAATCCTCACCAAAAACTTTTTGTCTGAAAAATCTCCTTAAGCTGGGACAAGCAAATGAGGAAATTTTATAGGAATGATAATCGTGAGCAGGAATTATCTTAGTTAATAAATGGATAAAACCTTCCTGCTGGAGGTCTTGATTACTGCTCCTAACACCTTCACTTCTCATAGCGAGAACAATCAATGGCTTATTAAAAAGAGCTAACAAATTTCTTAATTCCCGGAAACAATGCTGATAATAATCAATCTCCCTGAGAACCTCAACCTGGTTAGTTTTTTGAGATAATTCATCCAAGGCAGAATTAATAACCTTAGTTCTGAAATGAGAAATAAGATACTCAGGCAAGTCCTTGAGAGGAGAAGTGCTTAAACCAAATAAAACCTCTTCCTGGCTCATCTTTTGATATCTTAAACATAACCGGCTGGATAAAGGATTTTTTAATTGATGATGAAAACTGCTTAAAAAACCAGGTTCAGCACAGACTTCCTCCAGCACTTCCAAAATAGTTTTTTCTAATTCCTGCCAAAGAGGCTGATCATTAATTATTCCTTCCTTATTAGCCCTTTTCTTGATTTTATGATAGACCTGATGATAAGAGTTGATTCTTTGTTCAAGAAACTCTTTCTCCCTCTCTGGTTTTTCTCCCAATCCTGCGCTTCTTCTTTTCCTTCTTCCCAGCGTTCTCTTTTCTTCTTCTAATCCTTCCCTGCCTGACTGTTTTAACAAATCGAATAAAGTCCCATAATTTAAGCCTGGATTGAATAACCCAGCTGGATTTAGTACTCTGTAAAGAGCTGATTCATTTACTGCTATTCGACCATCCTCTCTTTCTATAACTATTTGCTTAAAATGTTCTAATCCCAAAGGACCATAAGAGGTTTCCAACTCTGGATGGGGGATCTCTTTATTAATCAATTGATAATCCTCCCCTCTTTCTTGTTCTGCTCTTTTTTGTCTTTCTTTTCTGAGATTGGAGCTTCCTGTGCTAAGATAAGTCATCTTAATGAATAAGTTCTGGTAGAATATAAAATTTCCCCAGCAAAAGATAAACTTTCTTGCTGATTAAGTGAATTTTGAAAAAAACTGAGAAACTTCTTAAATAAGCGTATTAATTTCTGAACGACTCTGATTCTTACTAATCCTAATAACATGATCAACAAAACTCTCAATCTTTTGTTCATGGGAAACAATGATGGTTTGCCTGGTACCTAACTGATTAAGGACTTCCCTGACCTTGTCCAGCTGCTCTGCTGAGAAGCCATCTGTTGGTTCATCCAGAATAATCAGATCTTTGGTTTTTATTTCACCCACCAGGTCATTAATAACTCTATTCAAGGCAAGCCTGTAAGCCAAAGCACAGCTGGTTTTTTCTCCGCCAGAGAGAAAATCAATCTTAGTAGTGTGATTGTTTTGTGAAATTATTGGTGTGAATTCCTCATCAATACTAACAGAGAGGGTGTCATCCTCAATCAAAAGCTTAAACCATTTCTGGAACAATAAATCAAATTCCTGGTTAATCTTGGTCATAACTGCTTTTTCAATAAAGACCATCAACCCTGAAAATTTAGTTGTCAGCCAGGTTTCCTGCTGGGCCAGCTTCTGAGCCTGTTTTTTATACTGAATTTTCTTTTGAATCTTTTCCTGCAGCTTTTGAATTTCCTCTTTCCTCATCTGCAAGCGGTTCTTTTTCTCTGCCTGCCTGATTTCAAGCTGTTTGAGATTCTGCTGAGATTCTTCAATCTCCTTTTTAAGCTGATTATTCTTTTCTTTCAATTGATGGAATCCCTTAAGCTCCTCATCAAGAACCTCTTTTTGCTGTCTAAGAGAGCGGATTTTTTCAGAGAGAGCCTCTGTTTCCAGAACCAATCTTTTTTTCTCAGCAGTTTTAGAATCAATCATTAGACAAAGTCTTTTTTCCTCTTCAATCTTTTTAAGATCAGACTTTAATTTATCAATCCGGGCCCTTTCCTCATCGAGATTTTTCCCCCTCATCTCTTTTAGCTCTGTCTCAAGCTGTTGAAGCTCTTTTTGCTGGTCTTGCTGTTGAGAATCTAACTGCTGAATTCGTTGCTTTTCTTTTTCCAGACTTTTTATCCTTTCCTGACTGCGGGCTAATTCTTTTTCCTGATTAAGAACCTGGCTCAGCTGTTTCTCAAGGTTGTTGATAGCAGAGAGAACCTGATCCTGCTTCTGCCTGAGCTGATTAAGACGGTGATGGGATTGTTTAATCTTATCCTGTTCCAGAAAAATAATATTCTGGCAGTGGTCCTGATCAACTTTTTGCTGACAAAGAGGACAATGGGGATCTTTCAAACCCTGAAGTTTCTTGATAATCCCCTGAGAATTGGAAATCTGGGATTCCTTTTGAGCAATCTGTTTAAGCAGTTCCTGCTGTTCTTTTTGCCTGGTCTGAAGCTGGGGTTTGATTCTTTCCTGAGAGCTCTTTTTTTGCTCTTCTAAGAGCTGGGCAGCCTTATTCTTGAGTTGAGCTAAGTCTTTTTTGACTGAAGACAAATGGTTAATCTCTTCCTGACTCTGGCGGATTCTTTTTTTGTACTCCTGAATGTTTTTTTGAAGCTGTTGTTTTTGGTTTTCAAATTCATTAATTTCTTTTTGATTAGCTTCTATCTGCTGGGTTAATTTTTGAGCATCCTTTTCCCTGATTTCCTGAAGCAAAAAATTAATTTTTTCCTGAAAAGAAGTAATATCCTCCATAAGATAGGAAATTGCCTGGTTATGTCTAACTTTTATCTCAGTCTTTTCCTGGATAGAATTAGTGAGGGAAATTAAGGTCTTTTCCTTTTGCTGGTTTTTTTCTATCTGCTGCTCCAGGCCCTGTTTTTTCTGTTCTGTCTGGGAGAGGGTAGTTTGAGCTAGATTAATTTTTTTCCCTAATTCCTCAAGTTCCTGCCTGAGCCCGTCAGTCTCTGACTGGAATTTATCTTTTTGTTTTTTCAAGTCTCCAAGATCTTCTGTTCTGGTTTGGAGCATATTAATCCTATCCCTAAACTGCTTGGCTAAAAGAGCAGTATTTTCCCTGATGCGGGAATACTTATCAATATTAAAAATTCTTCTCAGGGTGTTAACGCGGTCTTCTGTCTTTTCAAAAAGAATTTTTTTCATCTCTTCCTGAGGAGTGTAGATAGTATAACGGTGAATCATTTCTTTTGATTTTGAGGTAAGCTCTTTAGGATAGCCAAGAAGACTGATGATTTCATATTTTAATTCTGTCGGGGAAAGAGTGCGCTGTTGGTTGTTGATAGTGATGGAGCCTTCTGTCTGGACAACTCTTTGCTTGAGCCTCTTAAGACCGCGCTTGATAATAACAGTCTGAATCTGATCTTGTTGAGAATTTTTAGTGGGAGTATAAAGAGCAAATTCCAACTCAACCCAGCCCTGTTTTTTGCCGTGTCTGAGAAGTGAGTTGGGATTAACTAATCCTTTGAGGATGCCGAACAAGGCAAATTCAATAGCAAGCAGCAAGGAAGTTTTACCAGAACCAATGTCACCTGCCAGCAAAAGAGTGCCTTCTGGAAAATTAACCTCTTCTTTTTCATAACTGCGAAAATTTCTAAGAGTGATTCTTTTGATAAGCATAATCTAATTTTAAGAGCAGGGTTTTTATATGTTTAACTTTTTTAGAATCTATAGCTTGGGGGACATATATATTTATGAGTGTATAGTTAGCAGTAGTAGTAGTAATAATAATAAAAAAAAATGAGGATAGCAATTAAGTGAAAGATGGGGATAAGCAACTAAATAAAATCTTGTGCTGAAAAGAATAAATTTTATAAACAAAATTAAGTTTGTTCTGGTTTGTTAGTTTGTTTTTTTATTTGTTTTTGAGTTTGTGTTTATTATGGGCCCATAGCTTAGCCTGGTAGAGCACATGGCTCTTAACCATGGTGTCGGGGGTTCGAATGCAAGGGACTTCACCATATGTGATTATTGGCAGTGTCTCTGATCGAAAGTCCTCCTGGGCCCATCCATTTTCTCCTCTTTCTCCTCGAGAGAAAACTAGGTGGAGAGGTTATCTTATTTATATATTGTTTATAAATAATGAGGGGAAAGGTTTATAAAGAAAGAGCTTTTTTTTCTTAACAAAGAACTCCAATTCTAAGGAGATTTATCAGGAAAATTTAGCTTTATTTTACCAAAAAAAAACAAGAAAGTTAGTTAAAAATGCCAGAAGAAAAAACAGACAAGATAGGAACAGGGGAAAGAGGACCAGAAGAGATCAAGCAAAAGAAAAGAGAAGCTTATGGAGCAGGAGAGATTCAAGTTTTGGCTGGTCTGCAAGCAGTAAGAAAAAGACCAGGTATGTATATAGGCAGCACTGGGTTGAGAGGACTGCACCACTTGGTTTTTGAAGTAGTAGATAATTCTATTGACGAAGCACTGGCAGGTTTTTGCAAGATAATCAAGGTAATTATCCATAAGGATAGTTCAGTCAGCGTGGAAGATGATGGCAGGGGGATACCAGTAGAAGTTCATCCCAAATTTAAGAGAAGCGCTTTGGAATTAGTAATGACCAAACTGCATGCTGGTGGAAAATTTAGTAAGAAAACATACAAGGTTAGTGGAGGACTGCACGGAGTAGGTGTTTCAGTAGTCAATGCCCTGGCTAATAAATTGATAGCTGAAGTAAAAAGAGATGGTAAAATATTCAGGCAGGAATATGAAAAAGGCAGGCCAGTGACTAAAGTAGAAGCAGTTGGAGAGATAAGCCAGGAGGAAAGCGGAACTAAAATCAGGTTTTGGCCTGATAATGGAATCTTTGAAACTACTGTTTATGATTTTGGCATCATTGCTAACAGGGTAAAAGAATTAGCTTATCTAAACAAGGGATTAAGGATAGAACTAAAAGATGAAAGGACAGGAAAGACAAGGGAATATTATTATGAAGGAGGAATAAAATCCTTTGTTGAGGACTTGAATAAGAACAAAACCAAGCTGCACCCAGTAATTTATTTTGAAAAGCAAACTGACCACACTCAAATAGAAATGTCTTTGCAATACAATGACTCTTTTAATGAATCAGTTTTTTCCTTTGTGAATAATATCAACACTCACGAAGGAGGAACACACCTGGCTGGTTTCAAAACAGCTTTGACCAGAGCTATCAATAGTTATGCTGATAAAAGAGGCTTTTTGGACAAACTTAAGTTGACAGGAGAGGATACTCGGGAAGGATTAACAGCAATCATCTCCCTGAGAGTTGCTGAACCCCAATTTGAGGGGCAGACCAAAACAAAATTAGGAAATTCAGAAATCAAAGGCATTGTAGATAAAAGTGTCTTTTCCCAACTGAGCCGGTTTTTTGAAGAGAATCCAGCTGAAGCAGGCAAGATTGTCGGCAAAATAATCAATGCTGCCAAAGCCAGGGAAGCAGCCAGAAAAGCCAGAGAATTAACAAGGAGAAAAGGTGCTTTGGATGGAGGAGGACTGCCAGGGAAATTAGCTGACTGCTCTGAAAAAGAGCCAGAAAAATGCGAGCTTTTTCTGGTGGAGGGAGATTCAGCCGGTGGCTCATGTAAAATGGCCCGTGATAGAAAGTTCCAAGCCATCCTGCCTTTAAGAGGTAAAATACTTAATGTAGAGAAAGCAAGAATTAATAAAATATTGAAAAACAAGGAAATAATTTCTATGATTATTGCTCTGGGGACAGGCATTGGAGAGGATTTTGATATTTTCAAATTAAGATACGATAGAATAATCATTATGACTGATTCAGATGTTGACGGACAGCATATTGCCTGCCTGCTATTAACCCTTTTTTACAGATACTTCAAGCCGTTGATTGAAGCAGGAAAAATCTACATTGCCCTGCCTCCATTGTACTTAATTAAAAAAGGCAAGAAAAAATATTATGCTCTTAATGAAAGAGAGAGAAAAAAAATTCTGGAAAAATTTGGTCAGGATAAGATAAGCTTACAAAGATACAAAGGGTTGGGAGAGATGAA
>CAZPDB010000013.1:10617-15264 GCA_964585285.1 uncultured Methanosarcinales archaeon
CAACTCTGGGAAACAACTATGAATCCAGAGACAAGAAGATTAAAACAAATCCAGATAGAAGATGCAGTGGAAGCAGACCAAATATTCTCTACACTGATGGGAGAAGAAGTTCTGCCCAGAAAAGAGTTTATCTATGAACATGCTCTGGAAGCAAAGAATATAGATATTTGAAAATATTTAAAAACTGAACTTTTAAGGACTAAAAAAGCAAATAATCTAAAACTTAGATAAGACTATAAAAATGACCCATTTTAAAGGTGTGATTATTGAAGAATCTCTTGAAAATAAAGATGTTCTTCAAAAAGTTAAGATTATAAAAACAAAGGTAGAGGAAGTTACTAAAGAACATAAAACTCCTTGGGTTAAACAATGGACTTTACATACTGTTGAAATTTCAGGGAGTGAAGCTGATGAAATTGCAAAGGAATTAAGCAAGTCACTAGATTCTGAACATAATTGGTATGCTGATTTTAAGAATGATAAGTTTCATTATATTATCTTTCGCAATAAAGTATTCAAAGTTAATCGTTCTAAAACAGAGCAATATCAAGAAGTTATAAACTATGGTTTGTCGCTGGGTATTCCAGATTATCAGCTTAATTTTTAAGAATAAATGAGAGATGTTCTGTATATTAGTAGAAATATTGAATTAACTTACTAAAACTTTTCTAACTTTTCATTAAAGCCCAGAAAACTTAAAATTTATATAGAATGAGTTATTAGGTTTTAATAGATTAAGATGAAATTAAACATAGTTATTGGAGGCAAGGCAGGGCAGGGCATCAATGCTGTTTCTTGTATAGTTTCCAGAGTTCTGGCTAAGCAGGGTTATTTCACTTTTAATTACAGGGATTATGGCAGTCTGATAAGAGGAGGGCATAATTTTAATATTCTGACTGTTTCTGATAAAAGAGTGGGCAGTAATGAGAGCAAGATGGATGGGATCATTGCCCTGGATGAAAGGACAATCAAGGAGCATAAAAAAAAACTGAAAGAGGAAGGATTTATTCTTGATGCCAATAGTTTTGATTCTAAGGAAGTTAAAGAGCTGGGCATAAATCTTAATCTGGCTTTGGCTGGAGCATTGATTAAAATTCTGGGAGTGGATAAAAAATTTCTTTTAGAAGAAGTCAAAAAAGAATTTGGAAATTCAGAAGCTGAAGCAGGAGCTGAAAAAGGGTATCAGAGCCAAAAAGAAAAATTCAAGCTTAAAAAATTGAAAAACAAGATTATTCTGATGAGTGGATCAGAAGGAGTGGCTCAGGGAGCAATGAATTCCGAAATTGAACTCTACTTAGCTTATCCAATGACACCAGCCACAGGAGTAATGCACGAGCTAGCAAAAAAACAATTAGAAGAAGTAAAAGAGTTAAGCCAAAAACCAGGCCAGAAAAAAAGAAAGCTGGTTGTTTTTCAACCAGAGAGTGAGATAGCAGTGGTCAATGCTGGGTTAGGAGCCAGTTATGCTGGAGCTAAGACAATGATAGGCACCAGTGGGGGAGGGTTTGATCTGATGTCAGAAGGATTAAGCCTGCAGGGACAATCAGCTGTTCCTTTAGTAGTTTATTTATCTTCAAGACCAGGACCAGGAACAGGCGTGCCCACATATACCAGCCAGGCTGATTTGAATATTGCCTTGAGAGCAGGACATGGGGAGTTCCCCAGAGCAGTCATTGCTCCAGGAGATCCGATGGAAAGTGTGGAAAAGACTAATGAAGCCTTTTACCTGGCTGAAAAATTCAAATGTTTGGCAGTTGTCTTAAATGACAAGCACTTGGCAGAATCAGAATACAGCACTGACAGAGAACCAAATAAGCAGTTAAGAGTGGAAGCGAAAAGAGACCTGCCTGGAATGAAAAATAAAATAGTCAAAGCCAGCAGTTATGAGTGTGATAAAAAAGGAAATACAATTGAAGAAGCAGAACTGACTGCTAAAAATGCTGAAGAAAGACTAAGCAGATACAGGGCAATGAAAAAAGAATGCCAGAGATTTGAAATGATAAAAATTTATGGAAAAAAGAACAGCAAGAATTTAGTTATTGGCTGGGGCAGTACAAAAACATCTGTACTTGATGCTATCAAAGGAGAGGATTACAAATTTCTTCAGGTTTTATATTTAAAACCGATGTCAGACCAGATAGAAAAAGAAATTAAAAAAGCAGAAAAGGTCATCCTGGTTGAGCAGAATTCAACAGGCCAGCTGGGCAGAGTGATAAAAGAAAAAACAGGTTTAGAAATCAAAAAAAGAGTGTTAAAATATGATGGGAGACCTTTTAATTCAGATGAATTAAAAAAAGAAATCCTCAAGCAATGAAATGATAAGATTAAACAATTAATAGAATAAAAAAAGGAAAAAATCCCTGAAGATTGAGGAAACTGAGAAAAATAAAGAAAAAAAGGAAAACAAGAAGAAAAAAGAAAAGGACAAGGGAAACAGAAAGAGAAGAAGAGTGGAGAAAAAGATTAGCAAAAAAGAGGAAGGAGAAAAGGGAAAAGAAAAATGGAATTAGGAACAAAAAATGAAAACACTTGGTGTCCAGGATGCCCTAATCATATGATCCTTGCCAGTGCAAAAAAGGCAATCAAGCAACTGATAAACCAGGGGTATAAACAGGAAGATTTTGTGATGGTTACAGGCATTGGTTGCCACGCCAAGATATTTGATTACCTTAATATAAATGGTTTTTATGGACTGCACGGAAGAGTGCTGGCCACAGCTCTGGGAATAAAACTAGGAAACCCTAATTTGAAAGTGATTGGGTTTGCTGGTGATGGAGATACTTATGCTGAGGGAATGGCTCATTTTATTCACGCAGGCAGGTTCAATACAGATATGACCTTAATTGTCCATGACAACCAAAGCTTTTCTTTAACTACAGGGCAGCCAACACCAACCACAGAAAAAGGATACAAAAGCAGGGCCAGCCCATTGGGAGAGTTTAATTCTCCTGTCAATCCAATCAAACTGGCCTTGGGATCAGGAATGAGTTTTATTGCCCGATGCAATGCCAAAGATATAGAGCATACAGCTGAAGTGATTGAAAAAGCTGTTAAACATAAGGGATTTTCTTTTGTGGAAATAGTGCAGGATTGTTTAATATTTAATTTAGAGGCAAATAACAAAGATGAAATTATGTACAAGATTAAAAATAATCAAGACAAGAAAAAGGCACTGGAATTAGCAGGGGAATGGGATTATAATAACCACTCTGGTAAGATTCCCTTAGGAGTAATCTATGAGAATGAAGGATTAAGTTTAGAAGATAAATGGCCTCAGTTAAAGGAATTAAAAAAGAAGGGGATAAGGTGAAGGTATTCTAAAATTTGTTTAACTTGTTTATTTCTCAATAGCCATCTTAAGCTCGCAGAGATCAAGAATGACTTCAAAAATATGTGAAAGATAAGAAACAATAAAAACATCATCCTTGTTCAGACCTGAATATTCCTTAATGAAAAAATTATTTCTGAATTTCTCTCTTTTGGCAATAAGCTCAGTCATTTTCTTCAAATCATATTTATAGAAGGCTTGATAAAATTCTCTGAATCCCTGAAATATCTCTCCAATAAGATTAAGCCCCTTTTTGCTCAGGTTGAGGTGTTTTAGAGTATAACCAGTGATATTCTTAGGCATTCTTTCTGCTTTGGCTAAAAAATAAACCAGTGAAAAATAATAAGTTGTTTTATCTGCATCTTCGTGGCCAAATTTGTTAAGCAATCTCAGGGCATAATTGACAAATTTGAGAACATTGAAATGCTGGAGATCAATATCCTCAATCAGATCCTTTTGTTTTATTTTTATTCCTTCAAGAAAAGAATCAAACAAATTATTGATAAGGATAAAAATTCTCCTCAGGGTAACACTAAATTTTTCTTTTGAATCCTCAGTCAAAACCTCTATCTGGTAATTGTTCTTGCTAGTACTAACTAATTCTGCTCCGACCATTAAATTGATAGTGTAATTAATGATTTTATTGATGCTCCATTCTTCATCAAATAAAACCCACTTAGTCTTAGTATCTCTAGTGGTGACTTTTATAATATCATAACCATAAGTATAAAGACTTTCCAAGGTCATAATAATAGCATTCCTGTGCATACCAGTAATATCAACACTTACTTCCTTGCTTCCCCGGTATGCTTCTTTCGAAAGAATCAGATTCTCTCCTTTTTCCCCAATATCTATTTCTTCCCCTCCTTTGAGATTATGAGCATCACACCATCTCTTAGGCAAAGAAACTGTCAGGGTATTATGACCTTGCTTAATAACCTTCCTTCTCATAGACTTATTATTAAATAAAGAGATTATTTAAATCTTTTTATTTTTATATACTTTTAAAAAAATATATTCTAATATATTTTATCTATCTTAAAAATTAAATATTTGGAAGTTATATTTCTCTAGGTGGTAAAAATGATATCAAAAAAATTTAAACTAGGGAAGGCTCTCTTGAGCTTGGGAACAGCGGCTCTACTTTATACTGGAGTAGCAAAAGCAGACAATTCTGATTTTATGAATCGAGCCGATCTTAATCGTGACGGCATGGTAAATTCTTATGATATTATGGCTATGCAAAGTGTTTGGCATAAGCCATCAGATTGGCCAACATTTACTTCAACTCCGTCAAACACTCCAACTAGGACAAGAAC
>CAZPDB010000013.1:15364-18843 GCA_964585285.1 uncultured Methanosarcinales archaeon
ACTCCAACTAGGACAAGAACAGCAACTAAAACTGAGAGTCCTTCACCTACCAATTCACCAACAGAGTTGCCAACAAACACTGTTCTGCCATCACCAACACCAACAATTAATTTGCCATCATCACCAACTGCCACGGCTACTCTGGCCTGCGAAGGTATTTGCGAACGAGTTGAAGAAGTTGAAGAAAATAAGATCAGAGAAACTTTTTATGATATGACTGCTTTTTTAACTGATGCTGTGGAGAGTCAATGTTGTTTTACTCGAGCGCATACTGATCCAAGTTTTATTAGAACAGCTTTTGATGAAACAGTTTTAACAATTGAGAAAGATGATCTTTTCTATTTACTTGATTTTGCTAAGGTTGATAGACTAGAGAGGATTAGTTCGCAGGTGGTGGATGTTTTTTTAAGAGATGGAAAGCAGTTAAGGGGCGATTGGGTGCCAAATGATCGAACTTCTAATTTTTATAGGGATTCTGGCAATCGTTTGATTGAAGGGCATCTCTATGGTTTATCTAATGGAAATCCAAATAAAATTAAGATAGCTTCTCTTGATGAGATTATTTTTGCTAATATTGGAGAGCAGAATTATGATCTGTCTTCATATCCAAAAAAAATAGAATTAGTAGATGGAACAAGTGTAGTAACACCAAGGGGGTATGTGGTTGATTTTTGCGGGCATTGGTGGAGCAGCACCCAGCATCTAAGGTTAAAGGATGAATGTAGAACCATGAACCAGACAGTGCCTTTAGATGAGCTGGCAGAGATTGTTTTTACAGGAGAGTTTGATAGTGATCACCCGCAGTGCAGAAGGATTATGTTAAATTACAAAGATGGAAAAGAGGAAGAAGAAAGCTTATTCTTAACCAGTGAATCATATGGAGGGACCTGCAACCATGGTTCAAGATTTAGATATTTTGATAAGATGTTTGCTCTCCAGGATTATGGTGTCTTGCTGGTGCCGTTGGATAAGGTGAGAAAGGTAGTGCCTTTAAGTGAAGATGATTTAATAGAAAAGGATGGGATAAAGATAGGGATGAATTATGTTTCTTGGACCAGAGGAGATTATCCTTATACTGTTTGTGTTAAGCAAGAAACTTATTATGATTCCCAAGGTATTGTAGAAGTAGACCTGACTGGAACCAATCCTTTTAGGGGCGAAGGATCATTAGAATTAGATCTAGAGATTGATGGTGATAGTGAAACTCATCGCAAAGGAGAGGCTTTTATTGACTTAAGATATCATCTGCCTGATTATGAAGCTGATAAGGCAATTAAGATTACCAGAGATGGGGATGGAGTGCCACTGGGTGTTGATCTAAGTGATAAAAAGTTGTCTTTAAAGGTTTTTTGTGAAGAGGGTACTGGTGGTGGGGCAAATCGTGCTCCAAGTGGAGTCCAGGTTTTTCTGAAAAGTGTTAATAGAGAGAATGGGGAAGATGTTTGGAGTGCTTATTATGCTACTTGGCAGAATATTTGGCAGGGGCCTCCAGGTTGGTATGTTGATCCTCGCTTGGGCAATGTCTTAGAGGACCAATGGAGCGAGATTGAAATTAAGATACCAACTTTGGAAAATTTAGTTACTCCGGAATATGGTTATCTGGATGAAGGTTTTGATCCTAGTTGTGTTGCTCTGGTGGGAATAAAATATGGCCTAAATGATAACTGGACAGGGGATGTTAATAAAAGAATATGGGTTGATGACCTTAACTGGTTGGATGAGGGCGTTAGTGAAAGTAAGGTCTTGATTGGTTTTGATCATGTTGAGGATCCAGTAACTTCTCTGGCTAAGAGTGGTTATGATGCAGCAGCAATTGTCCAGACAGAGTTTATGAATGATTGCCAAGGCACAACAATAGAACGCCATAATCAAAGAAGTCATAGTGACCAAGAGATAACTAGTTTGACTCGGGCAATGAAAAATGCTGGGATTGATTTTTTAGTCTATAAACCTCATATTGATGTGGTTGATTATTCCTGCTGGAGAGGAGAGATAGATCCAAGCGATAAAGAAGAATGGTTTAGAAATTATACTGATTTTATTGTTCACTATGCTCAGATGGCAGAGAGTCAAGGAGTAGAAATGCTAGCAGTAGGAACAGAGTTTAAGAGTTTAGTTGGACTAGAGAACAGAGCTTATTGGGAAGATGTGATTGGTGAGGTGAGATCAGTTTATTCTGGTCAGTTGACTTATGCAGCTAACTGGGATAATTATTGGAATGTTTGTTTCTGGGACTTGGTTGATGTGGTAGGGATAGATGCTTATTTTCCATTGAATAATGAAAGAGACCCATCATTAAATCAATTGCTAGAAGATTGGAAACCTCATGTCAGGGCCTTAGATCAATGGCAAGAGGGTGTTGGCAAAGATATACTTTTGACAGAGGTAGGTTATAGATCTGTTGATTATGCTGCTGGAGAGCCATGGGAATATTTAGAGCAAAGACCAATTAATCAGGAGCTGCAAGCAAATTGTTATAGAGCTGTTTATGAGGCTTTTAAAGACCAGCCCTGGTTTAAAGGAGTGTTATTCTGGGATTGGACACCAACCAAGGACAAGGGAGGTGATTGGGATAATGATTTTACACCACAGCACAAATTAGCTGAGGATGTTTTCTTGGATATTCAAGAATAAAATATGGAAGTTAAAATAAGTGAAAGAAGATAGTTGTGTATGGAGAAAACTACAAAAAGTATTTTTTTTAGAAAAATGGAAGATAGAATTAATGAGAGAGGTAGTGAGGTGATCAATGTTATTTTCCCTGATTCAGTGGATTTAATAATTACAGATGAGTGTAATATGCATTGTCCTGTTTGCTGGGGCTCTGAAATGCCAAGATATAAAGCTCTGCCTCTAGAAAGAAGATTAGAGATGTTGGGAATACCAAAACAATATGGAACAACAAGATTCACTATAACTGGAGGAGAACCACTTTTAGAGGATGGGCTTTCTCAAATTCTCAGGAAGGGAAAAGAATTAGGCATGCATCAACTTCTTTTTACCAACTGCACCCTACTCAGAAAAAAAGCAGATGATATTCTGCCTTATATAGATGCAATTTCTCTTTCTCTTGATGGTTATGATGATAAGACCAACTCCAGAGCAAGGAAACCAGGGCATTTTGATTATGTGCTGGATTCTTTAGAACTTTTCAAAACAACTCATCCAGTAAAAAGTGTGCAAGTTTTGACTGTTGTTACTAAGATAAATAAAGGTTATCTTGAGAAGATTGGAGAGTTATTAAGAGAAAAATCTCAGGGACTTAATTTCAGGTGGAAACTTAATTATCACCAGCCAATAGGCAGAGAATCCAGCAGATATCATCTACCTTATCCAGAATTTAAGCTGATAGCTAAGGACATCAAGAACAAATTTTCAGAAATGGTAGTAAGGTACAGCTTACCACAGCATGATAAAGGATACTTATTTCTCTTTCCAGATGGCAAAAAGGGAAACTAAAAACTGCTGCGACAATCTGG
>CAZPDB010000014.1:0-7472 GCA_964585285.1 uncultured Methanosarcinales archaeon
ATCATCAAAAGGATCAGCATCATCATTAACAAAATCATAACCAGCAATGACTTTACAGCTAGGACCAAAACAACCACCAAGATTAGAATTGTTGTATTCAACTCCGCTGTCAATAACACAAACAGTCTGTCCTTGTCCCCTGATAAATTCACCTTTTAAACCAAGAGCATTAACCTCATCAGCCCTGATAAAAGGAACAGAATCATCAAGAAAAGCGCGGATAGGATAATTAGGCTGCCAATACTCAATACCTGATGAGAAGTTTAATCTTTCTAATTCTTCTTTATTAACTTCAACTACAACTAGATTAGAGTTTATTTCTTTAACTTTTTTTCCCTTGAGCCAAGAAGAAGTAATTAATTGTTCTTCTTTTTGTTCAGCAGAATGAGCAGAGAAAGATTGCTTAGAAAAAGTCTCTGTTTTTGGCTTAAGCTTGATAATAACCTCCTCAGAAAAAACAAGAGATGAAAGCAAAGAGATAAACAAGGAAATAAAAATAAGAAAAATTAGAATGCAAGTGCAAGATCTCAGAGTTAGCTTAACCAAATTAGTTACCCCCATTATTTCTAGTTAGTATGTTCTTAGTTAACAGATTGTTCTTAGTTAACAGCTTAATATTTATAAAATTTTAATCTTTATTAATCTTTATCTAGGTTCTCAAGCCAGATTCAAAAGGGTAAAGCAGGGAATTGCCAATACCACGGCCAACAAAAAACCCTCTCTGAAAATAAATTTCCTGCAGGGACTCCCAAAAACCTTTTGATTTTTTAAACTCAACTATTTGAATGCTTTTGTTAAGCTCTTTTTCCAAGTATTTTTCAACTTCCTGCCTGCCTCCCAGCTGGTCAATCAAGCCAAGATCAAGAGCCTGGTCACCCAGATAAAAAGCAGCCTGACTAATCTCTTTGATTTTTTCATTGTCTAAATTGCGATTCTGTTTAACCTCCCTGATAAAAATCTGGTGAAGCAAATCAATCCTTTGCTGAATAAGCTCTTTTTCATCTGCGGTGAGCTCCTTGAAAGGGCTGCCAGCATCCTTATACTGGCCGCCAACCAATCTTTGATAAGTGATGTTATAATTTTTTAAAAAACCAGCAAACTCCAGATACGAGCCAATCACTCCGACTGAACCAATGATTGATAACTGATCAGCATAAATTTTATTGCAGGATGAAGCAATCCAGTAACCACCAGAGGCTCCCACTTCTCTGATATAACAAACCTTAAGTTTAGAAGATCTTTTAAGAGCATCAGCAATCTCCTTAGTAGCAAACGCACTGCCTCCAGGAGAATTTATTTCAACCATAATGGCTCCGGTTCCAGGGTCCTGATCAGCTTTTTCAATCAATTTAGCAATCTCAGTTGAGACTGCCTGGGACGAAGGCAAAAAACTGGCGCTTTTTTCTGATAAGATAGTGCCATGGATCTTAATTAAAGCCACATTAGTCATGTTCTTCTGAGAAATGGTCAGGGCTCCAAAAAACAGACTGGAGATAAGCCAGCTGGCTAGCCAGAGAACTAAAAGAAAAGCCAGAGTAAAATATAATTTATTGGTTTTGATTAGCTCAAGCAAACCATGGGAGCTCCTTGATCTTCCTCTTTTTGATTTTTTTCTTTTTCCAACCATTTTAAACAGCAACCTCCTCAACAACACGAGTAAAAGAGATGATATCACTCAACCTTCTATTTCTTCTAGTTAAAAGCATAGTCAAAGGGTCAATAATGATTAATAAGGGTAAAGGGAAAAGAGGGATGAGGAAAAGGCACCTGATAATGTTCTGCCAGAGATGAATCTGGGATTTCTTTTTCTTATTGTTACTGTTGTTTTTTTGTCTGGCACTAATGACCTTAAGATTAAGCATCATTTTGCCCGGACTTTGACCAAATTTCTGTTCTAAAACAACAAAATAAATAAGCATCAAAGAGCCAATAGCAAAAGTGATATAATTGAGTTTCACAGCCAGAGCAGGATTTTGCTGGATAACTTCCATCAATGCCTGTGGTCCGAGATTAGCTGGGACAAGAGATAACAGGGCCTGACGAAAAGGAATAATAACCACCAGATTAAGAATTAATAAGTCAGCAATAAAAGCCAAAGCGCGCTTAAAAAGAGAAGAGTCTAACTGAACTGTTCTTTTTCCAGGAACACCTTTTTTTTTAAAACCAAACATTAATCAAAATAATCTGTTTATAGTTTATAAGTTTTTTCTTTTAATTTTTTTTAACTTATTGAATTTACTTAACTTATTAACTTTACTTGACTACATTGACCTGCCAGTCTTTAGCTGGCAGTATTTTTTCAGGACTCTGTCCTGGTCCAGGATGAGGGAAGCCAAGACAGGCAGTCTGCAAGATCAGAACTGCCTGATCCAGAAGCAAAAAGTAACCCCCTGAAAATTAGTTTAGTTTCTTTCTGGTCTGTATAGTCTAACTTTTTCTCTTAATCTATCCTTATCCCTTTCCATAGACCTTATTGATTTTGCTAAAATTTGCAGGCCATCTCTTATAAACTCACACAATCTGTAAAAATTGGACATTTGATTTCATAATATCTGTTGAATTTCCCAGTAGTTGTGCGTGGATAAGTAGAAATCTCTGCCAGAGCTTTTATTAGTATAATTCAGTTAAGAAATCATCTCAAATCAAAATAAATACCAAACTTTTCTCTTTTAATAGAAACCTCTTCTGAATGTTCTTTAGCTGATGGCTGTTCAGAAACAATACTTAGTTTAGCTGCTCCAACCTTTTCTTTAACAGCTTCTTTAAATTCATCAAGATACTCTTTCCATTCCAGAGGAACCTTGATAATAAGTTCAATGCGGTCCTTTTTTTCCAGACCAGCCTTTTTTCTCAAACTCTGAATTTTCCTCATCAACTCCCGGGAAAAACCCTCAGCCTTAAGCATCCTGGTTCTGGTCTTGTCAAGATAAAGATTAAGCTTAAGACCATCTACCTCAACCTTGTCCCAATTATCTGGAAGAGCATCCTCAAAAAACAAATGCTCTTTCTTGACCTGATAAGACTTGCCTCCGGCATTGATAGTATAACTCCCATCTCTCTTAATATGGCCAATCACTGTTTCAGGACTGACCTTAGCAATTTCAGCAATAATGAGAGCAGCTTCTGTTTCACCAAAAGCAGGCGCTATTTTTTTGTAATCTGCTTTAACCTTTTTCTTGGACTCTTCAAAATGAGGCAGAACCTCTAGTTCTTTAACATTGGCCTTTTCCTTGATAAGATTAGTAAAAAGATCAATAGTTTCAACCAGATGGGAATCTTCAGTCTCCAAAACAATTTTTTTTAGAGGCCAGCGCACTCCCAGTTTAATCTTTTCACGAGCCAGGGCAACAGAACTGAGAAGCTGATTAAGCTGGCCAACCTGTTTCTCGAGGTTTTCATCAATAAAACCTTTTTCAATCTTAGGCCAGTCATACAAGGAAATACTTTCTTCTATCAATTCAAATCTCTCTTTAAGATTCTGATAAATAGCCTCAGTGATAAAAGGAACTACAGGAGTAAAAATCTTAAGCACTTCAAACAAGACACGATAAATAGTAGAAGCAACCAATCTTTGCTCTTCTAAAGAACCATCAGTTTTAGTGCGGACAAACTGAACATAGGTTCTGGAAAGATCAAGGAAAAGGTTTTCAATAACAGCAGGGACCTGATCAAGCTTATAAGCCTCAAATAACTTGGTTACTTTTAAAAGGGTGGAGTGCAGTCTGGAAAGAATATATTTTTCTTCCAACCCAAGCGGGCCAATCTCTTCTTCTGATAGTTGACTGGGATCAAGATCAGCCTGTTGGCAAAGACTAAAAAGCAGGTTCTGAAGATTCCAAAGAACCATTAGATGACGGTGTTTAAGTTTTAAATCATCCCAGTTAAAATTCATATCCACACCAGGATTAGCAGAGCCAATAGAATAATACCTAAAAGTATCAGCTCCATACTTTTCCAAAACTTCCTGAGGGCTGACGATGTTACCTTGAGATTTGGACATTTTCTTGCCTTCATAATCAGCAATAAATCCGTGCATATACACAGCTTTGTAAGGATGCTTTTCCAATCCTAACATGCCTGCGACCAGAAGTAAGTTAAACCAGCCGCGAATCTGATCCTTGCCTTCAAGAATGAGGTCAGCAGGGAAATAATGATTAAAAAGGTCTTTTTTCTGCGGAAAATCAAGAGCAGACCAGGAAACAGTGCCAGCATCAATCCAAACATCAAGAACATCAGGATTCCTCTTCATCTCACCACCACACTTCTGGCATTTGAAAGTCATCTCATCAATCCATGGCTTGTGCAAATTGATTTGGCCGGATTCATCTTTGGGGAGAGAACCAGCTTTTTTCTTTAGTTCATCCAGAGAACCAATAACTGTATATTCCTCACACTCCTCATTAGAACACTCCCAGACTGGCAAAGGCGTGCCCCAATATCTCTGCCTAGTAATACCATTATCTCTGAGATTTTTTAGCCAAGAATCAAAAGCATGAAAAGCAGCCTGAGGAACCCAATAAACCTCTTTGTTCAGTTCAATCATCTTATCCTTTAAGTCTTCTACCCTGAAAAACCACTGCTTTGTAGCCCGAAAAACAACAGGATTATGACAGCGCCAACAATGAGCATACTCGTGTTCAACCGGAGAGGTTTCAATCAAGATTCTTTTCTCTTTCAAATCTTCTCTGAATTTATGGTCATCTTTTTTAGCAGTCCATTGGGAGAATTTGCCAAAATCTTCTGGAAAAACACCACCCTCATCAATACGATTATAAGCAGGTAAATTGTTCTTGTAACCAACCTCATAATCCTCAGGACCGCAGCCAGGAGCGCAATGAACCAGACCAGACCCAGCTGTTGTCTCTACATATTCTTCTGAAAGAACAACAGTATGCACTTTGGGGTGTAACTGTTTTAACTGCTCATAATCTTTGATTTCATGATTGAAGGGATGTTCATATTCCCAGCCTTCCATCTGAGATCCTTTAAAGGTGCCAACAATTCTGTATTTTAATCCCAGCAGACCAGCTAAAAGAGGGTGAACCAATAGTTGAGCCACAATCCACCTCTGCTTTTCTCCTTTCCACTCCACTTCTGCCTTAACATACTCTTTTTCAGGATTGACCATAACAGCTAAATTAAAAGGAATTGTCCAGGGAGTAGTGGTCCAGATGATGAGGTATTCTGGGATATGAGAATCTTTATCAGAATCAGTCTTATCAGCTCCAGTTTTGAGCTTGAATCTGAGATAAATAGAATCATCCTTAACTGTCTTATACTCTAACTCGTGCTTGGAAAGACTAGTGGCGCAAGATGGACACCAGGACATGACTTTTTTTCCTTTGTATAATCTATTTTTTTGATGAGCTTGTTTTACTAACCACCATTCACTTTCAATAAACTCTGGAGTGATTGGCAAGTATGGATTACTCCAGTTCATCCAGACCCCTAACCTCTTGAAATCAGTAATCATCTCCTTCATACTCTGCTGACAAAATTGCAAACAGGAATTATTGAACTTTTTCAAACCATAGTTTTCAATGTCTTCCTTGTGGGTGAGGTTGAGTTTTTGAGCTACTTTGTTTTCTGTGGGCAGGCCGTGCATATCAAAACCAGGCCTATCAAAAACATCCAAACCCTTAGCCCGGAGATAACGCATAATACTATCCCTCAAAGCCTTGCCCCAAGCATGACCAATATGAATCCGGCCAGAAGTATAAGGGGGGCCGTCAAGATAATAGAACTTCTCATTATTCTTGTTTTTCTTCTTTATCTTGTTATAGATTTTATTATCTAACCAAAACTGCTGAATCTTAGGTTCTATCTCCAGGGGTTTATATGGTTGAGGCATAAAAGAAACAGATAATTAAGTAGTATAAAAAGTTTGCTCTTGGAAGTGATTGTTTGCTCTTAAGAGCAATATTTTAGAAGACAACCAATCCTAATGAAGCGGATAAATCATGCCAGGAGCATAACCTTCCTGATTGACAACCACCTGAGTTGTTCCCTTATAAGGAAGAGCTCTTTTTCTCTTAACTATCCGGCCAATTAGGGTTTGCTGACCATCTCCCTGATCAAAAACTTGTTCAATAAACAAAACATTTTTTTCTATTTTATCAGAGACAAGGGGCAAATCCGAATTATTTAAAGCTTTTTAGTAAAATTTATAAAGAAGTTTAATAATTTTTATTAATCACATTGTTTAAATTTTTTTTAAAAAGTAGGAAGAAATAAAATTAGAAAAAATATGTTTAGAAAAAATATGTTTAGAAAAAATAAGGTTAGAAAAAATAAGTTTAATAAGATTAAAAGGTGATTAAATGAAAAAAGCTTTTCCAGTTAGCCTGGATGAAGAAACAATCAAGTGGATAAAAGAAGAAGTAGAAAAAGGAAAATTTAGGAACAGAAGTCATTTGGTGGAAGAAGCATTAAAAGATTTTAGAAAGAAACTTGAAGGAGGAACACTGCATAAATACATAGGAGAAGGGTGAATATGGATGCCCTAAAGAATAAATTCCAGAATTATCTGGTTGTTTTAGCTGTTTTAATTCTATTTCTTATTGGATTATTGTGGTTAGGAGAAAAAAATTCTAGTTTGAAATTAATTAGTGGTTCAGCTGTTGCTAATCAAGGAGGAGTTACCACATGGACAACACTGACTCTTTTCTTTTTAATAATACTCCTCTGGGCTTATTTCAAGACTGTGGATAAGGAAAGTTAAATACAATAAAATTTCCATTTCTTTTTTTAGTTTTGGGGAGCTCCGGTGCTACGCACATATTGGCTCACTTCGTTCGATATTTATTAGTGGAAAGGGGAGTTCTTTAATTTAAGGGGCAATCAATCCGAAAATTCTCCGATTTTTTAGCCTAAAACTTTATATAATCCAATCTATCCCTTACGAAATATGGATTACAAATCTCCTAAAAAAATAATATTTATTAATTCAGAAGATTCTTTTAAAGAACACAAGACCAGTGCTAATGGATCAATATACCCTAATCTGGGATTATTGACTATTATGAGTTCTTTGGAAAACCACTTACATAGTGATAATATACAAATGGGATATTTCGATGGAGCCCTTCATGGTAATCAAAAATTATATGAACTGATAACTCAAGAATCTGAATCTGTCCTAATTATGTGCTTTAGTACACTAACTTCAAATTATGAAGAATCTCTAAGGTTAGCAAATTTTGCTAAAAGATTAAACCCAAATATTCATACAATTTTTGGGAATGATCACTTTTCATCATTATATAGAGAAGGAATGACAAATCAAACAGTCATTGATTCAGGATTTTATGGTAATGATATTGTTGAAGGATTTACTCAATTCATGGTCGATCTTGTAAATAAAAAAGTAATGGATTTAAGTTCCTATCCAGGACTAGTTTATAGAGATTCTGACAATATAGTAAGAAATTCTGAACGTCCGGAAGAGTATCAAAGACTTCCTTTTGTAAATT
>CAZPDB010000014.1:7482-18701 GCA_964585285.1 uncultured Methanosarcinales archaeon
CAACTAGCAGATACGTTATTTCCATCACTTGAAGAATATTTTAAAGGTCAAAGAAATACATATGATTTTATCAAAAAGAATAATTTACGTAGCATGGTAATAGATGTGGCTAGAGGCTGTCTTAAATTTAAAGGTCAAAGAGATGAGTATGATGTATCAAAAAATATGTGTGATTTTTGTGGTATTGTACGAGGCAGTAATCCTGTGATAGGTAATTCTGCAGATAGGGCTTGGAATATATTAAAAAATGCATATGATCAAGAAATTAATTATTTTTATTTTGTAAGTGATGATTTACCTTTAACATTCTGGCCTATGTTAAAACAGATGGCGGAAAACAAGCCAAATTGGTATTCCTCTTTATCAAGAAATGAAGTACCTAAAGCAATGGGGTATTCGATGAGTAATGTCTTTGCAGATTCTACGAAGCACAGGATAGATTTAATGATGGACGAATTAAATTTCAACCATTTCTTTATTGGGTTAGATGGGTTTTCAGATATATCTCTAAGAGCAATGAATAAAGGATTCAAGAACACTAGAGATAAGCAAATGACGTATAACTTGAAAGCATGTGAGGTAATACAAAGCAAGGGAGGTTTGATAACTGCAGGAGGAGTATTAACTCATTTAGGAATTACACCAGAAATCATGGCGGAGAATTATTCTAAGATAGAACAGATAGTAAATGCTAAACCGGACTCTTTCGCGGCTCTTGATTTCGGTATTTTATGCCCCATCCCTGGCTCATTATCATTCCAGTATTTATTAAATCCTGATCTTGCTCAAAGAAAGGCTGATGAGTTAGGTCTTGACATAGACCAGCAATTCTTAAAAGAAACTGCTAGAAAGTATAAAGGACAAGATATTATGAATATGGACGAGTTAATAGAAGATTATATTAAAGGATGTTGTCCAGATATTGATATAACTTTGGTAAATGAATATGAACAAAGAATTCAAGATTTAGCTGAAAAACATAAAATTGTACTAGGAGGTGGAGTGTAAATGGAATTACATACTAATATTCCTTATGATCTTGTTAAAATTCCTCCTGTGCATACTGCAAAAGAAACTGCAGAGGCATTAGGTTGCAGATTAAACATGATTCTTAAATCAATGATGGTTTTTGATCAATCTAATCCTGCAAATATTGCATTAATTGTCATTCCAGGTCATAAAAATATTAATTTCGAAAAAGTAAACCGGGTGTGTAATTTCAAAAATTCTAGTTTTTATCCTAAAGATAAAATCTTACGGCTTACTGGATTTAAAGTTGGAACATTACCTCCTTTTGGGTATTCTTCAGAAATTCAAGTTTTTTATGATTATGATATTTTATTAAATGATTATGTATACGCTGGAAGTGGAAATCCTGAATATTTAATTAAATTTTATCCTAAAGATTTAGAACCTAAAGATTTTAGATATTTCTAATAATTTTCAAAAAGAATCCTCCCCTGAAAAAAGTAAAAAATGATTGTCGCCCCTGATTTTTTTACTTGATTAGCCTTCGGCTTTGATGAAAAAAGAACTCCCCTCGATACTTGTTCTCTAAGGCACTTCGTGCTTGAAGGAACGGAACTCCCCAGTGCTTCGCACATATTGGCTCCCTACGGTCGAATTTATTGGAAATGGAAATTTTACTCTGCGGACGCAGGTTTTCCGGACTCCGCTTCGCTCGTAACGGAAAACGTATTTAACAGGGCTCCCCCGATGTTAAATGAGTGAAAGTTAAAATTGAGATTGATGAGTAAGAAAGAGTAAACTGTCTTAACCTATATATTCTTTTACCATCATCTTTAAAATCAAAAAATTATTTACTTTCTTTTTAGAAAATGGAAATAAGAGGGCTATTTTTGGATCTTGACGGCACACTAGTCAGGTATGAGCAGACAGAATATCATTCTGGCTGGAATGCTCTTGGTTATGCTCTGGGTTTAGAAGAAGCCTGGGAAAAAGTAATGGCTTATTATCTTCCTCAGCCAGAAAAATATTCAGAATGGTTTGAGGCCAATCTAGGGATGCTTAAAGGAGGGAGATATGATCAAAAAGTGAGAGAGATTCTTTTTCCTGATGGCTCAGCACCTTATTCTCCTGGAGTAAGAGATTTTTTTGACTGGCTTAATGCCTTGCCTCAGCGAAGGGATTTTGTTACTGGAGTGGTAAGCAGTGGAATAAACCTGGTAGCTGACCAAGTCAAAAATGATCTGAGCTTAGAATTTGCCATAGCTAATAGATTGGTTTTAGTTAATACAGATAAGGGTTTAATTTTCAATGGTCAAGGAGAAGAACTAGTGCCAGTTACTAAGAAAAAAGAGGTTGTTGAAAAGGTTATTTCTGAGTATGAGCTAAGTCTAGGAGAAATCTGTTTTGTAGGAGATTATGTAAATGATATCCCAGTGCTGGAATCAGTTGGTCTGCCTATTGCTTTTAATCCCAAAGATAAACGACTGGAAAGTATTGCCCATCATGTTATCTATGATTTTAAAAAGTTGAAAGAAATTCTTGAGAGGATTTTTTAGGATTGAAAAGATATCTTTTTTTAGACTACACAAGATTATAAAGAGAGATTTCTATTTATCCTCTGCCCTGATTTTATAAAATGTTTAAAAGAAAGCTACTTTATTAAAAGAAAAAAAATAAAAAAAGTAAGGTTTATTTGCCCCAAGCTAAGATTCCCAAAATGACCAGATTAACTATTGGGATGAGCATTAAGAGACTCCACCAGCCTGGTCTGCCTCTGACCTCAGCAATCTTCCACCACCACCAGATTGTAACTCCAATAAAAACCCAAATACCGATTAGATTAATAATAGGTATTATAGTTAGAATTACAGAGAGTAATGTCCACCAAGGCACCTTAGCAATATCAGTCATCAAATACAGGTTAGCAAAGGGTATCCAAGCCAACCAAGGATTCTTAGTCTTAGTTTTTTGGGCGATAACCATTAAAGCCCAAGCTCCATAAACATAAAGAGCTAAGCTCACAAGAGAAACAGTCAGCAAAAAAATTCCTCCCAAAGCTAACATAAGGCTAGTATCTCCATTCAATCCATTAACCATTTTAACTCACCTCTTGTTTTAAAATTTATTTCCTTATTTAACCCATTAATATTATTTAAAATTATCTTTTTTATCCTCTAACCTCCCCTGACCTCGATAATAGTTCTGCCCTGGCTGTCAGTTCCTTTATTAACCAGCATTAAGCTGTGCTTGCCATCAGCCAAACTAAAATTACCAGTAAAAATAATATCAGGATAATCAAGTAGAAGATAAACTTTAGGCTGTTCATCACTAATAGGATAACCAAAACTGGGGTTAAGATACTGCTCAAACTTTCTTAGTTTTAATTGCTCATCAATCTGATTCAAATCTGCCTTTTTCTTAGTCATAAAAATATAAGCATCACCTCCTTCAGTGTTGGATTCAAGCACAAGACCAGATGAAGTGCTGCTGATAGTGGTTAGATTACTGTCGCTGGCAAGACCAACTAAATAATCAGCTGCCTGATGATAAGTTGTTTTTTGCTTGTTAAGAGGGTTAACTCCAGCTAGATATTCAACCTTTAAGCCAAGATTCTGCAGATTAACAGTAGTGTTAGCAGATGCACCCATAACACTGACACCCACAGTAACTGGACCAGTCCTGAAAGGAGCAGGCAGGCTCAGGAGATACTGGCCTTGACCGCGATCAGAAACCTCAAATTCACTAATCTCCTGGTCATCAGTAGTTACTCTAAATGCTCTCCTATTTATCTCACCCAAACCAGTGCTGACATTAAGCACAATCTTGTCCCCAGCAAAAGCACTGAGAGTGCTCAAAGAGAGGGAAGAGGGAGTGCTGGTGGGGCTGACAATAAAGGTGATATTAGTAGTATTAACATTACCCAAGGAATCATAACACCTGATATGATAAGTGTAGGTTCCAGAAGCCAGATTAAAAAGTCTCTGCTCACTAACCCTGGTCTGATTGATTAAATCAGTGCCAGAAGTAAATTTCATATCCTTATAAGCAAGCAGACCAGTCTGATACTGGCAGGAAGTTGTCTCATCTGTTTCCACCAGGATAATAGGATCATCAGAAACAATAGTTCCTTGTGGTTTGATGAATAAAAAGGCGGGTGGCAGGGAGTCTACTGCAGCGCTGGTTTTTGGGGAGTAAGAAGAATTGAGACCAGCGCCATTGGTAGCCTTAACCCTGCCGTACCACACCCCATGAGAAAGCGTGAGAGTGTAATTAGTATCAGTAGAATTAGTGTAAGCGTCAAAAACAGGATTGTTGAAATTAGAATTATTAGCTATCTGAAGATAATAATTGATAATACCACTGATATCAGTGGAAGCAGTCCAGTTGAAAGTGATATCTCCACCAGTAGATTGTTGAAGAGGAGAATACATCTGAGGAGTGCTGGGAGGAGTAGCATCAACCCTAATCTGGAAATGACTGGCAGGGCCAAAACTACCAGCTAAATTCTTGGATTTAATATGGAAATAGAGTATTCCATCAGCCAAAGGAGCATAAGTATAATTTTCACCAGTAGTGTCTAAAATATTATCAGGGATAGTTGAAGAAGAAGTGTCAAGAATGAAAGAATAACCAGTTAGCTTGGAAGAATTAGTTGAATTCCAGATAAAGAAAGGAGTGTTATTAGCATACCAAGTGTTATTATCAGGGTGAGTGGTAGAATTAAGATAATCAATGCTAAGCACAGAAAGATCAACCACAATACCATCACTAGTACTATTAAGGCTGAGAGTGTTTTGATTGCTGACAGAGCGAACATAAAAGGTATAATTATGCCCCTCAGTGAGTTCTCCCTGAGTCAGGTTATAAGAGCAGCCAATACAAACAGTAACCTCATCTTCAGAAATATTCAACCAATTGGTGGTGTTATTAATACTGATGAAACTACCAGCTGTATTGTCCCTGATTTTAAACTGATAATGAGAAATACCAGTGTAATGATAAGAACCATACCAATAAGCATGCAAGGAACTGTTGTCATTAGTATAATCACCATCATCAACCACAATCGGAGGACTAGGCCTGAGAGTGAGATTACCAGGAGTGACATTAAAAGTGAAGTTGGCTTGCAAAGAAGAATTAAGCAAAATAGTATTATTAACTGTGATGTTATTGCCGGCTTTGTCTTTGACTTGATAAAGAACTGTTTTTGTGTTGTCGCCAGTGGTCAAAGTCCAGATCTTGGTGGTAGTGCAGGGCTCCCAACTAAGCCAGCTTTGTCCATTGTTCTTGAAGCGGCACTGATCAATCCCATAAGTGTCAGCAAAAGAAAGGTTAAGCATAACAGTAGAGATAGCAGTCTGACCAGCTGGTTCATTATAAACACCAAGGCTTTTAATATTGATAAGGGCATTAGGAGGAGTGTTATCAACAGTGAAAGTTCCTGTGACCTGGTTGGTGTTGTCAAGGCTGTCATTGACTTGGGCAGTGATGATTTTTATTCCTTCTATGGAGTTGACTTTTATGTTGTTGGCAGAGTAAGTTCCATCATTGTTGTCAGTGAAGGTTATAGGGGTGATGGCAGTGGTGTTTATTTTTTGGTGTTCTGTTTGGTTGATGGAGATGGTTAGTCCTGTTTCATGTCCAGAATAGGTGAGGTTTATTTGTGAGTAGTTTTTGGTTAGTTGTGGTTTTATAGTGAGGGTGCCGATAGCTGGATTGTTGTCTGTGTAGAGGAGGATGGTTTGGGAGTAGCCATAACCAGCAGTGTTGTTATCTCTTATTTGTATGGTGTGGGCTCCGTCAGCGTAGGTAGTGGTGTTCCAGGTGTAGGTGGTGTTGCTGTTGGTGTTGGTCCAGGTGCTGCCGTCAATGCTGATTTGGGGGGTGTTATTAGTGCTGGTGGTGAAGGTGATGTTAGTTAATCCATTGTGTGTTGTGCTGGCAGGAGGGTAGGTGATGTTAACTATTGGTACTTGGTCAATAGTGGTGTTAAGAATGATAGTGTCGTTGACTATTCTGGTGTTGCCTACAGTGTCATTGATTTGGTAATAAACTGTTTTTGTGTTGTCGCCACTGGTTAAAGTCCAGAGTTTAGTGTTGGAGCAGGTCTGCCAACCAGTCCAGGTTAGGTCTTCGTTGGCGTAGCGGCACATTCCTATTTGGTGGTTGTCAGAGTAGTTAAGGGAGAGGGTGACGGTTCTGCTGAGAGCAATCTGGTCATTGCCTTGAAGACTGTTGATTTTGATGCTGGCATTAGGAGGAGTGTTATCAATGGTGAGAATTCCTGAGATGTAATAGAGATTTCCTGAATGGTTAACAGTAGCAATGATGAGTTTTGTCCCTTCAATAGTGTTGACTTTGATATTGGTTGCATTATACCAGTTAGTTCCCATATCAGTAAAATGAAGAGAGGAGGCGGCTGAGCTGTTTATTTTTTGGTGTTCTGTTTGGTTAAGCCAGACTTCTAAACCAGTCTGATTACCTTGATAAGTGATATTGATGAAGGAGTAGTTTTTGGTTGTGGAGGGGGTAAAGTTTAAGAGTCCGATGCTGGGATTGTTGTTAACATAGATGAGAATGGTTTGGGAATAGCCATAGCCGTGAGCATTGTAATCTCTAACTTGGATGGTGTGGGCTCCGTCAGTGTAGGTAGTGGTGTCCCAAAGATAAGTGGTGTTGCTGTTGGTGTTGGTCCAGCTTCCACCATCAAAACTAATCTCAGGACTGTTATTAGCATTTGTTGTAAAAGTAATATTAATAGTGTTATTAATTGTAGTGCCAGCTAAAGGACTAGTAATATTAACCACTGGAACCAGATCAGGATGAGGTAAAATTAAAAGAATAGTATCATTAACCCTCTCAACATTACCAGCCTTATCCTTAACTTCATAAAAAACAGTCTTCAAACCCACTCCTTCAGTCAGCATCCAGCCTTTAGTGCTTAAACAAGACTCCCAATCAGTCCAAGCAAGGTTTTCATTAGCATAACGGCACTGATCAATCCCATAAGTGTCATTAAACTCCAACATTAAAAGAACCTGTCTCTTCTGAGGGGCAATAGCTTCATAGCCATAAGCATTTCTAACAGTTATATTAGCAAAAGGTTTAGTATTATCCAGGGTGAAAGTTCCTGTGACTTGGTTGGTGTTGTCAAGGCTGTCATTGACTTGGGCGGTGATGATTTTTATTCCTTCTATGGAGTTGACTTTTATGTTGTTGGCAGAGTAGGTTCCATCATTGTTGTCAGTGAAGGTTATGGGGGTGATGGCGGTGGTGTTTATTTTTTGGTGTTCTGTTTGGTTGATGGAGATGGTTAGTCCTGTTTCATGTCCAGAATAGGTGAGGTTTATTTGTGAGTAGTTTTTGGTTAGTTGTGGTTTTATGGTGAGGGCGCCTATGGCTGGATTGTTGTCTGTGTAGAGGAGGATGGTCTGGGAGTAGCCATAGCCAGCAGGATTGTAATCCCTGACTTGGATGGTGTGGGCTCCATCAGCGTAAGTGGTGGTGTTCCAGGAATAAGAATTATTAGAATAAGTAGGAATCCAGGCGCTGCCGTCAATGCTAATCTCTGCAGTGGTTTTGTTAGTGCTGGAATAATAAGTAATGTTGATAAGACCATTAACAGTGATGTTAGGAGTTGGAGAAGTGATATAAACATTTGGTGTTAAATAAGGTATGCCAGGTGCTCCAGTGCAAATGCTGGAGATGTTTAAAGGTCCAAAATACTGAGTTGAATTGTAGATGATAACACCATCACTCATCCATTCTTCTTCAATAAAAGCATCACTGACATTAAAGTTATCATCGCAAAAAGTGGTTGATAAAAGATTGGAAAAAGAGATGATAGAATGGGGAAGAGTTGAGCTGTTAATAAAAGAATCAGTTATTTCAGTGCTTTGAAGATTAGAATTGAGGATGACACCATTAGTTATCTTTGAATTGTTAATAGTTGAATTGATAATAATACAATTATGAGGGTAAAGATCAGACTTGGACAAAGTAGAGTTGATAATAACTGAGTTTCTGACCAGACAATCACCAATATGTGAAGTGGTGAGGTTTGAATTAATACACTGGGTGCTGTTCTCAGTTGAAGAAATAACCTGGCAATTAGTGTTTGTTGAGTCAAGGCTGGTGGAATGATTTTTGGTAGAGTTAAGACAAGTGGACCTGATCTCAGTGGTGTTGTATAAGTAACAGTTAGTATTAGAGGAGTGAGAGCTGTTGGTATAGTGCTTTTCTGAATTAAGACAAGTAGTCCAGTCTTCATAGGTAGAAGTTATATTATTGCAGTTGATGTTAGAGCTGTTCAGCACAGTAGAATCTATCTTAGTGCTGTTCTCACAAAAAGAATCAAGAAAAGTGGTGTTGATGATAACACAGGGATGATCACAGACAGGGTTGCTGAAAATGTCAGAAACAGTGATGTTCTTGGAATGCAGAGTGGCATTATTCCCAGCATAATCACGAGCATAATAATCCAGGGTATAATTACAGACACCACTGGGACAGGAAAAATAAAGGGTGTATTCTGTAACATTATGAACCTGCCAGTTAGTGCAGGGCTGGGAGCGGTTATGTTTGCAGAAAATAATCTGCCAAGGACCTGAAGTGTCATCACTGGCATTAATGACTATATCAGATTCATTAATATAAAGAGTGTGGTTGCACTGCTCAACATTAAAATTAAAGTCTTTAACATAAGAACTAACTCTTGGAAGAGTGTTATCAATACCAGAAATGTTTTTATGAGCAATGTCTGACTCAAGACCATAAGCATTTTCACCCTGGCAAAAGAACCAGGAAAGAGTATCGTCACTTAATACAGGAGTATAAAAAAGACAAGAGCTTTTATTGCAGTGTTCAATAGGCCAGTCGGTATAACCAGTGCCATCATCATTAAGACTATACCAGTAATGGTAATCTTCTGGCTTGATAGCTTCTCCAGCAGGGTCAGTAACATTACAGGTAAGATTGATAATACTCCTGGCCCAATTATTAGTCAAAGGAGAGATGTTAAGAGAAGCATTAGGAGGAAGGCAGTTTTGCAAAGCAGTGAGCGAGGCATTGGTATAAAAGGGCTGAAAATCAACCAAACCAAAAACAGGGTTGTCACTAAAATCAAAAATGCTCTGAGCTATGGCTGTGCACTGGGTGGTGCCCCAATATTCAGGTGTAGCATTAGAATTTAAGGTTTGATTATTGTAATAATTATAAAGAGAATTATTATAAAGCAGATTATGATTGAAGAGGTTGGTGGTAGAATTCTTATTGTAAAGACCATAAGTGTTGTTAGTGATATTGTTTCTGGTGATGTTATTTTGGAAGGAATTTTCTAAATAAATTCCATAAGTGTTATCATAGAAGGTGTTGTTAAAGATAGTGTTGTTGTCGGTGTTGTTAAGGAGGAGACCGTAAAGTCCGTCAATGACTGAGTGAAGAATAGTATTATTGTCTGAATTGAAAAATCTAATTCCGGCATTGGAAATATTTTTAATGGTTAAGTCAGAAAATTGGCTCTTGGTGAGAGAAAAGGCGTTAATGGCAGTGGTGAGATTGTTGAAAAAAATATTTTCAAAATCAAGACCAAAAGTGGATTGGAGATTAAAACCTGTGGCTGAATTGATAATTTTAAGGTGAGTTCCAGCAAATCCCTGAGCATTAGATGTTCCCAAAGAAAGAGCAGTCTGATAATTATTGAGAGTGCAATTAGTAAGATTAAGATTGGATTGAGTAATAGAAGTTATACCTGTTCCTGAACTGTTGCCTGATAAGGTGCTGTTATGACAATCAATTCTGATATTGTCAGTGTTAAAGGTTGTTCCGGAGGTGAGAATATATTCCTGATCTTGACAAAAATCAGTGTTTTGCTGGGCTGTGTATGAGGTGCTGTTATATGCTGCTGGGTTGATTCTTCCCAGAGTAGGACAGAACTGGCAGGAAGTGTTGCAGATAGTGTATCTCTTGCAATCATTGTTGACTGAGCAAGTGCATGGTTCTAATTGATTGGTTTTGTTATAGAAATTATTGATGATGATATTGCCTAAAGTAAGATTGTCTCCTCTGTCATAAGTAGAGAAGAGAATAGGAGCGCAGACATTTTCATACCAGAAATTTTGGGAGAGATTAACATCTCCAACCTGATTGGTCTGAGCATTATAATTAGTATTGTTAAAAATGTGATTAAATCTTATATTGTTTAAAGTTGAATTTTTAATGAAGAAAAAACCATAAGTGTTGTTATAGATGGTATTATTGTTGATAGTGTTGTTAGTGGCATTTTCAAGGTAGAGGCCATAAGTGTTGTTATAAATAGTGTTGTTAAAGATAGTGTTGTTGTTGGTGTTGTTAAGGAGGAGACCATAAAGTCCGTCAATAAAAGAATTACGAATAGAATTATTTTTTCCTTCAAGATAAATACCTGACTGAGAGATGTTTTTAATAGTTATGTTTGAAATAAAACCATTCTCCCCTCTTAATTCTACACCAATACTGGAACCATTTATGACTCCGTCGCTAATATTAAAATTATTTTTTCCTGGAATGATATAAATACCTTTATTAGTGGAGTTTTGGATGGTAAAAGAGTTAAGAAGAAGATTATTACCAAAAACATAAATTCCCTGGTTAGCTGAATAAGAAGAAATATTGATAAGGGCAGCATTATCTGCAGAAACTGCCCAACCAGGACCAGAAGAATAATAAGACTCAGAATTGGTTAATCTAGCTTGAACCCCCTGAATATTAATACCTCCATTACCATAGTAGGTAGTGATGTTATCACCGCTGAAATTTTTACCCTTAATATTCAAAGTGCTCTGCGAGAAAGAAGGATTAGCAAAAATAGAATCTTTTAAAATAGTTTGATTAGATTCAATATTAGTTGTTTTAAAATTATTGACAATAATCCTATCAATATAATGTTGACTGCCTTTTATATCCAAGGAGACAAGAGGACTATGATTAAAAGAGGTAGAAACAATCTCGCTGTAATTATTCCTGATGTTCAAAGTGCCATTTTCAAAATTACAATTCTTTAACAAATCCATATAATCCTGTTGAAGAATGGTCTGGTTAAGGTTGATTTTTGTGCCTTGACAGTTAAGATAAACAGCAGTCTTATTAAAAGTGATGTTATAAGTGTAATTAAAATCAGGGCAGAGATCAATGTCTTGATTGATGGGTTGCTGGAAAGAATGGTTGTTTAATTGATAACTTTCAAGATTAACAGCTTCATCATTAGAAGGACA
>CAZPDB010000015.1:0-18334 GCA_964585285.1 uncultured Methanosarcinales archaeon
ATTTATACTTTCAAAAACTAGCTTAATGATATAACAGGCTGGACTTAAATCTAAAACACTCTTAAGGTAAAATAACCACAAGAGTAACTAAAACTTTTTAAGCTGCTTTATTTAAATTAAAAGGAAAAATGCCAACAAAAAAGCAAGGAATCATTCTTATTGGGGTTGATGGAGCAACTTTTGACATAATTAAACCAATGGTAGCTGAAGGAAAACTGCCTTGTTTTAGGTTTTTGATGCAGAAAGGACATTATACTGGTTTGCTTTCCACTATCCCTCCAGTAACTATCCCAGCCTGGCCTTCAATGATAACAGGCAAGAAACCAGAAAAACATAAGGTGTTTGATTTTTCTAAATTAGTTAAGGAAAAAATCTCTTTTAATAATCGTCAGGATATTCAAGGAAAATGCCTTTGGGATTATTTTCTGGAACAAGGAAAAAAAGTGGGATTAATGAACATTCCTGGAAGTTATCCTCCCTTTAAGTTAAACGGTTTTATGTTGACAGGGATGATGACCCCTTATGGCAAAACTTATTGTTATCCGAACTGGCTGAATAAATTTATCAAAAAAAAGATTAACAAGGATTACCAGATCCTGCCATCAAGTGAAAAAGAATCTTCTGAAGATTATCTCAAGAAATGCCTGGAAGTTCATAAAATTCAGGAAAAAACCTTCTTCTTATTAATGGAAAAATTCAAACCAGAGCTGATGTTTGCTGTTTTTCAGTTAACCGACTTAATCTCCCACAATTTCTGGCATCAGAAAGAAAGAGTGGAAAAAGCATACCAAATTATAGATGAGACTTTGGGAAAAATAATGAGAAAATTCAAGGATTATACCTTAATTATTGCTTCTGACCATGGATTTGGCCAGTTAGATGGGGTGGTGAATCTGAACACTTATTTTTTAAAGAAAAAACTTCTTTTTTTGAAAAAAAATGCCTGGACAAAAATAAAAAAATTATATTTTGATATGGGCCTAACCCCAAAGAATATCTATCAAGCCGGTTCAAAAGCAAAAGTGAATAAGAACTCATTTATTTCCAACAAACACATCAGGAAATTTATTGTTGACAACTTCTTTTTATCTTATAATGATATTGACTGGAAAAGAACAGTCTGTTTCTCATTAGGCCAGATGGGACTGGTGCATATGAATCACAGAAATAAGCAATTATCTGATGAAGAAAAAATGAACAAGACAATTCAAGCCTTGAGACAGATGAGATTGCCTTCAAAAGGAAAATCGATATTGACAAAATTGGTGCGAATCAATTCAATTCAAGGACCTGATCTTTTTGTGGTCATGGACAATTATAAATATATTGCTTATCCTTTTTTTTCTAATCACAATAAAATCTTTGTCAAACATCCCCAGAACCAGACAGGGGCACATAGGGAAGAAGGAATCCTGATTATCTATGATAAAAACATAGAAAAAATAAAAAAGATGAATAAAATTAAAAACACAAAAAACACAAAAAACACAAAAAACACAAAAAAGATAAAAAAAATGGAAAAGGGGCATACCATAAACATGAAAAAAATAGGGGAGATAAATAAGGAAGAGATAAAAGAAAAAAGGAGTTCAGAAAATCAAAGCAATATTTTTGATATAGTACCAACAATCCTGAAATTAGAAGGGATGAAAATTCCTAAGGATTTAGATGGAGAAAGCCTAATCTAGAAATTTGAAAAATTCTGTGATTTAAAAGAATTTATAATTTAGATGAATTTAACCAACAGCTCGGCGAACATCAGTGATTTCAACAGAAGCTACTCCCTGAAAATCAGCAATCTTTTTTTCCAATTCTTCAGTTGAACCTTTTTGTTCATCCATAATAAAAAAGATCTTCAATGCTTTGAGGCCAAAAGCAACTGGTTCTTGTTCTACTTTGCCAACCTCGCCCCCAAAGTTTTTAACAGCTTCTTCTGTCTGCGTTCTAATAGCTTCTAAATCGGTCTGAGGACTTTCCGGCATAATCTGAAGGGTGATAATAACCTTAGCCATTTTTAAGTTTTAAATTTTAATTATTAATTAGGACCTTCAAAACCGCATTGAGAACATTTGTACTTAGCAGCAATCTCACGACAATGCTGACACCTAATAAAATCTGTCTGACCGCAGTGAGGACACTTAAACTGAGCAGTGCCAGCCATATTAGTAATTCTTCTCTTACAGCTTGAACAATACTTTTCCTGAGCCATAAACTTGGGGAGTTAGAAAGGATTTATAAATGTGTTGATTTTAATCTTTTTAATTAAAACTATCTAGGAGGGCAGGGTAAAAATTAAAAAAGTTTTTAAATAACCCGTTTTTAAATAAACCAATGGCAGAAAAAAGGAGGTCTAGAAAGAATTCTAAAGAGATTAAGAAGTCAAGGAAAAAGTCTAAAAAGCGATCTAACAACAAATCTAAAAAGAGTTCTAAGAAATCAAGGAAATCTAAAAGCAATGCTGAAAAAAAATCCAGAAATAAAACAAACAAGAAGAAAAGACTAATGAAGGAGAATAAAAGAGTAAGGAAGGAGAATAAAAGAGTAAGGAAGGAGAATAAAAGAGAGCTTAGCTTACCTAAACCACCAGTGATGGAGAAACAAAAAAGAGATGAAAAGAATAAGAAAGAGGAAGCGGATAGAGGGAAGAAGAAAAGGATATTTCCCTGGTTTAAGAAATCAAAAATAAAACCCCCTTCTCCACCACCAAAATATTCAGCCAAGGAAGAAAAGAAAAAGACCTTTCTTTCAAAAATATCTGATTTGCGCAAAGTAGAACGGCAGCTCAAAGACAAAACTTATGAACTTAAAAATCAAAAAGAAGAACTGGAGAAAAAGGTTTCCCAGCACAAACAAAAATTAAAGGGATTAAAAAAAGAATTGAAATCAACCCAAAACCAACTGCAAAAACATAAGAAAAAGAAGGCAGTCCAGGAAGTGAAAAAGCATCAACAAAAAATAGGAGCTTTAAAAGGGAAAAAAGACCAAATCCAGCAGGAAATAGAAAAAGCAAAAAAAGAAAAAGAATTCTTAGCACCTTATTTAGAAGCGCCTGAGAAGATTAAAAAAGGAGTAAATGAACTTAAGAAAAAGGAAAAAGAGATTGAAGCAAGATTAGAACTGCTGGAGAAAAAGGAAAAAGAACAGACTAAAAAAGAACAGGCAGAGGAGAAAAAACTCACGCAGTTAGCAGAGAAGAAAAAGAAACTAGAAGAGCAAGTTAATCAATTAGAGATTAAAAAAGAACAAAAAGATAAAATCCACCAAGCCAAACAGGAAGAGGTCAAGCAAAAAGTAGAGAGCATAAATAAAGCTGGGAATCATTTTCAAGAATTAGAAGCAAAGATAAAAGAAAAAGAAAAAGAACTGGAGGGAAAAAACCAGCTGTTGCAAAGAGTGGACAAATCATTAAAAAAGAAAAAAGAGACATATGAAAAAAATGAGATTAAAGCGAGAGAAATTGCAGAAAAATTAAAACAATTAAAAGAAAAAGAAAAAGAACTGGATGAAAAAAAGAAAAAGCTGGAAAAGGGGACAAAAAAATTCTTGAAAGAAAAACAAGCAGCAGAGAAAGATCTTCTGCAAAAGAAACTTGAACTCAAAGAACTGGAACAACAAAGAAAAATTAAAAATCAAGAACTGCAGAAAGAAGAAGCCAAAATAAAGGAAAAAAAGAAGAATCTGGTTAACCTGGAAGAAAGAGATAAGACAGTGAGAAAAAAGGAAACAGAGATGCTGCAAAAAGAACAAGAACTGCAAACTATTGGGCAACAATTAATAATTAACAGAGAAGAACTGCTAAGGAAACAAGCGAGCCTGAAAAAAGCAGAAGAAAATATCAAAGAAGTAAAAAAAATAATAGAAGAAAAATTGCCCCTGTTTAAGCAAGAATTGACTGATATATCCCAATCATCCAATACTATCCTGAAACACATTGACCAGAAATTTTTTGAGCTGAAAGAATATGAAAAACTTCTCAAAGAGAGATTAAAAGCAGCCAGAAAAGAAGGCAAGCTGCTGGAAGAAAAAGAGGAGGAATTAAATAAAGCAGCAGAAAAATTAGAAAAAGACCACGAGTCGCTGGATGAGAAGGAAGAAGAAATTCTAGCTAAAATAGATTATTTTGAAAAAGCTCACTCGCAATTCCTGAAAGACAAGAAGGAGATGGAAGAAGAGAAAAAAACAGTGAAAGAAGCAGAAAAAGAATTTGAAAAGAAAACCAGGGAACTGGTAAAATTGGAAGAGAAGCTAAGAAAAAGAGAGGAAAACATCAAAAAACAAGAAGCAAAAATCAATAAATACAAATTTAACAAAAAAACCCTTTATGCCCTGAGAAAAGAATATCCTGAGCTTAAAGAAAAAGTGGAGAAATTAAGAGATGAAGAAGAAAGATTAAACAAAAAAGTCCAGCAGGAAAAACGCTTTTTAGAAGAGGTTGACCTGAGAAGAAAATTACTGGGCAGAGAAGAAGAAAGACTGGAACAACTAAGGAGCAGACTGGCCAGAGAAGAAGAGTTTGTGGGCGGGGAGAAAATAAAGCAGTTTGTAGATGAGGAATTAGCAGAGAAAAAAAAGGTGCGAGCTAAACAAGCCCGGCCAATATTTCACAAACCAGAGGTAATAGAGGAAGAATCAAAAGAAGAGGAATTAAGAGAACTGGCAGAAAAAGTAACAGCTGCCTTAGAAGTGCAAGATAAAGAAAAAGCAAGGGATTACTTTAACAAGTTTAAGGAAATTTACCACTCCTTAAAAGATGAAGCCAGCAAACACTTCTTTAAATACACATTAATGGAACTGGAAACAGATCTTAAACTTTTAGAATTAGGGCATTAAAGAGAAAACTTTTAAACTATTAAAGATAAGTTCTGACCATGAAGAAAAAACAAATAGGCTTAATCCTTCTAGGTATCTTTATCCTGGTTCTAGCAAGCCGATTCTATTTTAGTTTTCAACAGCCTTACCTGACTATAGACAGCTATGGATATCTAAGACAAGCAGAAAAAATAAGACAAAGCGGATTACCCCTAGTCAAAGACGAGCTAAGTTATGGAGGCAGATTAAACCTGAAAGCTCCACTCCTGCCTTATCTGCTGGCAATGGGATCCTTTTTCATGCCCCTGACTTTAACAGCTAAAATACTGTCTAATTTTATGGCTTCACTGGTTATCTTTGTTGTTTTTTGGCTGGCCAAAAGAATAACCATGAATGAAGAAGCAGCAATCCTTGCTGCTTTTGTCTCAGGATTTGTGCCTATCTTCTATGCTAAAACAATCAATACAGCAACTTCCAATGCCTTATTAATCCCTCTTCTTTTTTTAACTATCTATTATTATCAAAGATTAGAGGAAAAACACATCTATTTATTCTATTTCTTAACAGCTTATTTTTTCCTTTTACTAAACAGTCCAGCAGCCATCATCCTGGTAGTGGGCTTGCTTTTTTATTTTTTATTAAGTTATATTAAAAATATCAAAATTTCATCAAGAGAAAAAGAAGCTGCCTTGATTATAACCTTGTTGACAGTTTGGGTTCTGCTTATTTTTTATAAAAAGGCTTTCCTGGAATTGGGCTTGAACATCATTTGGCAGGGGATACCCCAGGAGCTGGTTAAAAATTATTTTAGGGAGTTCACTTTCATCAGAGCTATTTATCTGTTAGGATTTATCCCTTTTATTTATGGGATGTATTCCATTATCAACCAAATCTTAATAAAAAAGAATAAAGAAGCATATGTATTGATTGCCTTAGCTCTCTCAACTGGCATAATGCTCTGGACAAAAACCATTCGCTTAAATCTGGGATTGATGATATTTGGAATTACCTTGAGCATTCTTTTTAGCCAGCATTATACAACTTTCAGGAAGTATATGGCTAAGACCAAACTAGCACAGACCAAATATTTTAAAATTTACTTTTTTATAAGCATTACCACTCTTTTTATAACCACTTCTATTCTTCCTTCATTCTGGGAAGCTAAAAAAGAAATAACCACTTCATTAGGAAATGAGGAAATGAAGGCTATGAAATGGTTGAGGATGGAAACAGATGAAGGAGATAAGATTCTGGCAGCACCTAGGGAAGGATACTTGATTACTGCCCTGGCTAAAAGAAAAAACTTATTGGATGAAAACTTTCTTCTGGCTCCAGAAGCAGATAAAAGATTAGCAGACCTGAAAAAAATTTATCAAGGCAGTTCAACAACTCCAACAGTGGAAATCATGGAGGAGTACAACATAGAGTATATTTATCTCAGTTCCAGAACAAAGGAGTACTTAGGAGTAGAAGAGTTTAGACTGGAAAAAGACGAGAAATGTTTTCCAGTGGTCTATCAATCAGGAGGGATTAAAATCTATGAATCAGCCTGTCAATTAGTGGTGATAAGAAAGAAATTATCCTGATAATAAAATGGAAAAACAAAAAAAGGAAGAAAAGGAAAATTCAGAAAGAGATCAAGATAAAAAAAATCAGAATAAAATTGAGATAAGCAGGGATACGAGGATGGAAATGAAATGGTTAGGAGCAGTTCTAATCTTGACTTTGATTCTGGCCTCTTCGCCATGGCTGATTCGATTTTCTCTGGGCAATAAGACACTCTTTGAGGAGGAGAGCTATTTTAGAGCTTTGGTAATAAGAGAAATGGAACCTATCCTGGATTATGAGGAGGGCATAAAAAGAGGAAAACTTTTCCTGACTGATTTGAGCAAGTATGGTTTAGAAAAAAGAATAAGAGTAAGACCAACTGATTATTTCTATTACCTAATAAACCTCCTTCCTAAGGTTTCCCTGGAAGAGAGTCTTAAAATTCTGCCAGTAGTTATCTCAATTTTAGTTATTTTTATTTTTTACCAGATTCTTAAACTATTTGAGTTGGGAACAAAACAAAAATTCATCTCCTTGCTCCTGGTGATAACTGCACCAATATTCTTCCGAGTTTTTTGCGGGCAACAAGCCCTACCAGTTCTTTTTGGTTTGCTAGGAGTCTATTTTTTTCTAAGGAAAAACAATGTTCTTTCAGCAGCGAGCTTTTTTCTTTTAGTAATCCATAATCCTTCAGAATTCATTGGAGTTTGCTTAATATTTTATCCTTTTCTGTTTTGGGCAGAGAAAAAGAGAAGAAAGGACTTTTTAGCTATAGTCATTCTTATCCTTTTTTTGGCTGTACCTTACTATGCTTTTCTTTTTAATCAGGCTGATTCATCAATCTTTCCATTTATCAACAACCTCAACTACAAAAACCTAGAACTTTCCAGGGAATTATTAACTGAGTTAGGTGGAGAATTTGGATTTTCTTTTTATTATTTAATTTTGGTCGGGATTGGTTTTTATTATTGGAAAAGAATGAGACTCTCCTCTCTTTATCGGAGCAGTTCAAAATTTCTAATAATTCTTTTAGTCTTTGTTTTTTATTCCTTGACCTTTGAGCCAGAATTAAACAGTTATCTGCTTTTTGTCTTTAGTCCCCTGGCAGCTCAGGGATTATTCTCAATCTATAAAAGGAGATGGAGTACGCTTAATATCAGGAACATCACCTTATTTCTGTTACTGTTGGGAATACTCTTCTCTACCTTGGCAACAATCAAAGGGTTGGCCAATGTTTTACCAGATGAGGAGATAAAAGAAGCACTGGAATTTTTAGGAGAAAAAAAAGAGATTGAGGGAGAAGGAGTAGGAAAAGTGTTAAGTCAGGAGAAGAGAGGTTTATGGATAGCTTATTATGGGCAGACAGAACCATTTTTTATGCCCAGACCAGGGTATTATCAACAACCACAAATGAAAAAAGAGCTTATGAGAGCAATTTTTTATGAGAGATATCTCAAGCCAACCAAGGAATTATTAGAAGAAAACCAGATTAGTTATATTTTCATTGATACCTCAATGAAAGAAGATGTATGGATAGAAGAAAATCAAGACCTGCTTTTCCTGCTTAGAGATGAGGAAACTTTTGAGAAAATCTATGAAAATGAAAAAACAGAGATATGGGAAGTTTTATCTAGTTAAAAGTTTTGTCTAGTTAAAATTTACATTTTAGTTCTAACTACTTAATCCTAACTAATGAGTAGTAAGTGTAGGATTTAACCAAGGGTTTTTGTTGTAAAAGATAAACTAGTATAGGAAAAAGTAAACTTTATAAAGATAAAAGTAAAAAATATTATAAACCCCTAAAAAACACTGCCACCATCTAAAACCGATAAAAACAAAGATAATAAAATAAGAAAAAATCAAGAAAATAAAATGTTAGCTGTAATGAAACTCCTGCTCTGGGTTGTCTATGCTCTCTGTCTTTATTGTTCAGTCTTTTGGCTGTTAGTATTAATAGACTACAAAAAAGTCTTGCCCCAACTGAAAAAAGGCAAATTACCTATTGTTAGCATAGTTATCCCAGCTTATAATGAAGAGAAATCAATAGTAAAAACCATGAAATCAGTCATTAATCTTGATTATCCTAAAGAAAAACTGGAAATTCTGGTGATAGATGACGGCAGTAAAGACAGGACAGCTCAGAAAGTAAAAGAGGTGATAAAGAAATATCCAGGAGCGTGGATAAGATTAATCCAGCAGAAAAATCAAGGCAAAGCAGCTGCACTAAACAATGCCCTGAAACAACTTAAAGGCAAATACTTTGCCTGTCTGGACGCAGACTCAATGGTTAAAAGAAAAACCCTCAAAAAAATGCTGGCCTATTTTAATGAAGAAAACAAAGCCTTTAATAAAAAAAGAACAAATAAAAAAGAGCTGGCAGTAGTAACCCCAGTGATGAAAATACACCAACCAAAAAATTTCTTTCAAAAAATGCAATGGATAGAATACATTGTAGCAGCTTATATGGGAAAACTATTGAGTATAATCGGGACAGTTTATGTGGCTCCAGGACCATTCAGTCTTTATAAAACAGAAATAATCAATAAAGTTGGAGGATTTGATGAGGAAACAATAACCGAGGACCAGGAAATAGGCTACAGACTACAAAATTATGGTTACACACTTAAACAATGTCCAGAATCCTGGGTAGAAACAATTGCACCAAATAATTTTAAAGGATTATACAAACAAAGATTAAGGTGGTACAAAGGAGGGATTTATAACCTGAAAAAATATCAACACATACTTTTTAACAAAAAATACGGCGCTTTTGGCTTGTTCCAGGTACCAGTTAATATTTATGGTTATGTCCTATATCTGGCCTCCCTGTGCTTTTTCCTTTATTTAACATTATACCCTCTTTTAACTAAACTAAGACACTTTTACATAATTCGCTTTGACCTGCTGCCATATATTTTAAACTGGCAACTAAGGATAGACTTTCTAAATAAAAATTTGGGCTTGCTCCTGATATTTGCAAGTCTTATCCTTATTGGACTTGTTATTCTCTACTGTTCTCACAAATACAGCGGAGAGACAATGAAAACCTGGCGCTCACTCTATGTTGTCCCTTACTTGATAATCTATTATCTTTTTATCAGCATTTTTGGCCTGGCAGCTATTTATCAAACTTATTTCAGAAAAGATAAATGGGAATGGTGAAAACTCTAACATGTTTAGAATTTTTTTCTTTTTTAAGGGTTGATTATAACAACATCATAAGACCAATAACCATAAAGTATAAAAAGGAATTCTCCTAAAAATAAAGTTAATGAAAAAAGAAGACAAAAAGAGGTTTTTAACAGCAGGAGTGATTGCTGGACTAATCTTCCTTTTAGGCATAGCTTTGGGGATAATTATTGATAATGAAAGAGTGCGCTGGGTACTTTCAGAAAGAGAAGAACAGGAAACTGATTATCAAAGCCTGCAGGTGCAGATGATTTATCTTAACCAATTATTAGAAGAGAATGCCTCCTGTCCAATACTGCGGCTGGAATTAGAAGACACCCTGGCAGATCTAGGGTATGCCCTGGAAAAACTTGAAGCTTATGAAGAAGAAAGCCAATTCAACAAGAAAAAATATATTCTCTTGAAAAGATCCTATCTCTTATCCAATCTGCGATACTGGTTGATAGCAGAAAAAATAAAAGAAGCCTGCGAACTGCCATTGGTAACTATACTCTATTTCTATTCTGATGAAGATTGTAAAATCTGTCCGGACCAGGGAGTGGTTTTAACTTATTATAAGAAAAAATACGAGGATAGACTGCTCAATTTCCCTATTAATATAGATCTGGCAGAAGATGAAAAAATGGTGGAGGGATTAATGAAAAGATATAATATTACTAAACTGCCTTCAATAGTTATCAATGGACAAAAATATGAAGGAGTGATTTACAAAAAAAGGTTGGGAGAAATTCTCTGCCAAGCATTTGATCAAACAGAATGTTGAAAAAAAATCTCAAACAAAATTATATCTTTCTTACTCTACTCATTGTTCTGACAGTAAACCTTTTTTTACGAATCATTTTCTATAAAAGCCACCCCCTGTTCTGGGATGAAACAGTTTATCTGGGGATGGGAAAATATTTTTTAAGTTTTGGCCAGACAGGATTATTTGAGTCTATTCGGCCGCCACTTTTCCCCCTTTTTTTAGGCTTGCTCTGGAAAATTTTTTCGGTGAAAACAACTATCTTTTTGGCAGTCGTAATGGAAATAGTGGCAAGTTTAGGCATAATTATTCTGGTTTACTGGTTAGGAGAAAAATTATCAAGGGGAGCAGGATTAATCGGAGCCATACTCCTGAGTTTGTGCCCGACTTTTTTCTATTATGGAAATTTTATGCTTAGTTCCCTGCCTTCTGTTTTCCTGGTTTTAATTTCGTTCTGGGTGTTGATTAAAAAAAAGAATTATTTTTTATCCGGACTGTTGTTAGGAGCAGGTTTTTTAACCAGATTTACTCAAGCACTTATTTTTCCACTTGTCTTCTTTTACATTCTGTTTAATAAAAATGATAAAGATTCTTTTTATAAATCAGAGCAGGTTAAAAAAGCAGGAGTGTACTTAGCCGGTTTTCTGATCTTGATTGTGCCTTATTTTTTAATTAACTGGATTGTTTATGCAAATCCTTTTTACTCAGTCAACCTAGCCAGTTTAGTAGCTAATAATGACATTTTAAGCCAGAATCCCCAGAACTTTTTTTATTTAACAGGATTAATCAAGGAAATGCCTTTAGTAATCTTTTCTTTAGTTAGCTTATTTTTTATGTTTAAGATAGGAAAAGATCAGAAAAAAGAAGAAAAAAAATTAACAAGAAAATTAACAGGAAAAAAACTAACTGGATTGCTGCTAATGATAGGAGTATTATTCCTTTTTTATTTTTCCCTGATCAAACATCAGGAAACAAGACTGCTTTTAATCGTGCTGCCTTATTTTGCTTTAACCAGCAGCTATGGAATAATCAAATTAGGACAGCTTTTAAGATTAAAGTCAGGCAAAGTAAGAACAATAATGGCCACCCTCCTTATTTTATTATGCCTGCCAATACAAATAACAAGCTGGACAAAAATAAATTATGATTTTAAAGAACCCAACCCAGAACTGGTTAATTATCTGAAAGATAATCCTCAACTGGCAAAAACACTAATCTGGAGCTCAAGCCCAAGATACCTGCTCTGGGGAGGAAAAGCTGAGGAATTGATATATTATCCCATCTTTACCCAGCAAAGGATTAAAGAATTAAGGGAAAAATTAAGAAAAGAAGAGCCTTATCTGATAATCATCAGCAGTCAAGATATGTGGTGTTTACCACAAGATGAAAAATGTGAAGCAGAAAAAAAAAGCTTTATTCAAGAATTAGAAGAGAACCAAAAATTTATAACTGTTTATAACAAAACAGAAAAAGGTGCATACCAATTGATTAGAAAAAAGAGATAGGAGAGAGAAGGAAGGAGAGATAGGAGAGAGAAGGAAGGAGAGATAGGAGAGAGAAGGAAGGAGAAATAGGAGAGAGAAGGAAGAAAAAGGTAAAAAATGAAAAAAAAGAGGAGAAAAAAGGAAGAAAGCAATAGAAAAGAACCAGGAATAAAATTATCAGTAGTTATTCCAACAATCAACTCAGAAAAATTTCTGGAAAAAACAGTTGCTCACTGCCAAAACTATCTGGAAAAATTAAGAAAAGAAAAAAAGATTGAAGATTATGAACTAATCCTGGCTTCTCAAACAAGCGAGGACGAGACTTTTAAAAAAGTGAGAAAACTGAAGAGGAAAAAAAGAATCAAAGGTCTCTGTCTGTATCAAAAAGGCAAAGGCCACGGGTTAAATACAGGAATAAAAAAAGCAAGGTATGAATGGGTGTTAATGATTGATGATGATTTAAGTTATCCTATTGAGTTTTTAGAAAAGGCTTTGGAGGAAGCAGATGGTTATGATATCTTAATTGGTTCAAGGTATATCACTAAACAAAAAATTCCTCTAAAAAGAAAAATAGCTAGCTGGATTTATAGAAAGATGGTGAAGTTTCTCTTTGGTATAACACAAGAGGATATCCAAGCCGGATTAAAATTGTTTAAGAAAAAAATTTTTAAAGAAATTAAAGTCAAGGAACAAAGATTTGTCTGGGACACAGAATTCTTGTATAAAGCCAATAAAAAAGATTATAGGATCAAGGAGATACCAATCAAATATGATTATAGACAGAATGTGTTAAGAGTGAGCAAAGCAGCCAAGCAGATGTTGGGAGATATGATGGGGATGTGGTGGAGAGAAAAGATGAAAAGGAAAAATTAAAATTAATACTTCTGCCATAACCTACCCCACTCAGTTTTCTTAAATTTTCTGATGCGGGATTGGCCAATAGTAGGGTACCAGAGATAATCATGGTAGAAAGCAGAGCCAAAAACACAGAGCTTAAACAAACCACTGTGAAAAAGAAAAGGTTCAACAAACTTGAGAGGACCTTTTCTGAAAACCTGATCCCAGAAGATGACCGGGCTCTTTCTGGTCTGAAAGTTAAGATTTATCTGTTTGTAATTCTCTCCTCTTATCTCAACCTGATCCAAATCAGCAAGACCCAAACCTTGATCATGAGCCATTTTTAAAAAAGGTATTTTCATCGGGTCAAAACCCATCAATTTAGCTGCCAGAGCATCAAGAGCAACCTGATCAGAACCAGCCAAAAGCAGATTAGTTTGGCGAGGGATCATGGTTCTAGGACCAGCACCAGAACCAGCCACAGTACCATCAATAACAGCAAAAATGTTCGGATGAATCTCCTGTTGGAGAGCCAGCAAATCAACCAGAACCTGATGAATCTTTTTATGACAGTGATGCCTTTTTTCATTAATAAGACCGCCAAAAGCATTTTTTATACTTCCAGTGATGGTAGTGTGGCCATGAGTCTTAAGAGTAGGCAAATGAAGAATATTCTTATTAAGAAAAATTTCTGGAATCTGATGAATTTCAGGAAAAACTTCAGGCAAAGCAAGAAGCTGATGTTTGGGGTGGTAAGGAACCCATTTAACTTTAGAAAGGTTGGTAAAACTAAGATGATACTGATCAAGGAGAGGAAGCCATTTATTAAGTTTAGCTCCTTTTTGAGGATTGGTGACAACTGTTTTGTTTTCAAGAGGAAACAAGCGGTGAGGAGGAAAATGGTCCTTTTGCAAAGTTTCTAGGATCCCGTGAAGCTGCCAAGGTTGGGTAGAGCAGGCAGGATAATAAAGAGACCAAGAAAGATTAAGCTTGAGAAGAAGATCCTGGTGGGGATGGAGATGTTTGGTGTAGTTAACAAGATGCATCAGCTGATAATAATCCTGTATAACATTTTCTGGACTGGTTCTAACAAGAGAAAGAACAGGCCTTTTACTGGATTTCTGAGGCATTTTAGTAATGAAATGGAGAAAAATATAAATAGATTTCTAAAATCCAATATAGTATGAGCAAAATCAGAGAAATTTTAAAACTAATCCGCCCAGAGCAGTGGTACAAGAACCTACTGGTATTCTTGCCATTAATTTTTATAGAAGGGTTATTAGTGAAAAGTTATCTACCTAGGGCGTTACTGGCGTTTATAACTCTCTGTCTGGTTTCTTCAACCAATTATATTATTAATGATATGGTGGATTTAAAAAAAGACCAGCAGCATCTGGAAAAAATGCATCGGCCTCTGGCCAAGGGAAGAGTGAAAAAAGGAGAGGCATTGATAATTGCTTTTATTTTTTTGATAGTGGCAATTATCTCATCCTATCTCCTAGCACCATATTTTTTGTTGATTATTCTGGGACTTTTTCTTTTGAGCCTTTTTTACTCACTCCGTCTGAAAAAAGAAGCTTTTTTGGACATCCTCATCATTGGATTAAACTTTACCCTGAGAGCTGTTTCTGGGGCTCTGGTGTTAATTCCAGGAAAGATAATTAGGATTTCTCCCTGGTTAGTGCTTTGCCCATTCTTTTTGGCCTTATTCTTAGCTGTAGGTAAAAGAAAAGCTAATCTTCAGTTCACAGGCAACAGAGAATTCATCCCTAAAGGATACACCCCAAAAGTGATTGAGCTGCTGATTGGAATTACCACCACCCTGCTGATTATCTGTTACACTCTTTTCTCCTTTTTAAGCGATTTTCCCTTATTAATCATTAGCCTGCCAGTGGCTATTTATGCTATCCTTCGCTATGCTTACCTGATAGAAAAAGGTTCAATAATAGCCAGAAAAACAGAATTAATCCTGACTGATTGGAGATTGATGATAACCCTCTGTTTATGGGGGGCATTAATCCTGATAATTATTTACTTTTTCTAAAAAAATATTGAATGAATCTTAAGAGTGAGGAGAGCAAGAGAAAGGAGAAAGAATTAACTATTATTCTTTTTTTTCTTCTTAATATTAATCAAGTCGCCAATAGTCAAGGAATCAGATTTATTTTGCTTGTTCTTTTCCTGTTGAGCTAAAAAAGCAGAATTGTCAAGAGCAACAGTTTCCACAAGTTTGACCTGAAGAAATTTCTCTATGCGACGAGCCAAATTAAAAGAAGGAGTGATCTTGCCGTTTTCAATCTGATGAAGCAAAGATTCCTTGATATTAAGAAGCTGAGCAAATTTTTCCTGTTTTAAACCACGCTTTTCCCTGGACTGGCGGATAATTTTAGAAAAGTTAGGAACAATTTCTTCAACTGTCTCTTCTGAGCTGGTCTCAGCAGGAGGGTTTTCAGAAGTTGAAGAAGAAAGGGTTGGGGTTTTTGAGGAAGGAATGATCTTTTTAAGCACTCGGCCGTAAGCAGAACAGGGCTGGCAAACCTTTAACTGGCTTCCCTCAATCTCAATTAAATAGAGTTTTTCTGTTTCCCGACCGCAAAGATCGCACATCATTTTAACTTACAGGGATAAGATATCTTGGGATTAAAAAAACTTTCTAAAATTAAAAAGTTTTAAAAAAATCAAAAAAATCAGAAAAGGCAGAAAAGTTAAGAAAAGGTAAAAAAGTTAAGAGAAGGTAAAAAAGTTAAGAAAATGTAGAAAAGTCAAGAAAAGGTAAAAAGCAAAAATAAGGAAAAAGTTAAAAAACTAAAAAATAATAATTAAAGTAATTGGAAGGGTTTTTAAGATAGTTGTCTTACCATAAGTTTAAAAACAAATAAATCCAGATAGAAAATAAAGCAATAAAAGGAAAAAAGAGGTAAAAAATGCTTGTTAAACCAGGTAAAAAGTCAGATAAGGACATAAAAAAACTGGAAGAGTATATTTCTCAATCCATCTTGGCTGGAAAAACAAAATTAGAACTGAGAAAAGAACTTCTAAGAGCAGGCTGGAAAGAAAACATTATTGATGAACTAATAGGCTATTCAACTATGCTGGAGATGAAGAATGTCTCAAAATCATTCAATCAAAAACCTATTCTTCAAAAGATTAACCTGGAAATTAAAAGAAGGGAAATCTTTGGGATTATTGGAGAAAGCGGAGCAGGAAAAACAACCCTTCTTAACCTGATTATTGGTTTTGTAGAACCAGATTACAAAAGGGGAGAAATTCTTGTAAAAAAATTTTCTTCTGAAAAACAAGAAAGCGGATTGATTCCATTAAAAAACAATCTGGAAGAAGCAAGAAAAAGAATTGGCTTTTCCTCACAAACACCTTCATTTTATCCTGAATTAACAGTAGAGGAGAATATACATTATTTTGCCAGGCTTCATGGATTAAAAGAAAAAGAAATTAAGCAAAATATAAACGAAATCTTAGACATGATTGAACTAAAAAAAGAGAAAAAACAACCGGCAAATGATCTTTCAGGTGGGATGAAAAAAAGACTGGATATAGGTTGCGCTTTAATCCACAATCCAGATATCTTAATCCTTGACGAACCAACAGCTGATTTAGATCCATTACTAAGAAAAGAAACCTGGGACCTAATCAGAAAAATAAATTCCCTGGGGACAACTATTTTTATGGCTTCTCATTTTTTAGGCGAAATTGAAACCATCTGCGACCGCATTGCCATCCTTCATGAACACCAACTACAAAAAATTGGAACAGTGGAAGAACTTAGATATGCTTATGCTCGCGAAGATAGAATCATCCTGAAAACTTATCCAGGAGATTACGAAAAATTGACAACTAACCTCAAAAAGGATAAATTGCTTAAAATAACTAAAATAACTTATGAACCGCATCATTTAATTATCCAAATAGCAAATCCAGAAAAAGCACTCCCCCACATACTCAAAGAGCTAAAAAAATTAGATGAAAAACTAATAGAAATAAGCCTGAGAAAACCAAGATTAAAAGAAATCTTTGAAGAATTGGTTGAAGCAAAAAAATAGAAAAGCTAACTGGCTAAAATAGATTAAAAAAACTTAACAAATGGTATTAAAAGAATTATTAAGAAAAGACTTGAAATTATTATTAAGGTATAAATGGTCCTCTTCAGTTATCATCTTTGGACCAGTCCTACTGATACTTCTTTTAGGTTTAACCTTAAGCCAAACACAGGTTTATACCCTCAATATAGGAGTTTATTCAGCCAATTATAGTCAAACAACTGAATCCTTTCTAGAAAAACTCACAGAGGAAAAATTTAATCTGAAAAAAATAAATTCAGAAGAAGAATGCGTTAATGCAGTAAAATTAGGAGAAACTAATGCCTGTCTGCTCTTTCCCCCAAACTTAGAGATTACCGAGGAAGGGACAGAGATAGATTTTTACATAGACTTTTCCAAAATAAACCTGGCTAATGCAGTGATTGAAATTATCTCCAAAGAATTAGGAAATAAAACAACAGAAATTGGAGAAAATCTGGCAGCTGTATTAATAAATAAACTAGATGAATTAAAAAAAGACTTGAAAGAAAATAAAAATATCACCTTGATTTTGGCAACAAAGGAACAGGAAGAAATAAACAGTTTATCCGGCATTGATAGTCAGCTGCAAGAGGTTAAAAATAAGATAAGTGGATTAAAAGGGTATGAATTAGCTCAGATGAAACTTTTAATGGAGGATTATAACCAAACTGTAGAAGAGGCTTTGACAACGCTAAGCCAAGCCCAAGAAAAACTAGACCAGATCCAAGAAACATCAACCAACAAAAATATGAGTGATGGAGTAAGAACCCTTTTTAATGTTGAACTGACAGCAGCAACCAGACAAATCTCCAGCCTTTACTTAAAAATTAAACATTTCCAGGAAATAGGTTTAACAGGGGAAATGAATATCCAAACTGAGATAACAGCTGCGGTTAATAAACTTGATGAAATTAATTCTTTTTTAGGCGATGAAGAGGGAGGGATTAAAAAGGAGCTTAATCAGGTTATCCAAAACTTGCAAACAATGAAAAATGAACTGGAACAGCTCAAAACAAGAATAGAGGGGATGATTAGTAAGATAGAAGCAATTGAAGTCAAAAGCCCGGAAAAGATTATCAGCCCGGTAACAACCAAGATTAAACCAATTGTCCCAGAAAAAACTCCTCTCAACTATCTTTTTCCAAGTTTAGTGATGTTAATTATGATGTTTGTGGGATTGCTTTTAGGATCAACACTAATTCTAAGAGAAAAAAAATCACCAGCTTACTTTAGAAATAGTATTTCCCCGGTTAAAAATATTGTTTTAATCTTGGGAAGCTTTCTAACAACAATCTGGATAATCTTCCTTCAATTATTAGTGGTTATCTTGGTTTCAATGTTCTTTTTTCAAGTAGAATTGAGCAATCTGCCAGACACCTTATTGATTCTACTCATCACTAGCACAGTCTTTGTGCTAATAGGGATGCTTATCGGCCATATCTTTAAATCAGAAGAAACTTCTACTCTGGCAGCTATCTCCCTGGGAATCATTCTTATCCTTATCTCAGGTATTATCATCCCCATAGAACTCTTCCCTAAATATTTTATTTCTATAGTTAAAGTGAATCCTCTAGTCTTAGGAGAAAGTATGCTGAGACAAATACTCCTCTTTAATATTTCCTTGAAAGCAATGTCAACAAGCTTCTTTA
>CAZPDB010000016.1:0-5169 GCA_964585285.1 uncultured Methanosarcinales archaeon
TAACAGAAGGATTCATACGCAGGGTCTTGTAAGGCAAAACACGAACCTTATGGCACATCATACTCATCCTATGCAGACTAGGCTGACGATTGAAAAGAGCCACATCACCATCCATAAGATGCCTCTCAACCAAATAACCTGGTTCAAGCTCTTCCAAACTGGCTTCTTTAGTCTCATCAGTGATTCTCTTTTTCTTGCCATCAGGACGAACAACATAATTAGCTCCTGGATACTTGGTAGGCCCCCTTTCAACAAACTTCTTAAGATACTCTATGTTCCAAGCAGTCACTCTCTCAGGCACAGTCAGTTTAAGCGCCATCTCCATAGGCACGCCAACCTCATTAAGCTTTAATCTTGGATCAGGACTGACCACAGTTCGAGCAGAAAAATTAGTTCTTTTACCAGCCAGGTTATGCCTGATTCTTCCTTCCTTGCTCTTAATTCTTTCAGTAATAGTCTTCAAGGGATGACCAGAACGATGCCGGGCAGGGGGAAGCTGAGCCACACTATTATTAAAAAAAGTAGTGATATGATATTGAAGCAATTCCCAAAGGTCTTCAATAATAACCTCTGGTGCTCCAGCATTAATATTCTCAAACAACCTCTGGTTGATTCTGACAATATCACCAAGCTTGTGAGTAAGATCATCCTCGCTTCTCTCCCCACTCTCTAAGGTGATGGAAGGCCTCATAGTAACCGGAGGAATAGGCATAATAGTCAAAACCATCCATTCAGGACGGGCAGACTCAGGATTAATGCCAAACAAAGCCAGATCCTCATCAGGCACTTTCTCCAGTCTTATCCTCAATTCAATAGGTGTAATCTTCTTGCCATCCTCAACAAAAGTGTGCGGCTTATCCAAAGTAATCTTTTTCTGCATAGCCTTGCAATAAGGACATTTGGAAATGGTCTTGAGCTTGGAAATGACCTCCTTGACTGCCTTTCTTCTTGATTCAACACCCTCTTCCTTAGCAATCTTGTCCAGCTCAGCCTTAACCTGATCAAACTTCTGCTTAGGCACAAGAATGCGGCCGCACTCAGAACAAGTACTTCTAAGAAGATTCATAATAACATTGACAAAATTAATATGAACTACTGGCCGAGCCAATTCAATATAACCAAAATGCCCAAGGCACTCTTTTAACTTAGAACCACAAGTTCTACAGCGCAGACCAGGATCAATAACTCCCAAGCGGGTATCCATTAACCCTCCATCAACAGGATAACCTTCCTTATCATAGAGCTCGGGAGTAACAATCTTAGAAGCAGCCATCTCCTTAATCATCTTAGGAGAGAGCAGACTAAAAACAACATGGGAAACCTTTTGATTAACATACTGTCTGATGTATTGGTCCATTTTTATAACCTTAACCTTTTATTTTTTGTTTTATTCTTGTTTAATTTTTTTCTACCTTATTTATTTGAATTTATTTCTAACATATTTTATTTAATCAGTGTATTTACTCTTGAGTTTTAAGCGAGGGAACAAACAAAAGGACTTGAGCTCGTCAAGCAATAACTTAAAAGCATAACTGATCTCAATATTATTAACAGAGCTTTCCTGACAAATAGGACAATAATTCTTGTTAGTCTGCTCCTGATAAATAGCAACTGTGCCGCATTTTTCGCAAACAGGAACAATAGTGCGGTCAGAATCAAATCTCTCCTTAAGAGTCAAAGAGGCGCCGTGAGCAACAAAGGTATCCTTCTCCATCTCTCCCAATCTCAAACCCCCCTCTTTTGACCTTCCTTCTGTAGGCTGTCTGGTAAGAAGCTGAACAGGACCGCGGGCACGAGCGTGAATCTTGTTAGCCACCAAGTGCCTAAGCTTGAGATAATAAATATTGCCAATAAAAATCCTGGCCTTAAGCTCCTTGCCAGTATAAGGATTATAAACAGTCTCTACCCCATTCTCCCTAAAACCAAGAGAGTTAAGCTCTTTTCTCAAATCATCAACAGACTCTGAATCAAAAATAGTGCCGTCAACATAGCGACCAGAAAGAGCAGCTGTCTTGCCAGCAACAACTTCAATAATATGAGAAATTGTCATTCTAGTAGGTATACTATGAGGGCTAAAAATAATATCTGGCTTAAGACCAGAAGCAGTAAAAGGAATATCCTCATCAGGAACAATCAAGCCAATAACACCTTTCTGACCGTGCCGGCTGGTAAACTTATCACCAATCTCAGGGGTTCTTTGGTCACGAACCCTAACCTGAATCAACTTATTACCTTCCTGATTTTCAGTAATACTAACAAAATCAATAACTCCAGACTCACCGTGCTGAAGAACAGAAGATGATTCCCTGCGCGTACTCAAGGAAAGATTATACTCATCAATCCCACTCAGAAAACGAGGAGGACTGGTCTTACCAATGATAACATCTCCCTCATCAACCTTGGCCTCAGGGAAGATAATGCCATCCTCTTCAAGATAGCGATAATCCTGCTCACTGCGATAACCCTTAATCTCCTTGTCAGGGATAGAAACCTCATCCATAAGACCTCCAGAATAACGAAGCTCTTCAGAAATGACTGGACGATAATAAGAACTTCTGCCAAAACCGCGCTCAATTGAACCTTTATTAACAATGATAGCATCATCCATATTATAACCCTCAAAACTCATAACAGCCACAACAACATTCTGGCCAGAGGGGTGCTGGTCATAATTAGAGATGGGATGCATAATAGACTGAACCAGAGGAACCTGAGGATAGTGCAAAAGATTAACATCCATATCAATCCTCTGAGGAAAATTAGCAATATAAAGTCCAATAGCCTGTTTTTGATTCTTAGAACCAATAAGAATACGCGGAGCCTGTGTATAATTAGCAAAAGGAACAAGAGAAGTGGCCAGACCCATCATAGCCACAGGGGATACTTCCAAATGAGTGTGCTGGGCAGTCAATTCCTGAAGTGTAAAAGCAACATAAGCCTGCTCTTCCTCCAAAGCATCAAGGTATTCAATCACACCCTGCTGAAGAAGATCCTGCCAGGTTATCTCACCTTTTTGCAACTGCTGAAGATGCTTTTCAGTCAAGAGGGAAACACCCTGCTTGACAACAATGAGAGGCCTCCTTAATCGGCCGCGAGAGGTCTCCACAAGAACACACTTTTCCTGATGATCAAAAATAACATTAGCCTCCTGAAAATCAGGATTGCGCTTACGCTCTGTCTTAACCCTGTCAACAAAATCATAAGGGTCATCAACTTCTCCAACATACTTATTATTAAAATAAACTTCAACCATTTTTATTTGCCTCTTGCTGAGATTCTTTTTTATCCTCAATAATCTTAACCACCGGCTCAAGACCAAAACTTTCAAAAGACTTAAGAATCTTTTCTTCATCTCCCTCAGTGGAAATCTGGGAAAGCAAAGAGAGATTTTTTCTCAAGCCAATATTAGTGCCTTCAGGAGTCTCAATAGGACAAAGACGGCCAAGATGAGTAGCGTGTAATTCACGAGCCTCAAAATTCTCCTGGGAACTGCTCAAAGGACTAACCACACGCTGAAGATGGCTCATAGTATCCAGAAAATTCATACGCTGAATTCTCTGACTAACCCCTTTTCTGCCTCCAACCCATGAACCAGTAGCCATAGCTGAATAAAGCTTCTGAGTCAACAGTTTCTCTCTGATAATAACCTTAAGAGAAGGAAATTTTCCTCTCTTAACCATTCTTTGAAAATTATAAAGAAGGTCGCTGACCAGAGCACGAAGATTAGTACGGAAAAGATCAGCCAAAAGATCACCGCTCATCTTAAGCCTCTTGTTAGAATAATGATCCTTATCATCAACATCTTTTCTGCCAGAAGAAACATCTACAAAGCGGCGCAGATACTTGCAAAGATTATGGGCCTTGAAAAGCTTGTCCTCTGGCTCTGTACCAAGATGAGGAAAGAGAAACTTATTAATGAGGTCCTCAACCCTTTCCAAGCGAACCTCCCGCGCCTGAGTCATGCCCATAGTCTTGGCAATCTGATCCATGGCATCTTCTGGAGTTTTCATCTCAGCGAATTGGTAAAGATTAATCAAAACCTCATCAGCATTACCCTCAGGAAAAGTGGTCTTCATAATCCCCTCATCCTTGAAAAGACCAAGAGCCTTGAGAAGAAGAATGATAGGAATTCTCTTAGCCCGGGTAAAAGAAAGATAATAAAGGCCTGACTTTCCTTTTTCAAAGGTGTGAAGAATCTTATAAGGGCCTTTTTCTGAGAAAAGCTTGCCTGTAAAAACCCCTCTCTTTTCTTCAACCAAAAACTTATTAGCAGCCAAATCCTCAATCTGAATAAGCACCCTTTCTGAACCATTAATAATAAAATAACCTCCAGAATCATTAGGATCCTCGCCTTTTGCAATCAATTCCTCACTGCTAAACTTGCTTAAATAACACTGCTTGCTCTTGAGCATAATAGGCAGATTAGCAATCTGAGTAGTAAAAGTCTCTCTTTGAACTCCATTAATATGGGTGCTGACTTCAATAAAACAAGGAGCAGTATAAGAAAGTTTTCTCAACCTGGCTTCAGTCGGGTAAATAGGCCTTTTAGAACCATCCGCCTCAACAATCTCAGGCTTGCCCACATAGATATTATCAAAACGAACCTTGAAACTGTCAACATTTTGAGGGATGATAGTCGGCTCAATATCACCAATCTCCTTGATTACCTCTTTGAGCTCCTTGTCAATAAAATGATTAAAAGAAACAATATTGGACTCAACCAGAGAATGGTTCTTGAAGTATTGCTCAAGCAAAATCTTCTGGTATTTGTAACCCTGTTTAGATTTAACATTAGATTCAACATTAGATTCAACATTAGGTTTAACTGTTTCTTCAGCCAATAATAACACCCCGGTAATAAACAGTCTTGCCAGCAGTCAGGCTGGACCTTTCAATCTTGATCACATCACCTGGTTCAAGCTTAAGTCTTTGAACCAGAGGATCAGTGATGAGAATCTTGGGCAATTCCTTGAAAGTGATATTGTATTTTTCTAAAAGCTCTTTTTTTTCTTTTTCAGAAATCTTGCTATGTTTAGGAACTAATTGATGTTTGGCAGGGTCGAAAACAGTTCCTTTACTTTTTCTGCGTCTGCCGACAGTGGTGAGAAGTTTTCTTTTTCGAGCCATTTTATTTTTTATTTCCCCTAAGCAATCTTTCAGCAATCTTTC
>CAZPDB010000016.1:5269-18201 GCA_964585285.1 uncultured Methanosarcinales archaeon
AGCAATCTTTCAGCAATCTTTCTTGCTATTAAAAAATTTCTTGCCATTAAAAAAGTGGGCCGGACGAGACTTTCAATCAAAGACTGTTTCCAGTCCCTGAGTTTTCGAACTCGCGACCACCTGATGTCTCCTGACAATTAAATGATTAAAAGTCAGGTGCTCTACCAGGCTGAGCTACCGGCCCATCAACGCCCTGGCCGGGAGTTGAACCCGGGTCGGAGCCTGACTGCCCTGTTAATCTAAAATTTTTTAGCCGACAGGGCTCCATGATAGGCCACTACACTACCAGGGCAGTTCTGCATCGTTTCAACCCAAGAGCTAATCTTGTTAATCTGGACAAATGACCCTTTATAAGTTAGGTATTATTGATTTTGGATAGAAACGTGCCTGGCATGAGAAAGCGAAAACAGGGATTGCTTTATAAAGCTTTTGGTTTTATCAGGGGAGTGGAAGAGAATAGACTAAATTCAGCTGATTTTTCCAAACAAATAAATCTTAGACCAGGCCAGGAAAAATACCATAAAAAAAGTGCTGACAATAACTAATGTAAGTGGAGAAAAATAAACTCCATAAACATTCAGAATTCTTAAGCTAATGAAGAAAAGAGCATTGATAAGAATAAAAACACCAAGTAAAATACTGAAAGAGAGGAAAAATTTTGACTGAGAGACTAATCCGAATGATTTCTTAAGAGTGGAAATAAGCCAGGGCTTTTTGTTTTTAGAGATGAGCTGGGAAAAAGTGTGATGGCAAACAGAGTTATAAAACAAGACATAAGCAAAGATGATAAGCTCAACAAAGAGAAGAATTCTGAAAAAAGTGATTAAAAGACCAGTGTGGATTTCCAGAACAAAATAAGAGAGAAAGAGATTAATAACCAGAAAAGGAGAAGAAACAATCATCAGAATAAGCAAGAGAACTATATTGAGAAGAAAAAGTTTGCCTAAGAGATTAAGAAAAGACTTGAAGGGTGAGAGTTTAAGCTGATAAAGCCGGGCATAAGCAAGCATCCTGGTAACCATCCAGGAAAAAATAAGAATGAGAGAGAAAAAAACAGTGAGAAAGATAATATTAGTGACAAAAGCCTGAGTGTTACGATAAACCATTTCAGCCTGCTCTTGTGAAGCCAGGGAATCATAAATATTGACCTGTTGAAATTTTACTGTCTCTTTTCTAACTAACTGATCATAAACAAGAAAACTCATAGAAAAAAGCAGGAAAAAGATTATCTCAATCATTAATAAATAAAGAAAATATTTTTTGTAAAATATTTTATTTTTTGATTTCATTGATAAGGAAGAGAAAAGAGAGGTATTTAAATTTATCTTAAGTTGAATTTAGATATTAAAATGCAAGAAGGTAAAATACAAGAAGGCAATTATGCAACAACTTTGTTTTCCACATTTGAATTAAATTCAAAATTTTTTATATTTTTTAAAGCAAGTTTTGCTACTCCTATTGATTATTTGAACAGTATTCATAAAAGAATAAATTTCATTTCAAAATTTATAACTTTTGGGGCAAACTTTTCAGAAGAGTTCTAATTAAACCGGAAATTAATTTCTCTGTTTTAAAGGAACAAAAGAGACAAACATGAGGGGCTTTTTTTCTAATCTGCTTTTTTTCTTGGTTCCCAGAGTAAGAGGGCCCTGGGCTTGAGGATAAAGAATTTTGCCCTGAGGTTTAAGCTGTTTAATCAAAGGCTCAAGATTAAGGCCGGCTTCTCCTCCTTCAACACCGGCAGTAAAATAGATGGCATCATAAGGAGCATTTTTTTGATAACCTTGAGAACCATCACCAGCAATAAAATCAATATTCTTAATCCCAAGATCTTGATTGGATTTCTTAAGATTTTTTCTGGCTGCCAAAGAAAGACTTGGGATAATTTCAATAGTAGTTAATTTTCCTTGAGGTGAAATGAGGCGGTGGGTAAGAGCAGCATGATAACCGCAGCCAGTGCCAATTTCCAGAACTTTCTGACCAGGTTTTAAACCAAGAACCAGGGGGAAAAACATAACCAGACTGGGCTGGGAACAGGTCTGTCTATGGCCAATAGGAAGAGGAGCATCAATATAAGGAATGGGAACTTCAGGAACAAAAATTCTGCGGTCAACTTTTTTCATGGCTTCAATGATTCTTTTTAGATTTTTGTCAGAGAATTTAAAATAAGACTTGAAGAGTTTTAACTGGGGAATCAATGACTCAATAAACTGCTGGTTCTTTTTTAAGGCCATTTTAAATTTTTCTTAAACTAATTTATCTTTTGTATTTTTAACTTTTGTATTTTTAACTTTTATATTTTTAACTTTTATATTTTTAACTTTTGTATTTATACTATTTTATACTTAATAATTAGCTTACTGCAATATTATCTTTTATGTTTATGCTTCCAAAAAAAGATGAGGAAAAGGATAACCACAATGACTGAAAGAGCAAAGCCATACCAAAAAGTAAGCAAACCTCCTGGTTTCATGTCCCAGAGCAGACCGGCAATTAATCCGCCAGGAAGAGCAGCCAGACTGATAGCAGTATGATAAGTGCCTAAAACAGTGCCATAAATATTTTTAGGAGAGAGATCAGAAGCAAAAGCGCGCTGATTGCCCTCAACCAGAGCAAAAACCAAACCGTAAATAATAAAGAGAAAAATAAAATAAGTAAAAGAGGAGAGGTCAGTCTGCAGATTAAACCAAGCCGGGCCAAAAGCAAAGCCAAGACAGAGCAGGGCAAAAAGGGAATAACCAGAAAGAAGAACTTTCTTCCTGCCAATCCGGTCTGAAAGATAACCCAGAGGATAAGCAAGCAGGGCATAAAAAAAATTAAAGATGATATAAAGGATAAGAGGTAAAACAATAACCATCTGGGTAAAAAATTGCTGAGTTCTGAGAACAAAAAACATATAACTAAAATTAGCCAAAGCAAAAAGAGCAGCTATAAAAATAAAAAGTTTTAATTTAAGAGGAAACTTATTCAAAGCAATCTTAAGATTAAACTCAATCTCTTCTTCAACCTGGGAGCGATCTTTCTTTTTCTCCCTAACCCAGAAAAGAGGGATGATTGAGGTTAAAGCAATAAGAGCTGCAAAGAAAAAAATAAGACGAAAATCAAATTCAAAAATCCAGAATAAAATCAAAGCAAGAAAAGAACCAAACAAAGCACCAGTAGTGTCAAAAGCGCGGTGAAGACCAAAGCCACGGCCACGCCTCTTCTTTTTAATCCATTCAGCAATCAAGGCATCACGAGGGGCTGTTCTCAACCCCTTGCCAATACTTTCTGTTGGCTTAAGGATCAAAAGCTGGGGCCAGGAGTGGACAAAAGGAAAGAAAAACTTAGCCAGAGCTGAAAGAGAATAACCAGAGAGAACCAGAGGCTTTCTTTTTTTGAGTTTATCAGACCAATAACCTGAGAAGATCTTGAGAATAGAAGCAACACTCAGACTCAACCCAGAGATAAGACCAACTGCTAGGCCAGTGCCGCCAATAGAGAGAATAAAGAAAGGTAAGAGCGGAGCAATCATTTCAGAGCTAAGATCAGTTAACAAACTAGTCAGACCAAGAAAGATAATATTAATAACCCCTCTTTTTGGTTTGGTCATGATTAAAATAAATATGATTCTGGTTTATATAGTTTTAGATTCTTGTATTATTTGTACTGCCTTAATAAACAAATATGAAATATGTTCTAAAGATGTTTTGGTTTATGCAAAGGAATATCTTCATCTGCATTTTTTATCTTCATCAGTATCAGGCAGCCTTGGGGCTGCCTGAGCTGGGCTTCACCAAACCCGGGACCGCCGACGATGTATATCTGCGGGCTAGGACTGCCGGCCCTGGCTGGCAGACCAGAGTAGTCAAGCAAATTCATTAAGTTCAAAAAAAAGAAAATTTTCAAAAGAAAAAAACAAAATTCTAGTATTGACCTTTTTATTTGAATCAATATTTAAATTAAATTATTCAAGAATTAAATTACTTAACCAGTTTTTTCAAAGCAGCCACAGCCACTTCTACCTGATCTTTTTTTGGTTCAAGAGTGGTAATCCTTTGGAGAAGAAGACCAGGGCTAAGAATAATTTTTAATAAAAACTTGTTCTTAAAAAGGCTGGAAAGCTTGATTATTTCATAGGCAACAGAAGCAAGAACTGGGAGAAGGAGAATTCTGAACAAAAAGTTGAGAAAAAAATTAATAGTGTTGGGAATAAAAGAGTAGATAAAAATACCCAGAAAGAAAACCAGAAAAATAAAATTAGTGCCGCAACGGAGATGCTCTTTTTTATGTTTTTTAATGTTATCCCAGGTAAGAGCCTGCTTGGCTTCGTAACAAGCCACAGTCTTATGCTCTGCACCGTGAAACTGAAAAATTCTCTTAACATCCTTCCACTGGGAAATAGCCAGGAGATAAAGAAAAAGAATGAGAATCTTACTCAACCCATCAACAAGATTGAAAAGAAGATTATTAGTCAAACCAAGAGATTTGAGATAACTGGCAATAAGAAGCGGGATGAACTTAAAAAGAGTCAAAGCAAGGACTACAGAAAGAATAAAGGAAACAACCAACCACCAGCCTCCAATCTCTTCTTCACCAAGAGCTTGTTCTGCAGACCAGCTCAATTCCTTATAACCAATGATTAACATCTCTATCAGATTGACTATGCCTCGGATAAGAAAAAACCTTTGCCAGACTGGTTTTTTTCTCAGAGCAATCTTTTTGACTTTGATTTTTTTATTCTCTAACCTGATAGCAGTAGCTATTTCCTGTTTTTTTCTGAGCATAACCCCCTCAATCACTGCTTGTCCGCCAATGCTTTCTTGCTTTTCTAGAGGCATTTTCACCAGACAACAAAATTCATATAACTAAACCAGAATAAGAAAAAAGAAATGACTAAAAGAATATAATTCCAGGGATCAAAAGGATCAAAATTAAAATACCACTTAGCAAAAGAACTAAAACTGGAAAAGGTAGTTTTTTTGGGCTGGTTAATACCAAGAATTAATTCCCGTTCTTTTTCTGAAACATCTGAAGCCATTTTTATTACCTGATTAATCTTAATAATCTTAATAATAATAATAATAAATATTTATCCAATGCTTATCCAATGCTTATCCAATGCTTAATTCAACCAGTTAATTCTCCTATCTTTAAAAGTTTTTTTCTTCTATTTAGCTTAAAGACCGCAAAAGTTTTTAAATGTTTTTGATTTTATAGATAATAATGGAAGAGAAGGGGCAAAAAGATAGAAAAAACAAGAAGAATAAAGATGGGAAGACTGAAGAGATAGTTATCAAAATAGAAAAAATATATGATGATGTTCAAATACCCAGCTATGCCCACAAAGGAGATGCAGGACTGGACATCTATGCTTATGAAGGGGTTTGTCTTCAACCTCTAGAGAGAAAACTGGTCAAGACAGGGATGAGGATTGCTCTGCCTCCTGGTTATGAAGCACAAATCAGGCCAAGAAGCGGGCTGGCAATCAAGCACGGCTTAAGTGTGTTAAATACTCCAGGCACAATTGATTCTGGATACAGAGGCGAGGTAGGCGTTATTCTGGTTAACTTAAGCAATGAAATCTATGAAGTCAAAAAAGGAGAAAGAATTGCCCAAATGGTCATCAATAAAGTAGAACAAGCCAGAGTGGAATTAGTAGAGAAAGTTGATGAGACAGAAAGAGGAGATGGAGGATTTGGACGGAGTGGAAAGTTTTAACTTAATCTTTCTTTAATCTTTTTATACTAAAAAAAGCAGAATACTAAGAAATGCTTTTATCCTTTCTTATACAAGAAATCCTACATATTTCTATGATTTATAAACAATTCAGAGACCAAAGATTTAAAAAGAAACCTTTCTTGACATATTGAGATGGCTTATATACACAGAAAAGAAAAAAAGTATGCTAAGAAAGCAAAAAAGAAAAGAAAGAAAGGGGCGCCAGGACCAGAACAGCCAATAAGAGTCAGACTCCCAAAAGGCAGAGAAGTGCTGGGAATAGTAGAACAAAGATTAGGAGCCAGCAGGATGAGGATCAGATGCATGGATGGCAAAACAAGGATCTGCAGGGTACCGGGCAGATTAAGAAAAAGATTATGGATAAGGGAAAACAACATTGTCATTGTTGAACCGTGGGAATTCTCTCCAGATGATAAAGGGGACCTTCTTTACAAATATAATCCCACCCAAGTTGGAGTGTTAAAGAAAAAAGGATTGTTAAAAGTTGGAGAAGAAGAGTTTTAATTAAAACAACAAACTTGTTTATTCTAATTTTTAGTCTAATTTAATATCCTCAAAAACAATAGGGATGTGCTCTTTTAAATCTTTAAGGTAATTTTTAAGATAATGTTCAAATTTTTCTAAAGCTGTTTCAGCTTTTTTAATATCAGTTATTAAGGCTTGGAGATTATCATAATCCCTAGATAAAGTTTCAAACACAGGGGCAAGATGCCTCTTTAAAATATCCGGCACTTCGTTTAAGAACTCTGCTCTTTTTTCTGCTTTCTCCAGTTCTTTTTCTTCCTCTATTAATTCATCTTCTTCCTTATCCACTAACTCCAAAACTTTTTGCAGATAATGAACATCTTCCTGCCAGACAAGCAAGGAATTAGAAATAACCAGCACATATTCATTGTAATGAAAAGGGTATTTTTTTGAAAGCCCATCAGCGAATTTTTTTTGTTCTTCCTGAGCATGTTGATAAAAAAAACCAGATTCCATCATCAAGACATCCCCAGTGATTTGGCCTGACTCAGTCAAGGAAGGACCAATAATATGCTTGTTTTTTTCTGGTTTTTCCTTAAATCGCTTAAAAAGACCCTGATTACTCAAAAGATATTCTCTCCATTTTCTTTTGGGTATTTTTATATCATTGACATCAATATCAAACATAATTATCACTTAAACATAGAAATATTTAAATATTCTTGTTTTTATAGGATAAGTAAGGAAAAAAACTTAAAAAGTTTTAAGAAACTTAAAATTTCAAGGGGGGGCATTATATGGCAAAAGCAAACAGCAAATATATATTTATATTCTTATTGATATTAATAGAACTGTTTCTTATTTTCTGGAGCATTCGTGCAGATGGAGCTAATTTTTTATTTCAGCAATCATTAATCCTCATACTCCTGGTCTTATTGGGGTTCACAGTATTAAAAGGTATGGCCCGGGGAAAAGGCTGGGGAGCAGCATCATTTTTCTTTATAATCTCTACTTTAGATGCGCTGTGGATCTGGAGAGACCATCAGGGAGCATTGACCTTAGTAACTCTTTTAGTCGGAATTATTGGTTTTCTGGTTTCAATAACTGCTATTAAGTATGCTCCAATAAAAGAAAAAGCAAAAACTAAAAGCAAAAGAGAGTCCTTAGAAAAAGAGATCCCCCTGGAAAAAGTAAGTGTGCCCAGATTAAGTCTTTATGGCAAAAAAGAAAAAACAGAGAAGAAAGCGAAAGTAAAACCCAAACCTAAGAAAACAAAAAAGAAAACAGGAAAGTCCAAGAAAAGCAAAACAAAGAAAAAGCAAACAGGAAAACAAAAAACAAAGAAAAAAAGAAGAAGCAAGAAAACAGCCACTAAAAAGAAAAAGTCTGAGAAGAAAACAAAAAAGAAAAAAAGAAGAAGCAAAAAAAAGACTAAGAAAAAATAAGTATAACAAAGAAAAAGCAGAAAAGAAAGCGAAAGTAAAACCCAAACCTAAGAAAACAAAAAAGAAAACAGGAAAGTCCAAGAAAAGCAAAACAAAGAAAAAGCAAACAGGAAAACAAAAAACAAAGAAAAAAAGAAGAAGCAAGAAAACAGCCACTAAAAAGAAAAAGTCTGAGAAGAAAACAAAAAAGAAAAAAAGAAGAAGCAAGACCAAAAGAAGAAGCAAAAAAAAGACTAAGAAAAAATAAGTATAACAAAGAAAAAGGGAGAGAAAAAACAAAAGATTAATTTTTTAATAGTTCTATTCATTGATTTAAAAACTAGATTTGATCATAAACATCAAGAGTCTGCTGAGCTGTTCTTTGCCAAGAAAAGTTCTTAACACGGGCCAGGCCTTTTCTTTTAAGAGCTTTTCTAAGTTTTTCTGAAGTGGAGAGAGCTATCAGGGCTTGAGAAATTTCAGAGATTGAAAATGGATCAACAAGATAAGCTGCCTTACCAGCCACCTCAGGCATGCTGCTGACATTGCTAGTCATGACAGGGCAGCTGCAAGACATTGCTTCAAGAAGAGGCAAGCCAAACCCTTCATAAACACTAGGGTAAGCCAGGCACAATGCTCCACTGTAAAGCCTGGCTAAGTCTTGATCCGGAACATAGCCAATGAATTTTATCTCTTTTTGGAGATGAAGTTTTTTAATTAAATCAAAAATGGGCTGATATTTCCAACCTCGTTGTCCACAAATAACAAGTTTGACCTCCCTTAATTGATTAGCAGTTTGTTTTTTAGCCAGATGAAATGCCTTTATCAATCTAAGCAGATTTTTTCTTGGCTCAAGAGTACCAACAGAAAGAAGGTACTGATATCCCTGATCTGGATTTAACAAGCCATATTTCTGCTTAACTTGAATAATCTTTTGTTTAGAGCGGGGAGAAAATCCTGATCGGCTGGCTAAAGGAATAACAATTATTTTCTCTGGACTGATTTTCAGGAGTTTAATTATTCCATTTTTAGTTGAGTGAGAAACTGCAATAATCTTCTCAGAATTGATACAGGTTTTTTTAAGCAAAAACTTATGCTGAAAAACAGTCATGGCCTGATGAGTTTGAGGATATCTAAGCGGAGCAAGATCATGGATCGTAAGAACAGTCCTATATTTTCTTTTGACAGCTAAAGATTGGTGAAACTGAGTGGAATGGATAAGATCAAATCCTTTTTTCTCCAGCAGATTTGGAAGAAAAAATAGCTCATTAACTGTTCTAGAAAAAGGAAACTTGGGAATGTTAGGGATAAGTTGGGCATATTTTTGATAGATTGGATCAGCTGTCTTCTTATTATGAATAATAGTAATCTGATGTCTTGGATATTTTTGATGGGAGTTAGAAAAATTAGTTAACAGATTATAGGCATAGTTACCAATACCAGCTCTTTTAGTATCAATCTTTTGAGTCAGAAGACCGATCTTCATATGATTGATTGAATATACTTTTGTTTTTTAAGATTTCTATAATCTTTTATTATGGTTAATATTATTATAATCAATTTTGTTAGGATTAATTATTAACTATCATCTATTTGTGAGTTCACAAATATTTTTATAGTGATTTTGGATGTTAAGACAAGTAAATGAGAAGAAGTAAAAGAGAGAAGGTGAAAAGAAAAAATGAAAGGGAAATTAGAAAGGTAAAGATGAAAAAGAAAAAAAGAATATTAGTGCTGGCTCCGTTTATACCTTATCCTCTAGACAGCGGTGGAAAGATAAGAGTTTATCACCTAATTAAAAATCTGATCAAGGATTATGAAATTAGTTTAGTCTGTTTTGGTAAAAAGAAGGAATTGCTGTCAAAAAAGTCTTATAAAATCTATGAACCACTGACTAAACTAGTTGATTTACATATTTTTAGTTATAATCCTGGCTTTGTTGATAGTTTTAGAGATTTAGTTAGATCTTTTTTATTTGATAAACCAGCTTTTTGTTTTAGATTTATGAATCAAAAGATTAAGAAAAAGATTAAACAGATGATCAGGGAAACAAATCTTGATGAGTTACCTCAATTAATTAATGTGATATTAGGGGAGATGAGCTTAATTGGACCAAGACCAGAAAGAAAATATTTTATTGAGCAGTTCAAGAAGAAATATCTCTGGTTTGAAAAAAGACTGACTGTTCAACCTGGTTTGACAGGGTTGGCTCAGATCAGGGGTTATTTTGGGGATTCGTCAATCAAAAAAAGACTGGAACAAGATCTTCTTTATGTTGATAATTTAAGTTTTATGCTTGACCTAAAAATATTCCTGCAGACAACCACTCAAACATTAAAAAGAGTTTTAAAAATGATTTATAAGATTGATATCAAATAATATTAAACAAGAATTTTCTATTCTGAGATACCTTCACTTTTTCCTTTTTCTTCCCCGAATTTTTTTATCTCTCTTCTATCTCCTTTTTTTCTTGTTTTCTTGTTTTCTTTTTTTGCTTATTAATTTTTTCTTTTTTATTTTTTCTTTCCCCTTCCCCAGACCATTTAAGAATAAGGTCTAAGGCTAAAAGAATAGCTCCAATAGTTATAGCAGAATCAGCCAGGTTAAAAGCAGGCCAAAAAGATAAGTCAACAAAATCAACTACTGAACCAAAAAAAAGTCTGTCAATAAGATTGCCAAAAGCCCCTCCAATAATCAAGGAAAGATAAAGAGACTGCTTGTTTTTAGTGTAACGATAACCAGATATAAGAAGAAAGACAAGAATGATTGTGATAAAAGCAAGAAGAAGATTCTTATTCTGAAACAAACCAAAACCGGCGCCAGTGTTCCTGATAAGATTCAATTGCAGGAAAGGCAAAAGAGAAATTGGTTGGGCAATGTGTTTAGCCCAGAATTTGGTTAGTTGATCAAAAAAGATAATAAGAACAATAATAAGAAAATTTATCCAGAATAATCTTAATTTTGATTTGAATAATCTTTTTAACCAGAATTTTTTTTTCATAACCATACTATGTCCTCCTAATGCTCCTCTTATAAATTCCTATCAGTAAGCATACTCTTCTTCCTGAGATTCCCTGGCAATCTTTTCTAATTCTTCTATGCGACGATTAAGATTCTCAAGAATGGCCTTAATAGAGTCAAGCTTGGCATTAATAAGTTCAATATCCTTATCTGCAACTTTGGGAGTTCTTGGAGCAGCAGAGTGACCAAAGGGTCCGGATTCTCTTCCTTCAAAAGCAGAAGGGGTTCCAGCTCCCTGCCCAGCACTATCACCCGGAGTCGAAAATGGCTCTGGAGATGAACCTGCAGATGTTCCTGGTCGTCCGGGCATAGCTGTCCCCCTTGTTCCAGCCAAAACATCACGTTGAGCCATTTCTCTCTCCACACCAGAAGTATCAGCTCCAGATCTCTTACTAGGAGATTCTGGAAATTCTTCTTTTTTCTTCTTAAAAAAAGGAAATTCAAAAGCCATCATTATCACCTTTTATTTTTGTTTAATTTTTATTTGGTTTTTGTGTGTTATTCTATTTAATTATTACTGCTTTATATTTAGTTATTTATTTAGTTATTTATTCTTCCTTTTTATATTTTGCCTGCTTTACCCCCCTCTTAACCGCCATAAGAAGATTTTTTTAAGTCCAGACCAGATTGATTGGAAAAAAGAACCAATTAAAGATTCTTCTTTTTCCAGACCTAAACTAATATTTATTCCTGTCTCATTCTGCGGGGTAAGATCAATAGCTAGCTGTTTCTTTTCAGGAAAAATTCGTTTAATAGTCAGATTAAGAGGTAAAATTTCTGGTTTAACAGTTAAATTAAGGGAATTGGATTCGGTCCTGAAAACAAGCTGATTAAACTCATAAACAGCCTGAGCTGGATTAAGGGTATAGATTCCCGGCTGTTGAAACTGGTATGATTGAATAATAGTTTTCACCTTTTTAGGCAGCAAGAATTCCTTCCTGGTTATTTCCTCTCCACTGATCAAATCTTGATAAATAATCTCTGCCTTAACTGGTTCTAAACCAAGATTCTTTATTTCAAGAACAAGATTAACAGTATCATTAACAGTCAGGTTATGAGAGAGATGAGAAGAGTTAACACTTTGAACAATTCTGGTAAGGAGAACAGCTGGTTCATGGATATTGCTGGTATTAACCTCAAATGTCTTGCTAGATGACTTTTCTTTAGCAGTTATACTGTTAATTTCAGCTTCAACAATGACAGGAGGCAATTTTTGTGAACCATCAAGTTTAAAGCGTATTTTTTCAATATTATCAAAAACAATCTCTTCATTTGGATTTAACATATCTATTTTAAATAGTTTTGGACCGATAAGGTCGTGGAACCTGGTCTGGGGAAAAATAACCCTGATGTTGTTAAGAGGGTCGTCTCCTTTATTAGCGAGAGTATATTTGACATCAAAAATCTCTCCCTGAAAGATATTTTTGGAGTCAACTCCAGGAAATTCTCTTTTAATTCTTAAATCAAGAGTTTTGGGCTTGACAGTGATAGTCTTGCTCTTTTGATAACTAAACTTCCTGCCATAATCATCTTTATATTCAGCAGAAGTAAAAAATACAAATTCCTCTGTCTGATTAACCTCTGGAGCCTGGAGAAGATATGAATAAACAATAATCTCCTCCCCTGCCTTAATATCAACCAAACGCCCGGTCACGCCTCCATTGACAACAAACCTGTCAGAAAAATAATCCTCCACCCTAATTTTTTTAAGATTAAACTTTCTCTTATTATCCACTCTAATCTTAACCAGAAATTCTTCACCTTCCTCTAACTTGGTTTTTTCAAAATCCTGTTTGATTTCTATATCCTCAATGGGTTTAATTTTAAGTTCTCTCTCCCAACGAACTTCTCTTTGATCTCCTGCTTCAGTCCAATAATCTGCCTTAAGGTTAAAATCAAAAGTTTCTTCCTTGTCAACTAAAGGTGCCTGAAGACTTAATTGAAAAATTTTTTTTTGCTGAAGAGGAGAAAGCTGAGGCAGAAAAAAAGTGAGATCAGAAGTAATATTATGCTTCTGCTGAAGAGAGGAAAAATTAGAGGAAAGATTCAAAAGCTGGGGAGTTTCAAGAGTAAAAGTCAAATTGTTAAGAATGAGGTCAGCGTGAGGATTCTCCACAACCAATTCAAGGGTGTAATTCTGGGTTGATTCAAGATAGTCTATATCCTCTATTTTTACCCTTCCCTGGCTGTCTTTTCCAGCCTGTTCTTCAATCATAACATAAGTAGAGATGTCAGGGGTGAAAACAAGAATCTTAAAAAAATCACTGATGTTAAGAACCTGATCGCTTTCCTCACTCTCTA
>CAZPDB010000017.1:0-12954 GCA_964585285.1 uncultured Methanosarcinales archaeon
AGCAACTAAAACTCTCACTGGGTTTCTTTCTATTCTCAATGAGTTAGTTGATTCTTCTTTGAAAGGTATTCTTGAAGACCGCATCTACTGTCTCTACATCTCTCCTTTGAAAGCCCTTAATTATGATATCCATGTTAATCTTGAGGAGCCTCTCAAAGAAATGAACGAGCTTTGTAAAGAGATGTATGACCGGGAATTAAACATCAGGGTGGCTGTTAGGACTGGCGACACTACAGCCAGCGAGAAAAGCAAGATGCTTAAAAAACCTCCCCACATTCTTATTACCACCCCTGAGAGCTTGGCTATTGTGCTTACTTCTCCCAAATTCTCAGAGCATTTTCCTGGTCTGCAGTGGGTTATTATAGATGAGATTCATGCTTTGGCAGAAAACAAGCGCGGTGTTCATCTTTCTCTTTCTCTTGAACGCCTACAGAGATTTTCTCCTCATCTCACTCGTGTTGGTCTCTCTGCTACTGTCTCCCCTCTGGAAGAGATTGCCAAATTCCTGGTTGGATTAGAAAACAACTCCTTCAGACCCTGCCAGATTATTGATGTTCAGTTCATAAAAAAAAGCGATTTTCAGGTGCTTAGTCCTGTGCAGGATCTAATCAATACTGAACATTATTCTCTTCATCAAAAACTTTATCACTTAATCCATTCCCTAATCAATTCTCATCGCACCACTCTAATCTTCACTAACACCCGTAGCGGCACTGAGCGTGTTGTTCATTATCTGAAAGAAAAGTTTCCCCAGGAGTATAATGATCAGAACATTGGCGCCCATCATGGTTCCTTGAGCAAGACTTCCCGCCGGTCTTTGGAAAAAAGATTAAGACAAGGTCAGCTTAAAGCAGTTGTTTGCTCTACTTCTCTTGAATTAGGTATTGATATTGGTTATGTTGATTTGGTTTTAGCTCTTGGCTCTCCCAAATCAGTTGCTCGCTTCTTGCAAAGAGCTGGTAGAAGCGGACATAAACTTCATGATACCACTAAAGCGCGGATGATTGTGCTTGATCGTGATGACCTGGTAGAATGTTCCACTCTGCTCAAATCAGCTGTGGAAAAAAAGATTGACCAGCTTCATCTCCCCTCTAATTGTCTTGATGTTCTTGCTCAGCAGATTTTTGGTATTGCCATTAAAGAAAAGATTCTTTTAGAAGATCTCTGGCAACTAGTCAAAAGCAGTTACTGTTTCAAAGACCTTAAAAGATCTGATTTTATGGAAGTTATTGATTATCTTTCTGGACAGTATTCTTCGCTTGAACAACGCCATGTTTATGCTAAAATATGGTATGATCCTGAGACTGGGTTTGTTGGCAGAAAAGGAAGGTTAAGCAGGGTTATTTATATGACTAATATTGGCACTATCCCTGATGAAAGTTTTGTTTTGGTTAAGGAAGGTGAACAGGTTTTAGGCAAGATTGATGAGGGTTTCTTAGAAAAGCTCAAAAAGGGAGATGTTTTTGTTCTTGGAGGAAGATTATATGAATTTAGATACGCCAGAGGTCAAACAGCCCAGGTTTCCAGCTCTGTGCGTACCCCACCCACTGTGCCCAGTTGGTTTTCTGAAACGCTTCCTCTTAGTTATGATCTTGCTTTGGATATTGGCAAGTTTCGCCGGTTAATGGAAGAAAAGTTTGTTTTTGAACTGCCTAAAAAAGAGATTCTTGAATTTATTCACCACTACCTTTATGTTGATGATCAGGCTGCCCTGGCTATTTATCATTATTTCAAGGAGCAATTTCTTTTCTCTTTAATCCCCCACGATAAAAGAATTTTGGTTGAATCCTATCACGATGATCATGGTCATTATTATGTTTTTCATACTTGTTTTGGGAGGCGGGTTAATGATGCTCTTTCCAGAGCTGTTGGTTTTGTAATCTCCAAAACCCACCGCCAGGATGTTAATGTTGGCATTACTGATTATGGTTTTTTTATTTTTTCCACCAAGCCCCTCCTGGTTGAGAAAGCTTTTTCTCTTCTCACCCCAGATAATTTTTCTGAAGTTCTTAATCACGCTGTGGAAAAATCAGAAATTCTTGCCCGAAGATTCAGGCATTGCGCTGCCCGCTCTTTAATGATTCTCAGGAATTATAAGGGCAGAAAAAAACGTGTTGGCCGTCAGCAGGTTAGCTCAAAAATTTTGATGAGTTATGTCAAACGTCTTGATCAGGAGTTTCCTATTCTCAAGGAAGCCCGGCGCGAAGTTCTGGAGGATCTTATGGATGCTCCTCATGCCTTAGATATTATTACTCTTATTCAGCAGGATAAGATAAAAATAGACAGGGAAAACAATGAGCTGCCCAGCCCTTTTGCTCTTAATCTTGTCTCTGGTGCTTATCTTGATACTTTGAGAATGGAGGATAAGAACAGGTTCCTCAAAAGAATGCATCAAAACATCCTGGCTAAAATCTCTTTAAAGAAGGGTATTGAAAAAGATAAGGAGTTTGTTAACTATATTGAGAACAGTATCTAGTCATTGAGAAGTGTCTTTAGTCTTGATTTTCTTAATAATTTTTATTAAAAAACCAATAGATTTATATATCTTTAATCTAAAAATTAGTTTGTGTTATAAGAAGCATAATAAAATAAAAAACAAAGGAGGTGTTAGGTATGGCTAAGGAAAAAAGTCCAGTTGGCGAATATGCTTTTTTTGCTGGTGTGATTTTAGCCATTATAATCGGCTTGTTCCAGTTAGCTAACTGGTGGATGTTGGTCTTAGCTGTTCTCGGTTTGATTGTTGGATTTATTAACATTACCGAGAAAGAAACCACAGCTTTCTTAGTAGCTGCTGTTGCTTTGCTGATAGCTGGTACAGCTAACCTGGGAAGTATACCGCCTGAAGCATTAGGCAATGCTATTACTGGTGTCTTAGATGCTGTAGGTGCTTTTGTGGCTCCAGCTGCTATAATAGTTGGTTTGAAAGCTGTTTGGGGACTAGCTAAGAAATAAAATTAATAATTATTTTTTTTATTTTTTTGTTTCTTTATGCTTTTTTTCATTCTATTATTTTGTTTTATAAAATTTTAAGATTATTTTACATTACCTTAATCTTTATTAAACCCTTTTCCTTTTTTCCTAGGTTATGAATGATAAAGAATATATGAATAGAGATGAGGATTATTGGTTTCTTAGTTATCTGGGTTTAGAGGGTAAGCAGAACAGAAAAAACAGGGCCATTCTTACCTTTAGATACTGGAATGGCTGCAAAGGAGAAAGCAAGCAGGTAACTGTTTATTCCCACCAAAACATTTTTTTGCCAACTGGTTTTATTCATAACTCCGACTTTAAGAAAATTGATCAGGTTAAAACTGTTTGGGGGCAATCAGGATTGCCTAAACACTCTTTGATCCAGCACAAAACAGGTAATTATATTGTTTTTCAGGCAGATCTTCCTTTTGATCCTCAATTAATTGAACAACAACCCTCTTCTTTTCAAAAAGGAGGTTATGAAAAATTATTCAGGTTTCGTTTTCCGCATATTGATGATAAATGTCTTCTCTCCCCTGAACTAGAAGATGTTCTCATCCAAAAACAGGCCCTTAACCATCTTCAGGAAAAACTTGAAGATCTTGTTTCTTCTGCTCACTATTTTAAGGCAGCAACTAAAGCTCTTTATTCTAATCTGCTTTCTGGGGAAACATCGCCCGGCCCCCAATACAAATCTGATCCATTGGCTTATTTTAATAAAAAATTTCCCTCTGATCAGTCAAGAATAAAAGAGCTGGTTATCTCCTTCAAGAACAGGCTTAACCAGGCTCAAAACTCTCTTGCCCAACTTGGTCAAGGACAATCTCACTTTTATCTTGACTACAATCCTGAATCAAGAGCTTTTGAAGTCAATCTTGGCTCTTTAGAATCTTTTTTAGGAAAAGATTTTTCAGGAGAGGAAAAAATTTCTTTCACTAACCATCTCTCAGCTCAAGAGGTGAGGCAGCAAGTGATTTGTTTTGGCGACCTTGAAAAACCTCTTTTTAAGTCTCAGGGTGAAAAAAGATATTTGGGGATTAGAAAAAGATTATTAAAAAATCTAAAGCAAGGATTATATCAAGAGAGACAAAAAGAAAAAGGCAGAAGAGTTTTAGCTGCTGTTGAAAAAAGATTAACTAAAACCATTGCTGGGTTGGAAATTAAACTTTTTGATTCAGATTATGATTCTAAAATCTCTTGGTTCCCTCTTCTTTTTCAGTATGAGGATGGTTCTGAAGAAAAAGAATTACACACTCTTTATGAGCTTAATGCAGATGAGGTTAATGGTTATTCTGTTGTTATCCACCAAACAGAAGAAGAATTGGTTGAAGCAGTTATCCGCTCAATGAAAAGTAAAAATGCTTTTGTTTTTGTCGGTCATAATCTTCCTTATGATATTACCCAGACTAGATTTGCTGCTGATTCTTTTGCTCTTGATATGGAGATTGGAGCTGAGAATAAAAATCCTAAGAGGGATGTTGTTCGTGATTTTTATCAAAGAATGAAAGAGGAAAGTCTGATTTATTTTGACACCTGCCGGGTCGCTATCAATTTTCACCCTTTTCTTCGGGCTAAAAGACCTCCTGGCAGTCATAAGCTTGTTGATTTTTGCCACTATCTTGGCATTGAATTTTCTAAATCATTAACTTATGATGAGATGAGAGAACTCGAAGTTTTAGCTATTGACGGGAACAGGGAAGCTATGGTTAGGTTAGCTCATTATGCTACTTCTGATGTTGAACCTCTAAAACAAATCTGGGAGAGAAAATATTTAGAAGTTTTAATGGAGGTTAAAAAGAAACTACCTTTTTGCACTCTAACCCAGGTTGCTTTCTCACCTCAAACTATTAGTCACTTAGCTGATTCTTATCATTTTAACCAATCTGGCAATCACCCTTTTTTTGGTTATAAACAAAAGATGAAGCGGGATGAGATTGATATTTTCAAAAAAAGATTTAATTCTGTTAATCGAGATATGTTTAAACATTTTGGTATTGATAAATTTGTTGAGCATGGTTTTCAAGGAAGAGCTTTTCAACTTTATCTCCCTCTTGAACTTTGGATTAGGCCAGCTTTTGAGTTTGAACAATTTTGGCAAGATTATTTTGCTCTTTGGGATAATTGGCCTTCTGATTGGCCTCAGGAATTAAAACTTGGTTTTCTTCAATTTCCCCGTGCTTATTTAATCAATCAAATTTTGCCTGATTATTATTTTTATCGTAAAGAAAGTAAAGAATACTTGGATTATTCTGACAAACTTGACTCAAAAGTTAAAGGATTGATTAAACAATTAGCCAAAGACAACCATCCCAGTTTATTCAAAACATTTGCTTCTATTTATAACCATTTAAAAAATCATTATCGCAGTGTTTACATGGCTATGCCTGGTCAAGCCAGGAAGTTAGTCAGAAAAACAAAAAAAATTAAAGAAGAAGCTCAGAAAAAGATTGAAGATTTTGATTTTTTCACTCCTGAAAATATTGATCTAATTCTATTGCGTGATAAGGCTCAGGCAATCTCCCCTCTGCTTTCTACAGGGCAAAGACCTCAACTGAAAAGGTATCTCACTTTGTTTAATAAAAGCTTAACTGATGTTATTGAGGATTTACAGCAAGCAACAGGAATAGAAGATTTTGAATATGCTCGCAGTCTGCTTTATCTTCACACTCTCCAAGAAAGAGTGGCTAAAAAAAGAAAAAAATTCAAAATTAAACACTCCCTTGAACCAGATGGTCCTCACGGTTTATCTCAGCTCTTAGCTGATGGTTTTGAACGAGCTGCTGCCTTGCTTCAGCAATCTCTTGACTTAGTTGAACTCAGAGGCAACTCTCTCTTTGTCACTGCTGATAATCCTGAATCAGTTAGTCAGGAAGAATTAGGCAATCTTTTTTTGTTTATTAGGGATGTTCCTGAATTTTGGGTTAAATAGAATTAATTATAAGATTTAACTAACTTTTTTTATACTCACACTCATACTCACATTCATACTTACATTCATACTCACATTCATACTTAAGTAGAGGGGCCATCTTTTCTATTTGTTTATATAAATAACCAAGGTCTAACTGTTTGATAAATCAGTTTTTTCATCTTAAGAAATTGCTGATAACTTTATTAGCAACTTTAATATGTTATGGAAGATTGCTAAGAAATAAGTACTATTGAGAAGTGTCCAAGATGAACTCTTTTTACCCCATTCTATTTCCCAATAAACTCCCCCAACCTGCTCTGCTCCTTCACTAGCAAATCTTTCTCACTAAACCCCAGAGCTTTTATCAGAGGCAAAAATTGGGGTATGAACTGGTGTTTTAAATAATATTCTTCATCATAATCTTCTGCTTCTGATAGCAAAATTGGACTGGTCTCAAATTGTTCACTTTTGCTCATCACATATTTGACGATCGTCCCTGGGCTGACTTCTATTTTTTTATTTTTCAATTTTTTGGCTGCTTCAACATAAGGAAAATTAATTTCGTACTGAGCTAATTCTTTGCTTAATCTTGTTTTCATCATCAATTCTTTGATTTTTACTTCTTTTTTACTTAATCTCTCCAGGGCTTGTTTGACAAAGGATAAGCTGACAAACTTGTCTTTTTCCAGGGCCAGGCGCGCAGCTGTTTTTAGTGAGTCACTGATAAAATTCCCATACCTTGAATTAAAACCAGCATAGCTCACCCCTTCTTTTCCCAAAAAGGCTTGTTTTCTCTTGCCTATAAAAAGAACTTTGGGAAAGGTCTTTACTTCTTGCCAGCCCATTTTATAGAATTCTTTTTTTTCTTTTTCCAGAAAATCTATGAACTCTTGCCCTAATTTTTTCTCTTTATCGACCAGGAATAGGTAATTTGGGTTGGCTGAAATAACTTCCCATCTCTTTTTTACCTCTACTAACCCTTTTTTTCCTAATTCGAAAAGTGTCTCACCTGTTTCCTGATCAAAATGTCTGGAAGTGTGAAGAATGATCCTCTTATACAAAAATTCTTCTAACAGTTTCAGAGCCTCTTTTCTTATCTCCAGTCTCTTATTTTTCTTTTCTTCCAGTATTCTTTCAATCCTTTCTTCTCTTTCTTTTAATTCATCTAACACTTCTGGCAGTATTCCTTTTTTCTTTGAACAAAAAGTTGTTTGGCAGCAGCTGCACCTGGTTTCCCAGCTGATATTTTTTTCTGTTATTAACTTGTTGAAGAGAAAAGCTGGTTTTAACCTCAGAACATTAGAATAATAACCTTCCTTTCCTTCTTCTGTTAATTGCCATTTCTTGCTGATTTCTTTTCTTTTTGTTTTTACTTCTCTCTCAGCCTGGGCAGGAATCAGGAATCCCTGTTGATAGAGTCTTTTGTCAATTAGGCAGTCTACCAGGTTGCTGACTCTTCCCTCACTAATCACCCTGAGAGGTGTTGATGAAAACCTGGCCAGTTCAAAACAGAAATGCATCAGATGCTCTTCACTTATCTTCTCTACTCCTTCTACTTCTTCTCCCCATTGGGCTAGTTTCCATAATCTTTTTGCTCTTTCTAAATCCAGCAGTATTATTTCCTGGTTTAGTTCTATCTGATAATTAGACGCTCTTCTTTTTAGATGTTCCCATTTTTCTTTTATTCCTTCTCCAATTATCAGGTCAAATCTGTTTTGATTAAGCCATTTTTTGAATTTGGTTATCAGATCAAATTCTCCTTCTGCCTGTTCCAGCTGCCACTCTTCCCCCTCTTTGTTCTTCCTTTCTTCCTTGTTCTTTTCCTTTTCCCATTCTTCTCTTTCTGCTTCCTCCCCCTCATTGCTTTTTTTTCTGCCCCAGCTTATTTTTATTTTGTTATCTGCGCTTCTATCACAGGATTCTATTTTTATCTCCTTAATTGGCAGTGAGTAATTGAAATAATCCTCTTTTTGTTCACTGAAGATGGAAATTTTCACTGTATTTATTTCTGAGGTAAAACTTTCTTCCTCTTTTGTTATTTTTTCAGTTATAATAGCTCTTTTCTTAAAGACCTGTTCAAACTCGCCTTTGATTCTGCAGCTGGTCAATGGTGTGAGATCATTTTGCAGAAGGAATTTCTCTATTACTTCAAGATCGTGATGGTAAACACTATCCACAAAATCCCACACTTTAACAATCCCAGCTATTTTTTTTACTGCTTCGTGGCTGTTACACCAGACCCTAATTGCTTTCCTCCCTGCTCCTTTTACTTTTGTCCTGATTATCTTTGTTTTAATGACTGTGTATGCTCTTCTTTGTTCTTTTCCTTCTTCTGTTAGCATCAGTTTGGTTATTTTACTGGCTGCTTCTTCTGTGTTTAATTGGTTTTTTGAATGCCTGTTCAATAGGACAAAAAAATCATTTTCCACTTCCTTAACTGCCCAGATTGATTTATCATCAATTGTCTTGCCATAGATTAGAACATATGATCTTTCATTAGTTGGTTTATAAAAAAATCCCAGAGGGTAATATAAGGATCCCTTCTCTTTGTTTTCCTCTTTGTTTTCCTCTTTGTTTTCCTCTGCTTTTTCTTCTCCTTCTTTACCCTCTACTGCTTTTATTCCTTCTTCTCCTTTTTGCTCTTGTTTTGTTTCTCTGGCTTCTCCCCCCATCATTAATGAAAAAGAAGGGAAAGTATTAAAAATTTGTGCTTCTAGAGACTCGGAAAAGCTAGAATTTAGTGGAATTAATAAAAGTTAAACATAAAAAATAAAGAAAAAACAGGAAAAACAGGAAAGATTAAAAAAGTAAGTTTAAAGAGACTTAAAATAAAGTACATAAGATAAGTTTAATGTCAAAAATAATAATATAATGAATAAAAAAATTTATTTAAAGGAGGTTAAAAAATGTCTGTTCAACATAAATCGCAACGAGTAGCTGTTTTTATTGATGTCCAGAACATGTATTACAGCGCTAGAAATCTTTATAGTAAAAAAGTTAATTTTGCCAAAATATTGGATATTGCTATTGCTTCTCGTTCTTTGGTCCGTGCTTTTGCGTATGTTATCAAGGCTGATGTCAAAGAAGAAGAAGGTTTTTTTGAAGCTTTGGAAAAGATTGGTTTTGAGGTTAAAGCTAAGGAACTCCAGGTTTTTTTTGGTGGTGCTAAGAAAGGGGATTGGGATGTTGGCATTGCTATGGATGTGGTCAGGATGGCTCCTAAGGTTGATACTTGCGTTCTTGTTTCTGGTGATGGCGATTTTAAGGAATTATTGCAGTATGTTAAGGCTCAGGGCTGCCGAGCTGAAGTTATTGCATTTGGCAAGAGTGCCAGCTCCAAGATTAAGCAGGAATCAGATTCTTTTTATGATCTAGACAAGCATAAAAAATCTATTCTCAGAGCCATAAAAAAACCATCTGGTGGCAAGAGAAGATCTTCCAGGGCTTCTAGTTCTTCTAAAAATTCTAAATCAAACAGTTCTTCAAATTCTTCAGGGAGCTCTTCTAATTCCAGTTCATCAACTTCTCCTCACCAGCCGCCACCCCAAATTAAGAGCAAAGGCAAAGAAGTTTATAAGCAGTGAACTGCTCTTTTGGACTACTCAATCATAATAAATCTTAAAAATATGGTTTAATTCTGTTATTCTTATGGGGAGGAAAAAAGGTTATACCAGAAAACCTGAAATTGATGGATTAATTTATAGAGGTCTTTCTCAGAGAGAGATTGCTCAGAAAACAGGGTATAGCAGGCAGTTTATTAGTATTTATCTTTCTAAAACAAACCAACAAAGGGGATGGTTAAGATTAAGACAGCTTAAAAAATTACAGCAAAAAATAGAAAAAATAGAGAGCCAGGAAAAAGAGGAAATGATTCAGGAAGAAATTCAAGAATTGGTTGGTTTGTTGTCTTTAGAATGTTATAGAAAATTAGGTTATCATGAATGGCCTCTTTGGAAAACAAAAGAATATTTTGCTAGCTTAAATCATTCTTTTTTAGATTTTCAGCAGGTGTTGGATGTTTTTGAAGCTTATAGAAAAGCAGTTCAGCGCGAGGAAAAAATAAGTTATTCTGATTTATCTCAGATTAGTGGTGTTACTGACCTAACTCTTAAAAAGATTTTTAAAAGAATCGGGTTTCGCTCTATATACAGGATAAAAAAACAAGAATTAAGAGATATCTGGGAAATTATAGCTGCTTATGAGAAGGCAGGAGCCAGGCAAAGAGGAGAAGAATATCAGGAAGAATGGTTAGGAGAAGAAAGAAAGAGCCTGGAAGATGAGGTTTTGGAAAGGAATGATTACAATGATTGGACAAAATTAAAAGTGGCTGAATATCTATCCTCTTTAAAAAGGAGGTTTCTTCATTATCCTCTGGAAAGATACTTGGATTTAATTGAAGATTATCGTATGGCTGTCTTAACCAGGACTTTTTCATCCAAGCATCAATTGGCTATAAAAAATGGTTTAACTTATAGTTCTGTTTCTGCTGTTTTAAAAAAAGCGGGTTTAGAAAAACTTTCTGCACAAGAATGGGATTTGGAGTTAATTGAAGAAATCAAAGCCTTTGATTGATTAATTCAATTTAATTACTTCAATTTAATTAATTAGTTTATTGATCTTTCTAACAATTCTAGGTTAACTTTATATAATTATCTTTATTTCTTTTTTTTATGGCTAAAACAGATCCTAAACTCCAAAAAGAATTAAAAAAAGAATTAGAAAAAAAACATTATAAACTCTTTAATCATTCTGCTGTCCAGATCTGCACCTGGTCTAAGAAGTCAATGAGGGACAAAGGTGTTTGTTATAAAGAAAAGTTTTATGGGGTTGATAGTCATCGCTGTGTTCAGTTTTCTCCTGTTGCTATGCTCTGCTCCCAGCGCTGTCTTTTTTGCTGGCGCCCAGTTGAGTATATGAATACCACCAGACTAAAAAAATATGATAAACCAGAGGAAATTATGCCTGAGATTCTTAAACTGCATAAAAAACTTCTTAGTGGTATGCCTGGTGCTGGCAAATTAGATGAAAAAAAGTTTCAGGAAAGTCAAAATCCCAACCATTTTGCTATCTCCCTCTCTGGTGAGCCCACTCTTTACCCTTTTTTGCCTCAACTTGTTAAATATCTTAAGAAAAAAATAAAAGCCAGAACAGTTTTTGTGGTTACTAATGGTCAAGAACCAGACTATTTTGAAAAATTAAAGGATAATCCAGAAAACCAGCCCAGCCAGTTGTATTTTTCTATTGAAGCTCCTAATCAGGAGGTCCATCAAAAGATTAACTGCCCTCTTTATCCTGACAGTTGGCAGCGCTTAAATCAATCACTGGAATTATATTCAAAACTTCAATGCCGGAGAGTCATCCGCCTGACCCTGATTAAAGGTATTAATGATAAACCACAACATCTTAAACAATTTGTTCTGTTAATCAAAAAAGCTAATCCAGATTTTATTGAGGTTAAGTCTTATATGTTCCTTGGCTATTCTAGGAAAAGATTAAAACAAGAAAACATGCCTGTTTTTCATGAAGTTAAAGACTTTGCTCTTCAACTGGCTCAGGAAATTAACTACAACTATGTTGATGAAGCAGAAAACTCTCACATCTCTTTGTTAATGAATCCTGACACCAAGCACTCACAGAAGATTTTTCCTGAAAAATAATATTCTAATCAGTACGGAATTTTTCTATTTTTGTCGAAAATAATCACTAATTTTTGCCGCAAGGCATATTAACTCTTGGTAACAATCATTCTTATGCAGATTTAGTTTTTTATCATCCAATTCTAAAATGATTTATTCTTTTAGATTTAAAGATAGGCAAAGTAAGTCATTTTGATATTGGGCAAATGAATCTCGAAATATAACCTATATCTCTCTGATAAAAAAGAGTTACAAGAAAGATTAAGAGATCTGCTTAACTGAATAAAAACAAAAAGTTTATATCATTTAAGTCGTATCCAACTCTCATTCAACAATTAAAAAGAGGTAAAATGACTGCTAAGATTATTGCTGCTAATTGGAAGATGCATAAGACCACTCAGCAGGCTCTTTCTTTTCTTAAAAATTTGGAAAAAAAAATTTCTCAAACAAAACAAAAAATCAAGCATAAGATGATTATTTGCGCTCCTTTTACTGATCTCTGTGAGTTAAGTAAGCTCAATAAAAAAGTTAAGCTCGGTGCTCAGGATATTTTTTATCAAGAAAAAGGCGCTTTTACTGGTGAGATTTCTCCTGCTATGATTAAAGAGTTTTGCAATTATGTTATTATTGGTCATTCCGAGAGAAGAGCAATGGGAGAGACAGACCAGCAAGTTAATAAAAAAATAAAAGCAGCATTGCAACATAATCTTAAAGTTATCCTCTGCGTTGGAGAAAAAAAATCAATTAGAAACAAGAAGCAGCATAAGAGATTTGTCCAACAACAACTAAAAAAAGATTTCAATAGAATTAAAAATCTTAAACATCACCTCAAATCAAATATTCTTATTGCTTATGAACCAATCTGGGCTATTGGCGGAAAAACTCCAGCTAAGATGGAGCAAATAATTGAAATGCACCAAACCATCCTCAATTTCTGTCAGAAAAAATTCCAGCAAAAACCAAAAGTGTTGTATGGTGGATCTGTTCATCCAAAAAATGCTAAAGAAATCCTTTCCCAACCTGTTGTCTCTGGCGCCCTTATTGGCCATTCCAGTCTTAATCTCAGAGAGTTCTGGCAGATTATTCAGAGTGTTTAAGTTTTTGAAAAGTCTTTATTCTGAAAGATGAAATGATTATTTGGGAATCAATTTAATCTCTGTAATTTTATGAAGTAGTTTGGTCAGCAACAAGTTGCTGTCAGGTTCAGGCAGCTAAAGCTGCCTGGCTTGGCCTCTTAACCCAGACTGCTGACAAAGTCAGCAGATAAATCCTGTCAGTTTTAGCTGACAAACCTATCAAGCCCAACAAAGCCTAAAAAAAAATATTCACAGAGAATTAAGCTTTAATAATAAAGAGTAGAATAAATGAGAATGAATAATTATGTTGTAACCTTAACCACTACTTTCTGTAATGGTTCATAAAGCAAGCTTTCATCAT
>CAZPDB010000017.1:12964-15096 GCA_964585285.1 uncultured Methanosarcinales archaeon
TATTAATAATATAATCTCCAGGATCAGCACTTTCTGTGTTTAATCCAAGCAGTATTGTTCTCACTTGGCCTGGTTCCAGTTCTAATTCATTGCTTACCATCATTGCTTCAATCCTCCCACTACTTGGTCCTGCACTCTGATTAGCAATTATCTTAAAAGTTGTTTGTGTGTTTTCTTCATTTCTCACTCCAACACCTACACTGCCTAACTTGCCTTTTTTCACTGTTAATACTTTGGGATAAATAAAAACTCTTTCTCCCCCATAAAGAGCAGTTTCAATCCTTTCTTTTGTTGCTTTGTCCATTCTTCCAACTATTTCTTCTGATCCTCTCCAGACTCTGAAAACAAATCCGATGCCTAAACTCAGAATGATGATTGAAAGAATAATTATAGCTACTGTGCTCATAGCAAATTCCATCCCTTTTTTTGATTTCATCTTTTTAATCCTCTTATTATTCTTCTTTTCTCTCTCCCAAATTTAAAAATGTTTCTTTTTTATTCTTGTTCACATAATATAAAATCATTGTTAGTGAATAAGTTATCTAATTTTTTGCTTTTAATCAGACAGAACATCCTTAAACAAGAGTTTGAATCAATCTTAAGATACACTTTTTGATAACTTAATATTTCTTTTTCCAAAAACCAAGGATAACCAATAAAATCAGCTTGGCATTTTCTTAAAACCAGAAGATTACTTATTAAAAACATACACCTAGAAATTTTAAACTAAACAAAAGCCCTGCCAGTATAAATACACTAAGAATTAAAAAAAGTATTTTTTTATTCTTTAATGCTTCTTCAAACATAGTTGCCAGAAATCAAAACTTTTATTTAAATCTTATTTTGGAAGATCATATATTCTTCATCCTCTATTCTTAAAAATCAAAACATTTATATAGAGGCTTACTTTTTTAAACTTAGTAATTTAGAAATATTTTTCACTCTTGAATAATCAAAATGGAGGTTTGATCAATGAAAAACGTCCTTTCAAAGATTAAAAAAAAGCTTGGGGGCATTTCTCCAGAAGAAGAACTTATGGGAGGAGAAGAAGAGTATGTTGAGCTCGGTGCTGAAGAAGAAGAGGATACTCGGGCTAAGATTGTAGTTAGACCTTTCCGTTTAGAAGAATTTGAAGATGTTAAGATGGTGGTTGATTCTTTGAGAGAAGGCAAGACCATTGCTTTAATTAACATCAAACCTTTGAAAGAAAAAGATATTTTAGAGTTAAAAAGGGTTATTAACAAGCTCAGAAAAACTTGTGATGCTCTTGGTGGAGAAATTGCTGGTTTGGGAGAGGATTATGTGGTGGCTACTCCTGCTTTTGCCAGGATTTACAGGACCAAGCAAACACCTTCTGTTAATGATGAAAAATCCAGTGATAACAGTGATAATATAGGAGAAGAATAAAAATAATTAAAATATTATCAAAAAAAAGATTATCAAAATTGCTTATTTCTTCATTTTTTTCTTGACTTTTTTGACTTCTTTTTCCAGGTTTAGTTTGTCCAGTAATTCTTTATACCTGTTTCTTATAGTCACTTCTGTTACACCAGCTACATCTGCTACTTCTCTCTGGGTTCTTTTTTCGCCATTGAGCAGGGCAGCTACATAAAGTGCAGCAGCAGCTATTCCTGTAGGTCCTCTGCCAGAAGTAAGTTCTTTTTTCTGTGCTTTTTCCAGGATTTCAATTGATTTTGATTGTGTTTCTGGAGACAAGGTCAATGAGGTGGCAAATCTTGGAATATAATCCACTGGATTGCTCGGTAAAATATTAATACCTAATTCCCTGGTCACGAACCTATAGGTTCTGCCAATTTCCTTTTTTTCAATTCCTGAGGCTTCACTGAGCTCTTCTAATGTTCTTGGCACTTCGTGGCGTCTGCAGGCAGCATAAAGTGCTCCGGCAACCACACTTTCCATTGATCTTCCCCTTACCAGTCCTTTTTGTACAGCTAAAGTGTAAATTCTGGCTGCTTCTTCTTCCACTGGTTTTGGCAGTTTTAAATATCCAGAGACTCTTCTTAACTCACTGAGTGCTTGTTTGAGGTTTCTTTCAATAGCAGTAGAAATTCTTGAGTGCCATTTCTTGAGTCTCATAAATTTATATCTTTCTTTGCCTTTTAATCCATAAA
>CAZPDB010000017.1:15106-17920 GCA_964585285.1 uncultured Methanosarcinales archaeon
ATCTGATTTTTGGCCGATTTCTGTTCCCAGGCCTTTGTCAAATTGGGTATAGCTCATTGGCATACCTGTTCTGCCTATCCTTTGCTCATTGTCTTCTGATTCTGTCCATTCTTTTTCAAAAGAAACCATTTTCTCTTCAATAACTAGTCCGCAGTCTCTACAAACAACTTCGCCCTTTTCTTTGTTGTAGAAAAGGTTTTTTGAACCACATTCCGGGCATTTTGTTACCATTTCCATTTTCCCACCTTCGAGAAATTGATTTTTGATTAGATTATTTTAATTATGTTTGAGATTTTTTTACAATATTGAAATTAATACTTTTGTAATATTTTTGAGTTTTTGCAGATTTTTAACGCACTCACCCCAAAACATAAAGTTTATAAACTTTTGTCAGTTCTCATATTTAAAGTTTTCGGTGCTTTCACGAGAAATTTTTCTTTTTTTAATAAAAATTATAAGAAAGAATTTTACAAAAACCTTCTAATCCAACTCGGCAACTCGGATTGACTACAACCAATTAATTGTAACCAGCTAATTATGACCAATTAATAATGACCAACTAATTATGACCAACTAATAATGACCAACTAATTATGAACCAGGATTTCAATTTCTGGACCAAAAATATTTTTGAGTGAGTCTATCATTCCTTCTTTGACAAACACTTTTGAGGGTATTTTTTTCCTGGCCAGAGCTTCTTCTATCTCTTCTAAACTTGCTTTTTTGGTTGCTCCTAAGCTGCCATCTTCATTTACATTGGCTTTGCTGATATCTTTTTCTTCTGCATCTAAATCATGGGTTATAAAGGCCTCATCTCCCAGAATTTTCACTTCTCCGAACTTCTTTTCTCCATATTTCACTGTTATTTTGGCTCTTTCCATCTCCTTGCCTCTCTTTCTCTGGGTGTGATCAATCAGCTTCCTGAGTATGCTGTTAGCATTCTTTTTAATCTTTTCCACTTCTATTCTGGACAGTTTTCCTTTATCGTATTCTTCTTTGGCTTCAACCACTTCATTTAGGGTTCTCAGCACACTAGCTGGCAGTTTGCCACTGCTAATAAGTTCATCTTCAAATGTTCTGATTAGGTCTTCGTTAGCTACTTTTTCCTGCCCTTCTAAAGTTAATACTTCTCTTAAAGCAGTCATAATATTATCATATATCTGGTTAAACTCTTTTTTTTCCTTGATTTTCTCTATCTGGCTAAAAAGTCTCTTTATTCTTTTCAGGTATTTTTTGTCATCAGCCAGCACTTTGTCTAATTCCTTACCACTTAACTCTTTTCTTGTTCCGTGTTCAATCTCTTTTCTTAGTTGAATGACATTTTCCAAAATCTTAACATACTCTTCTTCTAGTAATTTTTCTTTTTGAACAAAAATTTCTCTCATCACCTCTGGTGTTTCTTTTGGTGTTGGAGGTGGCACTCCATAATGCATCAGAGCTGCTTGGGATGGTGTTAAAATAGCATAAAAACAGTCTTCCATACCTATTTCCTTAATTTTTACCCCCACTCTTGATAATAACTGCTCTCCTGAACTCATATACATATCAATAGCTTCTAATGATGGTTTAATTTTACCCATTTTCAGTAATTGCTTCCATGGCATGAAGATTCCCCTGTCATAAAAGGGCACCCCATCTCTTAGAAAGGTGAAAATAATTGGGTTGGCTTCTTTGATATTGCTCCAGAAGTCAGTTAATATATAAACCTGGACATTGAGCTTGTTTTTGATGCCAGTCATTGCTCCTGCGTCCATCCCCATACCAATAATTATGGCTCTGAGCTTGTCTTTTAGCTCTGCTCTGGTCATTCTTTTAACATCAGTATCATCAACTACAATAAAGACATCAATGTCTGACTCTGATGTAGCTTTTCCCTGCACTAATGATCCAGCCAGAACATAACTGACAATGTATTTTTCAAACTTTTTTAAAACCATATTTTTATGGATTTCAGCTATTTTTATGGCTGCCAGCATTCCTTTGTCATATATTGGAGCTGACATAGCAATTAATTGTAAGAGATCATATTTTCCATCATAACAGTTCTGCCAGATTTCTGAAAGAAGAATTGGTTCTGGTTTAAGATTTTCATCAATGCCTTTGGCTATTTCATCGCATTTTTTGATGAGCTTGTTTAATAAGGTCCTTTTTTTAAGTTGTTCCACTTCACTGTCATCAACCAAAACAAGCACGTTGATTTCTTTTTCTTTATCTATTTTGCTTTCTTTTTTTGATCCTTTTTCAGCAGTTGAGCTTTGTGGTAGCGAAGGCATCCCTGCTCTTGCCCCTGCTGAGGCCATTTGTTCTGCTCCTCCCACTTCAGGCATTTTGCTTTTACCTTCTTGCCCTCGTTTTTGTTTTGGAGGCATCAGGGCAAGGCCAATCACATTTTCTTCTAGTTTTTTAAGAATGGATTTTTGGAACTTTTCTAGTCTGCTCTTGATTGCTTTTAATTTTTTTTGCGCTTCTGGAGGAAGATTTTTGAATATATCTTGAGTTTTATTTTTTTCTTTATTTGATTTTTTTGTTTTTTGATTATAACCTTGTTTTTTAGCCATTTTTTCACCTTTCTATTGATTCTATTAATTTGTATGATTTATGTTTATTGGTTTTTAATTATTAGACCTTTTAGTAATGGTTAAACCTTCTAATGATTGTCAGACCTTTTAGTAATTCTTTTGATTAAAAGCAAACAATAGTTTTTAAAGTCTTTTATTAAGAATGGGGCATTTTAGTCATTTATTATTTAGTTATTCAGTTATTCAGTTATTATTTTGTATTTATAATTGTAGTTGTACTCGCAGTTGTATTTAT
>CAZPDB010000018.1:0-17085 GCA_964585285.1 uncultured Methanosarcinales archaeon
AAAAGAAAGATCAGAATAAAAAGAAGAAAAAGAGCTCCAGCCAAGATTGGAAAGAAGCATTTGATAACCAAAGAAGAGGCAATCCAATTTGTTAAAGATAATTTAGGATTAAAAATAGAAGAATAAATGGAGGTAAAAAATGACTTATAGTGATTATCGAAAAGCATTCAAACAACTCAATGCCAAACCAGCCAAGAAAAAGAAATACATTAAACATAATGCTCCCAAAAAAAGAAAATGCGGAGTGACCACCAAAAAATGCTCAAGATGCGGAAGATACGGCGGGCATATTGACAAATATAAGCTTAATTTGTGCCGGCATTGTTTCAGGGAAATGGCTACCAAACTTGGATTTAAAAAATATTCATGAGGTTATGAAATATAAAAAATAATCGGAGGAAAAATAAAAAATGCTAAATGATCCGTTGGCAAATGCCTTATCAAAAATAATTACTGCAGAAAAACTAGGAAGACCAGAATGTGAAGTACAGAATACCAAGATAATTAAAGAAGTGCTGAGAGTGCTGAATGAAAATAGATATATGGGTAAATATGAAGAGATGGAAGATGGAAAAAATCTCAAGGTTAATCTCATTGGAGCTATTAATAAAACAGGAGCGATCAAACCAAGATTTGCAGTAAAAAAAGATGATTTAGAAAAATTTGAAAAAAGATACCTGCCAGCTAAAGGATTTGGCATTTTAATCGTTTCAACTTCCCAAGGATTAATGATCCATGAAGAAGTGCAAAAGAAGAAGATTGGAGGAAGGCTTATTGCTTACTGCTACTAACTTACTGCTATTAACCTACTGCTATTAAACAGGCCAAAAAAAAGATTAGTAAGGAAAAAATCAATAAGACAAGAAAAATAAAAATAGAAAATGGCTGAAGAAGAAAAAGAAAGACCTGAACCTGAAGAAAGGAAAGGAGAAGAATTAAAAGAGGGACTAAGGGAGAAAGCAGAAGCGGAGAAAGCAGAAGAAAGAACGCAAAAAAGAACAGAAGAAAAAAGTGAAGAAAAGAAAGAAGAAGGGAAAAAAGAGAAGAAGGTTCAAACAGAAAAAGTTCCACCAAAAAGCAGGGTTAAAAATAAAAGCGAACCATTAAGAGAAGAAATTGAACTTGAAGAAGGGGTAAAAGCAGAAAAAACTGTTCTGGGTATTAAAATCAAAGGTCAAAAAGGAGAAGTGGAAAAACAAATCAATGCCCGCAACATGGAAATAGAGATAATTGAAGACAAAAAAATCATCCTGAAAACAAAAAAATCAACAAAAAGAGAAATAAGAACAGTGAAAACAACTAAAGCACATATAGAAAATATGCAAAAAGGAGTGATAGAAGGACACAAATACATATTGAAAATTTGCTCCAGCCATTTCCCAATGAATGTTAATATGGAGAATAATCAATTAATAGTCAAAAACTTTTTTGGCGAGAAATATCCGCGCACTTTGAAAATAAGCCCAGCAGTCCAGGTAAAAATAGAAGGAGACAATATTATCCTGGAAGGAGCAGACAAGGAAAAAGTAGGACAAACAGCAGCATCAATCGAATTGTTAGGGAAAAGAACAGCTTATGACAGAAGAATTTTTCAGGATGGAATATACCTGATTGAAAAAAACGGTAAGCAGATAGAAGGAAAATAAAAAATAGAAAATAGAAATAAAAATGGTTGAAGAAAAAAATATACAAGAAGAGAAAAAACTTGGATTAAAAAAGAAAAAACCTAGATTTTTAAGACAGGATGCTCCAAAAAAGAAAAGATTGGGAGAAAAATGGAGAAAGCCCAAAGGCAGACACTCAAAAATGAGATTAAAAAAGAAAGGTAAAAGAAAGTCTCCTTCAATTGGGTACGGTCAAGGCAGGCAGGCCGGACTGATAAAAGGTAAGAAAGAGATATTAGTTAATCAATTAAGCCAACTGGAAAAAATAAATCCAGCAAAAGAAATCATTATCTTATCCTCAAAATTAGGTCAAAAGAAAAAATTAGGATTAGTAGCTAAAGCCAAAGAAAAAGGATTAGGAATAGATAATCTTAAAGAAGATTATGCAGAGAAGGTTAAGAAAGAATTAGAAGAACGAAAGAAGAAGAGAGAAAAAATAGAAAAAGAAAGGACAGTAAAACCAAAGAAAACAGAGGCTAAAAAAGCAAAGCAATCCAAAGAGGAGAAAACAGAGACTAAAAGAGAAGACAAAGGAATAAGAGAAGACAAAGGAATAAGTGAAGACAAAGGAATAAGTGAAGACAAAGGAATAAGTGAAGAGGAAAAAAAGAAAAAGGAGATAGATGAAACTCTGATTCACACCAAATAAAAATTAAATGAGGATAATTAAAACAATCAAATAAACTGATTCAAATGCAATTAAAAACAAAAAAACAAATGGCAGCTAGAGTGTTTGGCTGTTCACCGCAAAGAGTAGTTTTTGATAATGAGAGATTAAGTGATATAAAAGAAGCTATTACCAAAACAGACATAAAATCGCTTATTCAAGAAGGAGCTATAATAAAAAAACCAATCAAAGGAATTTCCAGAGCCAGAGCCAATAAAAGAAGAAAACAAAAAGTTAAAGGAAAAAGAAAAGGCCAGGGAAAAAGAAAAGGAACAATTAAAACAAGAACTAAAGGCAAACAGGTCTGGATAAACAAAATAAGAAAACAGAGAGAATTCCTGAAAAAACTTAAAGAGAAAAATCTGATTGGCTCACAAACTTATGCCCTGCTCTACAAAAAAGCCAAAGGAAACTTTTTCAGAAGCAAAAGACACATCAAAATTTATCTAGATGAGCACAACCTAATCAAAAAGTGAGAAAAAATGAAAGGCAAACCAAAAAAAGTACCTAAAAGGAGAAGAAGAGAAGGAAAAACTAATTATCACAAAAGACTGAAACTATTACTAGCTAAAAAACCAAGATTAGTGGTCAGAAAATCAAACACCAGAATTCAAGCACAAATGATTAAATATTCTCCTGAGGGGGATAAGGTGCTCCTGGAGACAAATTCCAAGGAATTAGAAAAATATGGGTGGAAACACTCACTAAAAAACATTCCAGCCAGTTATTTAACCGGAGTAATACTGGCTAAAAAATCCCTGGAAAAAGGAATAAAAGAAGCAGTGCTGGATGTTGGTTTAACTAAGGCAACCAAAGGAGGAAAAGTTTTTGCTCTACAAAAAGGAGCTATTGATGCAGGCTTAAAAATTGTTCACTCAGAAAAAATTTTTCCTAAGGAAAGAAGAATCAGGGGAGAGCATATCAAACCAGAAGTGGTTGAACAATTTGAAGAAATAAAAACAAAAATATTAGGACAAGCACGACCACCAACCACTAAACCAAAAACCAAGACAAAACCCAAAGAAGGAGAAACTAAAAATGGTTGAAGAAAACAAAGAAAAAAGGGCAACTCGCACAAAAAAACAAGAAGCAACAGCTAAAACTCCAAGTAAGCAGGCAGAAAAAGCAAAGCAAACAGAAGGGGAAAAAACAAAGAAAGAAGGAGAAAAAGGAGAAACAAAAAAAGAACAAGGAAAAAAAGAACAATGGGGAAAAAACAAAGGGAGGAGAAGAGAAACCTCTGTTTTGGAAAGCTGGAAACCCAGAACAGGAATTGGTAAAAAAGTCAAAAAAGGAGAAATAAAAGAACTGGGAGAAATACTCGATGAAGGCAAACCTATCCTGGAACCAGAAATAATTGAATTTTTATTACCAGATTTAGAAAATGACCTGTTACTAGTAGGGCAATCAAAAGGAAAATTTGGCGGAGGAAGAAGAAGAGTGTTTAAACAAACACAGAAAAAAACAAGTGAAGGAAACAAACCAAGATTTCAAACTTATGCTGCTCTAGGCAATAAAAACGGTTATGTTGGTGTGGGAACAGGAAAAAGCAGGGAAACAGTGCCAGCCCGTGAAAAAGCCATCCGCCAAGCGAAATTAAATGTGATTAAAATCAGAAGGGGATGCGGCAGCTGGGAATGCTCCTGCCAGGAACCACACTCTATTCCCTACGCAGTGAGTGGGAGAGCTGGCTCAGTGAGGATAAAATTGATGCCAGCACCAAAGGGAACAGGTCTGGTAGTTGAAGATGAAATAGCAAAAATATTGAGTCTAGCTGGAATAAAAGATGTTTGGTCAAAAACATTAGGCAAGACCAAAACCAAGACTAATCTTATCCGGGCAGCTATAAAAGCAATAAGACAATTAAGCACAACCAAGATTAATGAAGAACAAGTGAAAAAACTGGGGATAATTGAAGGAGCCAGTCAAGAGGAACAAGAAAAAAAATCCCTGGAGATTGAGGAAACTGAGAAAAGTAAAGAGAAAAAAGAAAACAAGAAGAGAAAAGAAAACAAGAAGAGAAAAGAAAACAAGAAGAGAAAAGAAAATAAAAAGAAAAAAGAAAACGAAAAGGAAAAAGAAAACGAAAAGAAATAAGAATAAAAATGGCAGAAGAACAAAAACCAAAGGGTAGAGAAAAAAAGAAAAAAGCAATGGGAAAAGAAAAAGATATAGGGAAAAGTAAGATAGCAGTAATCAGGATTAAAGGACGGGCTGGAAAATCCAAAGAAATAGAAAAAACTATGAACTTGTTAAACCTGCCTAAAAAAAACTCCTGTTCTGTTGTTACTCCAACTGCAGCTACGATGGGAATGATAAAAAAGGTTAAGGATTTAGTGACTTGGGGTGAATTAGATAAGGAAACTGAAAAAGAACTGATAGAAAAAAGAAAAAAAACAGAGCAAAAAACATTTTATCTACATCCTCCGCGCAAGGGTTATGGAAGAAAAGGAATAAAAATCTCATTCAAAACAGGAGGGGCATTAGGAGATAGGGGCAAAAAAATTAATGATATAATCAAGAGAATGCTCTAAAAGAAAAAAACTTAAAAGAAAATGGTTGTCAACAAAAGAAAGAAAAAAACAAGATTAAGAGGAAGCCGAACTCATAAATGGGGCAGTCCCAAGAAACACCGCGGAGCTGGCAATAGAGGAGGCAGAGGACTGGCAGGAACAGGCAAAAGAGCAGACACTAAAGCCCCATCATTCTGGAAAGAAAAAAAATATTTTGGCAAACAAGGATTTGTCAGAAAACCATTGAGAAAAAAAGACAAAACAATTAATATCAAGGAGTTAGAATTAAACATTGATAAACTAGGAGAAAAAGAAGGAGAAACATACAAAGTGAATTTAAGAAAAAAAGGATACCAAAAATTGCTGGGTGGAGGAAAAGCAACCAAAAAATATGAGATAGTGGTTGAAGGAGCATCAGCCCAAGCCAGAAAAAAAATAGAAGAAAAAAATGGAAAAGTAATCACCCCTTATAATTCTTTAATAGAAGCTAAGAAAAAAAGTCAAGAACAAAACCAAAAAGAGAGTCAAGCAACAAAAAAAAAGAGTGAAGAAAATAAAAGCAAATAAAAAAAGAATAAAACTAAAAAATATTAAAAAATAAGATAGAAGATGGGTTTTTATCAAAAACTGCTTAGTTTGTTGCCAGAGGTAGCATCACCAACTCAAAAAAAGCTTTCTTTTAAAGAAAAACTAAAATGGACCCTGCTGGTCTTAGTCATTTTCTTTATCCTGGGTTATATCCCACTTTTTGGTTTAGGAGAGAATGCTCTGACCCAATTTGAGTTTCTGAGCATGATCCTGGGAGCAAAATTCGGTTCTATCATATCCTTAGGTATTGGGCCAATCGTGACCGCTTCTATTGTGCTGCAATTATTAAATGGCTCAGGAATTATCAAATTTGACCTGCAATCACCAGAAGGAAGAAAAAACTTTCAGGGAACTCAAAAATTACTAGCCATATTTTTTATTATCTTTGAAGGAATAATTTATGTAAGCATGGGAGGCCTGCAACCAGCAGCAGGATTCAGCCAAGGTTTGATAATAGGACAATTAGTCATCGGCGGCTTATTCATCATGTTCATGGACGAAATAGTGAGCAAATGGGGGTTTGGCTCAGGAATCAGCCTATTCATTGCAGCCGGAGTCTCAGAAACAATAATCATCAGATCACTCTCCTGGCTGCCCAGCCCAACTAATCCAGCCATTGCCACCGGAGCCATACCAGCTCTTTTTCAAACAATTGGCAGTGACAAACAAACAGCCTTGATAATGGGTTCAGCTCTCTTAGCCACATTCCTAGTTTTTGCCGTTGCAGTCTATGCCCAAGCAATGAAAGTAGAAATACCTCTTTCTTTTGGCAGAGTAAGAGGATACGGAATTAGATGGCCCTTAGCCTTTATTTATACTTCAAACATTCCAGTTATCTTAGTGGCAGCTCTGCTGGCCAATATCCAACTCTGGGCGAGATTAGTGCAAAACTGGGCAATCAGTTCAGGGAGCACAATCATAAGCTGGCTCTCTATCTATATTTTTGGGCAAACCAATACAGCCCAAGCAGGGCACGGACTAGTCCAATGGGTCAACGCCCCAAATGTAATCTATTCAATCATCACCACTGGCTCATTGAACATAGGAGCTGATGTTTATTTGAAAACAGTAGTCTATATGCTCCTAATGGTAACAGGAGCGGTAATATTTTCTATTTTTTGGATGCAAACAGCTGGAATGGATGCTGGCAGTCAAGCCAAACAAATCCTTAGCTCAGGACTGCAAATACCAGGATTCAGAAGAGATCCAAGAGTGTTAGAAAGAGTGCTGAGCAGATATATCTGGCCGTTAACAGTGATGGGAGCCATAACAGTAGGCATACTAGCTTCAATGGCAGATGTAAGCGGAGCCTTAACCAGTGGAACCGGCTTGTTGTTGACAGTGATGATTGTCTACAAGCTCTATGAAGAAATAGCCAAACAACATATGATGGATATGCACCCAGCTTTAAGAAAATTTATGGAACATTAATTAATACTTAATAATTAATACTTAATTTAAAGAATCATTAATTTAAATAAAATAAAATAAAATAAAATAAAATAAAATATTAAAATTGAATAAGGTGAAAAAATGTCATTTTTAGACCCAATCCTCAACCCCTTACTGTATTTTGGACCAGTGTGGGCATTAGTAATAATTTCTTTTATTATCTCACTCATTATCGTGATCGCTTACAAATACTTAACTAATCAAACCTTAATGAAAGATTTGAAAACAGAAATCAAAGAATTGCAAAAAGAGATGAAAACACTAAAAGACAAACCACAAGAAATGATGAAAGTGCAGAAAAAAGCAATGCAAACAAATATGAAATACATGATGCACAGTTTTAAACCAACACTGATTACTTTTATCCCGATTATATTAATATTTGGCTGGCTGCATGGACATATGGCTTATTATCCTTTAAATCCTGGAGAAGACTTTGAAATCAGAGCAGAATTTGCTCAAGGAACCCAAGGAGAGATAGAACTAAGGGTGATGCCAACCAGTGAAGAGTTAGAACAAGGACTGTTTATTATTGACAACGGAGAAAAACTGAAAGAACAGACAAAAAATATAAAATCAGATCAAGCCCTCTTCTATTTAAAAGGTGAAAAAGAAGGAACCTATAATCTGGAATTTGAATATGGAGGCAAGAAAATAGCCAAAGAACTGATAATATCTTCAGATTTAGGAAAGTACGCAGAACCACAACTAGGAGTTAAAGGAAGCAAATTAGAAATGATCACTGTGGGCAATGAACCAATCAAACCACTCTTTGGCAAGGTTGGATGGTTAGGGACTTATATTATCCTATCAATTGTCTTTTCTTTAATTTTAAGAAAACTATTAAAAGTTTATTAAAAAAAGAAAAGAATAATTGAAAAAGATGAAAAGCTTACAAAAAAAATTTAAGCTTAAGTTAAGATAATTTTTTTTAACTATTATTTTCTTGTTCTGGAAGTTATAAGACTACCTAATCTGCCAGCTAAAGCTGGCAGTATTTTTCAGGACATTAATCATGTCCTGGCCTGGGATTCCGGGAAGCCAAGCCCAGGCAGTTTTGTAAAACTACCTGGCCTAGAATGAAAAAAAATATAATAAGATATAATGATTGATAAACTTATTAAACTTGTTTAATCACATTCGCACCCTTAATTAGGGATTAAGTCAAAGAAGAGATTATGATATGGCAGATTATGATAATATTTAAATAAGACCTATCCTTTTTTTAAGACCAGAATGTTAGAGATAGACTTCATAAGGGAAAATCCTGAATCAGTCAAAAAGGATTTAGAGAAAAGAGGAGAGAAAGAGATCAGGGAAGAGGTAGATGAACTTCTAAAGCATGATAAAAAATGGCGGGAACTGAAAACAGAGCTGGATAAATTAAGGCATAAACGCAACAAAATGAGTGAAAATATCAACAAAGCTAAAAAAGAAGGCAAGGAAATAAAAGATTTGGTGAAAAAAGCCAAGGAATTACCAGAGAAAATAAGAGCCTTGGAAGAAGAACAAAAAACACACCAGCAGGAGATAAAGAAAATACAAATGAACATACCTAACATCCTGCATGAGTCAGTGCCAGTTGGCAAGGATGATACAGAGAATGTAGAGTTTAAAAAATGGGGCAAGCCACAAAAATATGATTTTGAACTATTACCTCATGGAGAGTTAATGGAAAGATCAGGTGCGGGCGATTTTAAAAGAGCAGCCAAAACTGCTGGAGCAGGGTTTGTTTATGTGAAAGAAGAGTTAGCCTTGTTAGATTTAGCATTGCAAAGATTTGCCATTGATTTCCTAAGAGAGAAAGGATTTAAACTGGTAGAACCTCCAATGTTGATGAACAGAGAAGCATATGAGGGAGTGACTGACCTGGAATCATTTGAAACAGTTATGTATAAAATAGATGGAGAAGAGATGTATTTGATAGCTACTTCAGAGCATCCCCTGGGAGCAATGTACAAAGATGAAGTGTTAAAAGAGGAAAAACTGCCAATTAAGTTATGCGGAATTTCAGCTTGTTTTAGAAGAGAGATAGGCAGCCACGGAGTAGATTCCAGAGGATTAAACAGAATGCACCAATTCAACAAGGTAGAACAATTTATCTTTTCTAAACCAAAAGAGAGCTGGAAAATACACGAGAAGATACAAAAAAACTCAGAAGAGATGATTCAAGCACTGGGGATACCTTACAGGGTAGTCAATGTTTGCACTGGAGATATGGGCAGTATTGCAGCTAAAAAGTATGATATTGAAGCCTGGTTTCCCAGAGAGAAAAAATACGGGGAGATTGGTTCAAACTCAAACTGCACCAGTTACCAGGCAGTGAGGTTAAATGTAAGATATGAAAACAAAGAAGGGAAAAGGGATTATGTTCACACACTGAACAATACTGGAATAGCTACAAGCAGAGTGATGAGAGCCATATTAGAAAATTTCCAAAACAAAGATGGGAGTGTAGACATACCAAAAGTGTTATGGCCTTATATGAGCGGGATTAAAAAAATTGCTTTGGTTAAAAAAGAAAAACAAGATAAAAAGAGGAAAGTGATAAAAAAACAGAAAACAAAAGAAAAGAAAAAGCCAAGCAAGAAGGTGAAATAATGGCAGATATTCCAGGATGGGTTTTTATGGCTATAGGAGCAGTGGTCATAATGATCTCAGCCATCCAATATGAAAGAATGTTATTTTTTGTTTTTGTGGGCATTGCCCTGCTCTTCTACGGATTAATTAAATTCTTTATCACCAGAAAACCAACCAAAAAAGAAGAAAAAAGAACAGTAAAAAAACCAAGAGAACCGATACAACCATATTACCAGCCATTAACACAAAAAGAGCAAGGATCAGCACCGCAAGAAAGAGGTTATCCCACAATGTGCCCTAATTGTGGAAGTCCACTAAGAACAACAGATACTTTTTGCGCCAGGTGCGGAGCCAGAGTGAGATAATAACTAGCAATCATTTTTAGTATAAGATTATTGGTTAAAAGTTTTAGAATAAAAATAACCTTAAAAAAATTTATGATTTTAATTTTGGGGGATTATTCCTAAACAGGATATTTTGCCTTGATAAGCAAAAGACCTGACATTGCCTTTATCATCATACTTTATAGTTAAATAACCTTCTTCTTTTTTTGCTTCCCTGGCTAAGTCTTTCATCTCATCTAAGATATCATCAATCAGATCATAGAGATATTCAATATATTCATCCTCTCTGATAGCTTCTCTGAACTTAGGAACTCGAACAGAAAAGTACTTTAACCTGCCTTTGTCCCAAAGCTTAATTCTTAAACCTTTTTTAGAGCTATTCTTAACCTCCTTAACAAGACCGCAAGCAGTGTTTAATTCTTCTTCCTTATCAATCAAAAGTCCGAGATAAGTTCTTTTGGCATTAGAATAATTAGTTGGACCAACCAGCCAATCAGCTAAAGGCATGTCATCAATATTAATATCAGTGTTTCTGCCCTTGATGTCAATATCCATTTCACCCTTTTTATATCTAACTTTAACATCACCATCCTTGACTTTAAACTCAGACCCTCTGAAAAAAGCACTCACAGGATCGCCACTCTTTTGATACTCTTTTTCAATATTGTCAAAAACAATATCAATCTTAGTCTTGTTTCTTCTAGCTAAAGCATCATCAAGAGGAGCCAGAGAAGTGACAGCATAAATAATAGGAATAAATAACAGTTTAGCAAGAGGCGCAGAAGACAATGATAAATGGCTAAAAAGACCTTGATTTTCTGAGGTCTTTTCTCTTTCTTGTCCAGCCCTTTCTCTTTCTTGTCCAGCCCTTTCTCTTTCTTCTTGCTGAACAGTTTTTTCAAGACTTATTTTAGCCATAAGACGATTTAACAAGGAACAGTATATAAATCTTTCGGTTATTTTGTTACTTCAGAGTGGTGTTCTGTAGGGTGTCCTACTCCTATTTTAAGAGCTCCTGAAGCAGTTTAGCCAGGGTTTTACCATCAACCTGCCCCTTAAATTTTTGCATAGCCAGGCCCATATAAGCACCAAAAGAAAGACCTGGTTTAGATTTGATGATATTTTGAAGCTCTGCTTTAACCTCTTTAAGAGGAACCTCTTTTTTAGACCATTTTTCCAGAGCTTTTTTTGATGAAGCACCTTTGGTGATGGCAAGCAAAACTTCTGGAACAACATCCTTAGAAATCTGATTATTATTAATGGATTCTAAAACCTTAAGAAAATCCTGATCTTTAAGCTTGAAACTATCTGCCTTGTACCTGGCTTTTAAATCCTTGGGAGTGTTGACAAGAAAGTCAGCAATAAAAAGAGGTTTAAGATTCTTGAATTTTTTAGCAGCCTGTTCAAATAAAGATTTAATAGGGATAATTTCCTGGGCCAGCTGGTTAGTTAGTTGATATATTTTCTTTAATTCTTGTTTTTGGGCTGATAATAAGATGAGAGGGGGGATATTCTTGGTGTCAGGAGCTATAAGAGGAATATCAGTTTCAGGATACATCCGAGCAGAGCCAGGCATCGGCCTCATAAATGAGGTGGTGGCGTCAGGCAAAGCAGTTCTAACTTCTTTGGGAACACCTTGAAAACATTGGATTAAGCGGCCAAGAATTGATTGGGCAGCTAACTCAGCCCGATCTGGCTGGTGAGCCAGCAAGATAAAAGTATCATCCTTTTTATTTTTTAATTCCTGATTAATCCTTTTGACTTCTTTTTCTGTGAGACCATAAGCAGGCAGTTCATCAGAATGGAAAATACCACCAAGACCAAAAAGCTTGGCATGATCTGATAGTTCTGTGCCCAGTCTTCTATTTGGCTGAAGCTCTTTTCCAAGAAGACCAGAAAATTTTTCAAGTTTTAAAGCAAGAATAACACCGTGGTTTTTCAGGGTTTGGGCCAGAATCTTGGATTGAGTGTTTTTCAGGTGTTTAGTGAGGTTGAATATTCTTGAGTGAGGTTTGGCTTTTCTTTTTTTCAATTCCTTTTTTAGCTTGATTAGATTTAGTTGTCTCAAAACCTCATTTTCAACCAGTTTTGGGAGAAGTTTAAGATCCTGACAGCCTTTAATTTCTACCCGGGCACCATCTTTGATTGAGATGTTCACATCCTGGCGGATAGTGCCAAGGCCGCGCTTAACCCTGCCAGTAGAGCGGAGAAGCATACCAATAAATAAAGCCACTTCATGACAATGAGCTGGATCTTTAATATCAGGACCAGTAGCAATTTCTATGAGGGGGATGCCCAGGCGATCAAGTCTAAAAGTGGTGGCTTGTGAAGTTTTTTCAATAATACGAGCTGCTTCTTCTTCAAGACAGATATTCGGTATGGATATTTCACCCTGACTGCTTTGGAAAGAGCCGTGAGTAGCGATAAGAGCTGTTCGCTGAAAACCAGATGTGTTTGAGCCATCAACAACAGTTTTTCTCATAACCTGAATCTTGTCAACAATATCTGCTTTAATAGCTTGAGAAACTTGGAGGACAATATTAAGTGCTTCTGGGTTCATCTGGTGGGGCGGTTCAGCATCAAGTTCAACCAGACAAGTAGTGTCATGGTAAAATTCGTAAGTAAACTGCCTGCTTTTTCTTTGCTCAAGCTGAGCAGCAATATCAACCTCTCCCTGTTCACCAGCAGCAGCCCGCAAATAACGGGTGATAGTGAAATCTGGAGAATCATCCCTGAGGAGGCTGGGGCAAGAACAAAAAAGTTTAGATGTGTCCAATTGCTGATGGATTTCAAGACCGCATTTAAATCCAAGCTTTTTGTAATTAAACTTAAAAGATTCAGAAGGTTTAATTTCTTTGGTTTCTTTTTTATCAGATTCTTTATATTTAATCTTTTTTGGTGTCATAAAAAAATGACTGGAAGAGCTTTATTTAAATATTTCTAAATTAAGAAAAAAGAAAACATTTGTAATAGTTTTTCTGAGAAATAGAAAAAGAGGAGCAAAAGAATTACAAAAACCAGACAAACTATTATATCATTTTAGATATTTTACAGTTGTGGCTAAAAAAATAAAAAGTGATTATGAGGTAATCACTGTTAAACCAAGGCGGTAAAATGGAAAAATGTCCTTTGTGTGGAAAAGGTCTGTTAAAGAAAAGCAAGACAAAATAATATATATTTGGGATTTATTTAGATGAATTTCCAGCAGAAACCTGTGTTAAATATGGAAAAATATTTACAGATTCTGAAACAAACAAAAAGATTGAGAAAGCAGCTAAGAAAAAAGGAGTTTGGGGATTGGGTGCAAAAACAAAAATAACTCAAGCAGGTAATTCACTGGCTGTTAGAATCCCTAAAAAGATTGTACATCATTTGAAATTAAAAAAAGGAGAAGAAGCATATATTCATCCTGAGGATTATAGATTCGTGATAGAAACAAAATCTTAAGAAAAAGCTTAATCAAAAATAAAACATCTGTTCTTCTTGACAGCAAGATAGGCATAGATAAACATGCCAGCTGACCAGGCCTGTTCCTGACAGCCAATTAATTTCTTCCCGGTCTTGCCGTGGACAACTTCAGGAAAGTTGAATCTATGGTTAAGTTTGGCTAGTTTTTCCAATTCTTCCCTGGCTTTGCGGGGATGACCAGCCTTAATCAGAGCAGCGACATAAAAACCACCAATGAAAGGCCAAATACCAGCATTGTGACCATAATAAGGTAAGGAATAACCACGAATATAAAAATAGTCACGCCAGTCAGGATCACCCCGGAAAACAGGAGGGTAACAAGCCTTAAGAGGGAAAGGCTGATGAATATTATCAGCCTGAATATGCTCAAGAATTCTCTCAGTCTGACTTTCAGAAGCGACATTGAAAAGAATAGCAGATAAGTTGCCCATAGTATCAAAGCGATTGCTGGTTACCCCCTTAACCACAACAAAAGGCAAGTAATAAGGCAGATTGCCGTAAGCTTTCTTGTTAAGACGATAATTTCTTTTCCAATGAAATCTTTCATTAAGCCTGTTTCTTTGTTCAGAATTTTTCCTGCCAATCCAAAAATAAGTGTTAATAAGTTTTTTAACATGCTTGGCTTTTTCCACATAATCACGCGCTTTTCTTTTATGATTCAAAACACGATAAATATTACCCATTGATCTTAAGGTTTGGTGATAAAGAACATTGATGTTAAGAGTGTTATCACGATTAGGAAAATTATCAGCCCAATCAGCGCATTCATGAACTTCAAGAAGACCACAATCATTATAATCACGATAAAATAACCAGTTCATAGCCAGTTTTAATTTTTTAAGATGCTCTTTGAGCAGGGTGTTGTCCTGAGTGATTTGATAAAGATAATCGTGGCCGATAATATACCAGCAGTTGCTGTCAACAGACTCATTGTTAGTAAGATCTTCAGCTTTAAAATGAGGATCATCACAAGGAACATAATTGGGAATATGCCCCATCTTATTCTGAAACTTGGAAAGAGTGGTGAGAGTGGTTTGAGCAGCTCTCTTGAATTTCTTACCTCTTAAGAGAAGAGGGCCAAAAGAAGAAATGATAGCATCGCGGGCCCAAACCTGAGGATAGTAGGAAGCGGCTGCTTTCAAACCCCTATGATGAATGCACTTTTTAAGAACAACCTTGGCCTGTTTAAATACCTCTTTTACTTCCTGATCCATTGACAAAATTTAAAAAAAGGAGTATTTAAATTTTTTTCTTTAAACTTTAATTTAAACCAAATTTTTAAAATCTGATCGATAATTTAAGAACAAGGTTAGTTAAAAATTTCTACGCCAAACATTCAAGCCTTTTTTCTTGATGAGTTTGATGCGATGGAGAGGAAGATGAATATCTCCCTGGTCTGTTTTAAGGATGAGAAACTCATTTTCAATCTTCTTAATTTGGGAAAAAGTAAACTTTTTGAGTTCATTACTAAGACGGTCAAGATAAAAAAAAGAATATTCTTGAGGGTTTTCCTTAGGATTCCACTTAATCCGGTTGATAAAATCTCTAATTGGTTCCAATTTATCTGAATTTATTCTTCGGTAACTTTGAAAACAGTGTCTCCACCCCGGCATTTATCCTCTACTTTTAGGCCAATCTCCTGTCCAGCAGAAGCTTCCGGCATTTCCTGATGATTTATCTGCATAGAACTAACTGTCTGTTCAAAATCACTGGTAGCTCCCTTAATATGAATTTTATCTCCGACCTTTAACAGCTGGCTGAGCTTAACCACAGCAACATTTATATTAGAGAAATAGTGGGTTATCTTACCAATTTCTTGTTCCATTAAAATTCACCTCCAAGATAAAATCCTTTTTTATCAAACTTTTAACTTAATAAGATTAAAAAACATCAGGGTATAAAACTTTTTCGGAAATTCACCCTCTGCTCTTGATGAACTGAGATTAATCTTTCAACAACAGCCCTTAATCCAAGAGGATTATAACCCCCTTCAAGAATATAAATAACTGGTTTTTGATGAGAGCTGATCAGTTGAGCGAGAGCTTCATAGGAATCTGGGGTTAAGCAGCCAAAGCGATTGGCATACTCATCATAATCATCTTTAAGAAAATCAGTGCCTAAACTGACCAGAATCAGATCAGAAAGATAAACTGGTTCTTTAATCATTTCCAGAGTAGTCTCCCAATCCCTATCGCTAAATTCTTTCTCAACACAAATGCGAAGAATGTTATCCTCTTCATCATTGCCCGGAGCAGCATAAAGAGGATAAGTATCCTCTTGAAAAACTGAAATAAACTGGATCCGCTGATAGCCACGAAGAAACTCTTCAGTGCCATTGCCATGGTGCAAATCAACATCCAAAACCAAGATTTTTTTCTCTTCCAAACTATTTGAAGCTTCCAGAGCAGTGATGGCCAGATTATTAAAAAAACAAAAACCTTCCCCGCATTCTGGGGTAGCGTGATGGCCAGCTGGACGAACTAAGACAAGAGAAGAAGGTGGAGAATAAGAAGATGAAGGAAAAGACTCTTTTTTGAGCTCTTTTAAAATTTCATCCTTGGCTTTAAGACAACAAGTTAAGGCTGAACAAGCAGCATTAAAACTATGTTGATTGATGATTAGATTCTCCCCAGAATAATCTTTAAATTCACCAGGATCAATCTCTCCTGATTCTTCTTCCTCAAGATCAGAACTAAGCTTTTTAAAAAAATCAATATAATCAGCTGAATGATACTTCCTGGCAAATTTTTCTCCTTTTTTAACAAGCAAACTTTTTTGTAGAGACGAAGGAAAAAAATAATCATCAAGAGTTTCAGTTATCCACCCTAATCTTTCCTGAGTGTCAGCATAATTATCTGCATGCCAAAGGGAAAGAGGGGAATAAAAAATCTTCATTTAAGATTATTGATTGATTCTAATCTTATTAAAACTTTCTAAAAAAAGAAGAGTTTTTTATCACTAAATAGTAGATTAAAATAGAAAGATTTTTAAGCAATTAAAAAATACCTTAGGCATGATTAGAAATATTTTTTTAGAAGAGATGCTGGATTCATTTAGTCAAAAATTCTCAGATGATGAACTATATTTTCAACTGCCAAAAACAAAAAAAGAAAAATTAGCAGAAATGAGGTTAAGAGCTTTTTGTCCAGAAGATCCTGTCCATATAAAATTCTTTCATCGAGCAGTAAGAAAAGCTTATGAGGAGATGGACAATTTTGATCCCAGAGAAGAACTGGCTACACCACCAAAATTAATCTTAGAAGGGATAATCAAAGAAGACTGGGAAAGGACTGGAATAGGAATTTGCAGTTACCAGCTTTTTCATTCACAAGCCTATTTGCAATTCTTGTTCACTGATAATCAAAGAAGAGGGAAAGGTTATGGCCAGGCCTTAGCAATGACTATGATCTTAAATGAGGTTCATAATCATGCAGTGGATGTTTTTCAATCCTGCTGTTCCCAAAACTTAGTGCGTTATTATGAACTTCTTGGCTTTGAATCAGTGCAATCAGGAATGGTTATCCCTAACTGTCCAGAAGATTCAGTTGTTTCTTTAGAAGCAGATGACCACCACTTGGTTTATTTTATTTTGAAGATGGACAAATTGTTGGATAAAAATCATAAATTACTCACTTCAAACCAGAGGATAAGTTTAGAAGAATACCGAGACCAATACTTTTTGCATTTTTCAAGATAATAATTGTTTTTTATTTGATAAAGAGAACTAATTCTTAGAAAAGAACAGAAATAATGAAAAAAATTAGAAATTTTTATATAGTTTTATTTTGTATTAATAACTGTTAAGGATA
>CAZPDB010000019.1:0-16999 GCA_964585285.1 uncultured Methanosarcinales archaeon
TTAGGATGAAATACGCTGACTTACATATTCATTCCATGTACTCAGATGGAACAAACAGGCCAGACCAGATTGTCAGAGACTGCGCTTTAATCGGCGATGAAGTAATCGCAATAACAGATCATGACACCACCAGAGGCTATGAACCAGCAAGAGAAGCAGCCAAGAAATGGGATGTAGAAGTAGTGCCAGGAGTAGAGATCTCAACTAAAGTTTATCACATCCTGGGATATGGCTTTGAGGTAGAAAATAAGGAACTACAAACCTTGTTGACCAGATCAAGAGGATACCAGGAAGATATTGCCAAAAAAAGAATTGAAAAATTGAGGCAAGAAGGGGTACCAATAACCTTTGAAAAAGTAAAACAATATTTTCCCAAATCAAGATTAGGAAAGATGAACATCCACATGACCCTGATTAGAGATAAGGAAGGCCGAGAATATTTCAAAGGTAAAAGCCTAGAAGAGATATATGAAACTTGCCTGGGAAAGGAAGGGATTGCTAAAAAAGTAGAAGAAGAGGAATATGTTGAAACAGAAGAAGCAATTAAAGTTATACACCAAGCTGGCGGCATAGCTATACTAGCCCATCCTTTCAAACAAATAAAAATTATTGAAGAATTAGAAGAGTTAGTAAAAAAAGGAATAGATGGAATAGAAATACAACCAGATTTTAAGGAAAAAAATGAGCTATTTAAAAAATATGCTCAAGAACACGGATTGATTATCACTTATGGCTCTGATTACCACGGAGCATGCTTAGAAAGAGAACTGCTAAGAAGAAACGGGAATCAAGTGGAAAATTTTTGGAGGCAAACAAATGATAAACAAAGATGAGGATGTGGTAGAAAGAGAATTTCATGCAGAGGATTTGATTAGTCTGAAGGCTAAGGTGAAGTTTATCAAACTAAGGGAAGTTACTGCAAAGTATTTTTGTGATGATCCCTTGGATGACGTTTTTTCATTTGTGGGTATAGATGGAAAAGAAAAGGAAAGATGGAAAAGAAAAGGAAAGATGGAAAAGAAAAGGAATATAGTTGAGGTAAAATAATGGAGTGCAATGAATTTGTGGATTTTGTATAGGGGCATAAAAATCTTCCCCCTAGAACCAAATAAGAATCTCCTTCGTATGTTCAAGGAAAGGAGATAAGAAGTAAAGAAGATAAGAAGGTTTAAAATGTCAGAAAAAATTGAAGAATTGGAATCAAAAATAGGAAGCTTATTGCCAAAAAGACCTACTTTAAAAGTTGATCCGGCAATTCAAGAATTAACAAGAGAATTGATTAATGAAGGTGAAAATGCTGGAAGAACTAGAAGTTACACGCATAGTGTTTGCCATTTGTTTGAAAAATTTGGCTGGAGAGATAGTTATAGTTCATCTTATCTAAATTCAACAGCGCAATTACCTGTTGTAGAAGAGTTAGTAGATTATACTTTAAGGAAAGCACTGAAGGCTGGAGACTTAGGTTGTGTAGGAAGAATTGTTCTTCCGATAATGAATTTAAATCTAGCCCATTTAGAAGAAGATTTAGAGGGATTTATCTTCAGACCTAAGATATTAACTGATCCTGATTTTATACAAGGTTTTTCTTCATCACTAGAGACAGAATATTACCCCTATTTGGTTGATTTTTGTAAATCAGAAAACATGGGAGAGTTCTTTCCAAAATATACTGAAGCACTTAGAAAAGAGAAAAAACTAGAACCGATTGCAGAATCTAATGAAGTTGTTCTAGGAATTTTTGTTGATGTTAATGATACTTTGATTGAGTATGTTAAATATGACAGCGAAAAACAAAGGCCAATTTATAAAAGAATAGAGTTAACACAAGAATATGCTCTCAGAAAAATGGAAGAAGGGATTCCAGTAACTGTTTTTACAGGGGGAAGGCCTGAAGATGTTAAAGGGGAGGGTAAAGGTCTTGAATCTGTAGGGATAGATAAGAGATTATGTAATGTAAAATTCAAAGGAGAATTCATAGGAAGAATTTTGGAAACTTGTGTTAGTTACACTGCTCCGGCTATTCAGGGATTCAGAGCAAAAACGCATTACGAGTCTGGAAAAAAGGCATGGGAGACTGAATATCCCACAAAAGAGTAAAATTCCTTTTAGCTTTCACTGTCCTTACTGAATTTTTTATTTCAATTAATCTTATCTTTTTTTTAATAGTCAGATTTTTTGTGGCTCTTGACACTTTTTTCTCAGTTAACACTCTTTTCATTACCAGCACTTCCAGCACTTTTCTCATGGCCTTTTTCTTAGCTTGGTCAAAGGTTTATTTGTTCGGCAAGATAAACTTATAATAAAATCTATAAATTGAAAATCCAATTAGGTTTATAATAAATTATTTTTGTAATACTATAATTTTGTTATAGCATATATTTTTGTAATAATATAATCTTATGTAAATATAGTTTTGTTATAGTATAATTTTATAATAAAAACTTTACAAAAAGAGACATATGGCTTGTAAAAAAGAAATAGTATCCCTCACTCAAGAAAATCTAAAGAGAGCCAAGCATAACAAATCTACCAATAACATCATCTACACTTCTGGCAGTCCTCAAGATAATAAGCACGAAATTAACAAAATCAAAAGAGGGTGGTAGAAAATAGAAAAGTTATTAAACTCTTTATTCTAGAATTAGCTTATAATCAAAAATATTGTTTAAGTTATGAGGTGAATAATAATGGCTCAAGAAAATAAATGGGCAGATTTGATTGAAGAAGTTGAAATATTAGAAGCAAAGCAAAAAAAGGCTGAATTTGTAAGAGCTTATAAAAATAGTTATAAACACGTTCAAACTTTGTATAAACAAGGGGGTCGTAATCTTTCAGATTTATCAATCAGTTTTTTAAAAAGACATTATGAAAAATTAACTAAAAGTAGGGGTAGGGACGATAGATTTTCTGATGAAGGATTTGCAATTGGTTGTATTGATGGTTTATTGCAGATTTGTCATTATCAGGTGCTTAATCCAGAAGTTATTGATTATATAATAAAAATTTATGAATGTGTGGGTTTGTTATCTAGTAGCCATTTTAAGAAAAAATTGATTCATATTATTAGAAAAGTCGATATGAATGATGAATCAATTAAGCAGGCAATCCTAAAAGCAATAGAAAAAGCTAAGAAATCCAAACCTAAAGTAGCTTGATTATCTTTATTACAGGAAAAAGAATACAAAGAAATGCTTTAACATTTCTTGTACGCAAAGAAAAAAATATTTTCTTTTATTTTTATATTATTAAGGAAAAAGCCATTTAAATCTTTTAAATCTTTTTTATTATGAGAATAATTTTTTGAAGGGGGGCATTAGTTTTAATAGCTGAATAATTGAAATGGGTGGGGCTGGCTTGGAAGTTCTTGTTTTTTATGGCTTGAATAATCTTTTCTTTTTTAGGAATAGTTAATTTGTTGAGCGAGCAGAGCTGATTGAGGTCGTAGAAAAAGGGAAAATTTAGTTTAGATTCTTGATAAATGGTATCAAGAAATTTCTGGTTTTCTTTGAGAAGATTAAGTTTTTTCATTTTCTGGACTAGTTTTTGATCAAATAGAGGGCCAGTGTATATCGGGCCAGCTGCCTGGAAAGGAGAGTGGCAAAGGCATTGGCCTTGATTAGTATTGCTGATTTGGTAAGAAAAGCATCTAGGGCAGAATAATAAATACTGGTGTTGTTTAAGAAGAGGAGTACATTTTTGTTTGCCTTTAATTGCCTGGAAAAAAAGACGGAAATAATGATCTTTATAATAACAGAATAAAGGCAAAAGGGCTTTTTCAGATTGGAAAGCAACTAGCTGGCATTTCCTGATTAGGATACGAAGACCAACCTCATGCATCAGGCTGTAATGAAGGGGAGTGGCCCAGTACTTTCTGAGACAAGTCTGGGGGTAGGTGCCGCAAAGAGGAGCAGTGTCAGTAGCAGTAACCGCTAGGATACCATTTCTGGAGAGGCGCTTGACAGCAGCATCAAGAAAAGGATTAGGAGAGCCGAAGGGATCAATATCAATATAGTCAAAACCCTTAGAATTTAAGAGGAGGAGATTGGCATCTTGATTAGTGATGGTTACCATGAATTTTTTATCTTGTGAAGTTTTTATTTGATTAAGTTGGAGATTATTTTTAATGGTTTGAAAAGATTTTTTATCATTGTCGTTAATAAGAAGAGATTTAATCTTTTTTGGTTTAATTTCAAGAAGGAAGCGAATAGAACGGATGCCAGAACCAGCCAATGGATCACAGGCTTGGAGATGATTGAGGGGGATAGAATTAAGAAGGAGAATAGAAAGGTCGCGATTAAGTTTCATCAGAGGATTGTAAAAAACTTGAAGTTGCTTAGAAATCTTGCCAGTGGCAACTTTAACCCTGGCCTGCCCTTCTTGAATTATTTTTAACATGGTTTGACAATATGGGGTTGTTTAATTTTTTAGAAAATCATCAACTTTATTTTTAGCTTTTTCTTTAGCTGCTTGGTGTTTTTCAAGGAAAGAGGTTATTTTTTCAATGAGAATCTGTTTGAGTTCACCAGTGAGGAGCTGACCTGATTTATAACCAGTATAGATTTTTTTAAGTTTTTTATCATCAGGTTCAAAAAACATTCTTAAATACTGGTAAGAGACATCAATATCAGGATTGCCTCCTTTTTGGCGGTGTTCTTCTATGGTGGGCTGACCGCCAGAAAAAGCATATTTATTGATCTTCTTTTTAACAGTTTTAGGATTATCAGATGTATAAATCGCTGTGGATTGTTCACTAGCAGACATCTTACCAGACACTCCCTGGAGTGGGGGCAGGAAAGAACATTGGATAGAAGCAGGTTTGTAAAAACCTAATTTTGGAAGAATGTCCCGGCTTAAGCGAAAATGAGGATCCTGATCAATGGCATGAGGGATGAGGCAAGGAAGGTTTTTTCCTTTTAAGATTGAGGGGAGGAAAGCAGGCACAGCCTGCATGCTGGTATAAAAAACAGCTCCAATATTTGATTGGTCAGTCAAGCCAAAAGAAGCCTTAACCATAGATAGAGTGATTCCTTTAGCAACTTTGCAAGCTTCTTTGTACATCAAATTAGCATGTTGAGTATCAATAAGAAAATGAGTTTTTTTGGGATCAAAACCAAGAGCTATGACATCTAATATATTATCTTGAAGATATTCCTGGGTTTGTTCAAACTTTAATCCTTTTTTGAAAAGAAATTTTTCTTCATCAGGAAACTGAAACCAAAGCTCAACTTTAAAATTGTCTTGAAGCCATTTAGTAAAAACCCAAGGCAGAAGATGCCCAAGATGAATAGGGCCAGAAGGAGCTCTGCCAGTATAAAGAAAAAATTTGTTTCCTTTTTCATATTCATCAAGAATCCATTTTAAATCACGATGGGCAAAGAAAACTTTTCTTCTTAACATAAAATGAATATCTGGGGAGTGCTTCTTAATTCTGGAAAGTAAATCCTTATCTATTTTTTCTACACCAAACTTTTTAATAAGCCGGTCGTAATCAATATTACCTTTAACTTCCCAGGGAGTAACAGTAAAGTCAGCCATATAAGCAAAAAGTTTAAATAATCTATTTAAAACTTTTTATATGTGACTAAGGATAATAAAATAATATTATTAAAAAATTAAAAATAACTTAAAAAAATAAAAAACAGGTGAAAATGGCAACAGACTCAACTTTTAGAGGCATAATTGAATTCTTTAATGAATTAGGGATATATGATGTTATTCTGCCATTCTTACTTATATTCACTATCATTTTCGCCATACTGGAAAAAACAAAGCTTTTAGGGACAGAAGAAGGAGAACCAAAGAAAAACCTTGATGCCATGATCGCCTTTGTGGTCTCTTTTTTGGTAGTGGCTTCAACACGATTAGTGGCTGCATTGAATGAAGCAGTAGCTAATATTGCCATGATGATGGTAGTGCTCTTTTCTTTTTTAATGCTCATTGCCACTTTTTACAAAGAAGGGGACGAAGTAGAGATCAAAGAAGGAGTGTGGAGAAATGTATTTATGATTATTGTTCTTGTAGCAGTTGTTTTAATCTTTCTTGACGCCCTGACTAGAGAAGATGGAGATACATGGCTGGAATACAGCTGGGATTATTTAAGTGATCATTATGACACTAACTTTGTTGGTTCCATCATTCTGTTGATAGTTTTGGTAGTGTTAATGATTGTTATCACCAAATCACCTAAAGAAGGAGGTGGGAATAGTCAAGATTCTGAAGAAGGATAGATTGTATAGAATTGAGAAAAGAAGGATTTATTAATAAGAACCCACTGGAAAAATAAAAAACTGAAAAAAAACAAAAAACTTTTTAAAGAAAAAAGGCAAATTAAGGAAAAAGAAGAGAATAATGAGTAAAAAGAATAAAAAAACAAAAAAATCAACAAGAAAACAAAAAATAAAAAAAGAAAGCAAAAAATAAAAAAAGAAAGCAAAAAAGAAAAATTAAAAAATTAAAAATAATTAAACTCAAAATAAAACAGTCAAAGAGGTGCTAAAATGATCTTGGAAGAAGCAGTAAAATCACTGGTTGATATTGGCTTAGCTGATGTGCTCTTACCTTTCTTATTGGTTTTTACAATAGTATTTGCCATATTACAAAAATCAAACATTATTGGAGCGCAAGGCAAGAACAAGAATTTTAATGTAATTATTGCCCTGGTAATGGGATTTGCAGTTATTATCCCGCACGTAACCAGAGCTTACCCAGCAGGATGGGATGTAGTAGAAATAATTAATTCTGCCCTGCCAAGCATATCCTTGGTAGCAGTAGCAATTGTTATGGCCCTGATTTTAATTGGTGTTTTTGGTAAGGAATGGCAACCTACAGGAAAGGCTTTTAGCTGGGTTGTGGGATTGGCCTTTGCAATAGTGTTGTTAATATTTGCTGTAGCTGTGGGCGGATGGAGAATGCCGAGATGGTTATATTTTCTTAATGACCCGGACCTACAAACTGCAGTGATTGTCATTCTTATATTTGCCTTAATCATCTGGTTTGTGACCAAAAGTGATACAGGTGGAGAAACTACATCTGCAAGTACAGAAGGAGGGACTGAATAATCTTTTTATTGATTATTTATCATTAATAAACAGTTTATTTTATCATTTTATTTTTTTCATTAATTAAACAAAATTGGAGGATAACAACTAATGGTTTTTGAACAAGCATTTCTTTCTTTGGAAAGTTTGGGTTTAACTAATGTACTTCTACCTTTTTTCCTGGTCTTTGTGGTAGGTTATGCTGCTCTTAATTTTGTACCAGTATTTAAAAAAAATAAAAAGTTCACTCTTTTAATAGCATTAATTTTAGCTTTCGGAGTGGTTATACCTCACTTAACCGGAACTTATCCACCCGGACTAGATGTGGTAGATATTATTAATTCTGGTTTACCAATTATTTCTCTTATTGCCATTGCGGTTATTATGGCTTTGATGCTGATTGGTATTTTCGGTGAATGGAGAATTCCAGGTTGGTTCAAGGGGTTGGCGGTAATAGCTTCCTTTGCTCTGGTTATCTGGATCTTTGGAGCAAATTTTTTTAATCAGACTTTTCCTTATGGTTTAGGATTTTTGGATAATCCTGATCTACAAATGCTCATTGTCATCATTCTAGTCTTTGCTTTGATCATCTGGTTTGTGATGGGAGGAGAAGAGGAAGAGGGTGGAACAAATGGGAGAAGAGAAAGAGGAATAGTTAAGGGAGCGCAGAATTTTTTAGAAGCCTTAGGAGGACAAAACCCTCCTCAAACTCTTTAAGATAAAAAATAAAATAAAAGATAAGTAAAAGGTAAGTAAAAGGTAAGTAAAAGGCAAGTAAAAGATAAAAAAAGTAAAAAGAAAAATATTTGAAAAATAATTTGATAAATTAAAAAATAACTAAAAAAGGTAAAAAAGGTAAAAAGAAGGAATCAAAAAAGAAAGTTATATAAAGAAAAATTATTATAATACTTTCAAAAAATGGTAACTATTTTAGATGTTGGTTTAATGGAACACTTTTCAACAATCTTCTCTTTTCTACTGGTTTTTGTCATTGTTTTTGCTCTAATGGAATGGAGAAAAATGTTAGGAGATAATAGCGGGCTACACGCCCTAATCTCTTTTCTCATCGCCATGCTCTTTTTAGCTATTCCTGGAGCAATACAAGTGGTTTCCAATATGGCTCCCTGGTTCATTGTCTTTTTCATCTTCCTCTTTTTTGTCTTCTTTGTCTTTATGATGTTCGGGACTGAAGAAGCTACTTTTTTTAATGTCTTAAGAAGCCATGATTCACTTATCTGGACAGTGATTGTTGTTTCAATGCTTATCCTAATCTGGAGTATCTCCCAGGTTTATGGCCCAGCATTAGCTGGAGAAGAAGAAGGTATTACCGGAGGAGAAGCACTGGTTGCTAATGAAACAGCCACCACAGGATTTGAACAAACAGTTAAGGATATTCTTTTTCATCCAAAAGTTTTGGGATTAATGTTAATTCTCTTAATAGCTGCCTTTGCTGTGCGCTTACTTTCTACTAAGGGAAAATAAAACTTTAAAATAAAACTTTGATAGAAATATTTTGTTAAAATTAACTCTTATTAACTCTTGGCTTCTTTTTCTATTTTTTATTTTTTTATTTCTTTTTTTTCTTCTTTGTTTTTTCAGTAATCCTAGATAATTCCCGCACATTCTCAGTTAAACCAGGAAGAATCTTCTTAAAAACCTCTTCCATAGCTTTAACTTCAGTGCCAACAGAACTAATATGCTTGTCATACTCGCCCACCTTGCCCAACACAGATTCATGAAGCTTATCAAAGTTAGCCTTGATATTCTCAATCTCTGTTTTTAATCTTTCCAAGCGAGAATCAACCTTATCCTTCCACTCAATAACCTTGCGGAAATTCTCACTAAACTCATCCCATTTCTCGTCAATAATGGCCTCAGCAATCTCTTCAATTCTCTCAGTGCTGGCTGCAGCACCTGGGCCGCCAGCTTCACTGCCTGTAGGCGCTGGCAGACCAGACTCTCCTAAACCAAAATTACCAGCACCAGAAGGGGGAGGGGGATAATCTCCAGAAGAAAAAGTCTCAGGAGAAGCTGGTCCAGCAGGAGTAATCCCTGCCTGGTTAAGAGCAGTGTAAATATCATCAGGATTATAACCAGCCTGCTGCAGAGCAGCAATTATCTGATCATCACTGTAACCCTGAGAACGATATTGTTCAATAAGACTAATCAAATCAGTTCTGGCTCCGGATGCTCCAGAATTTTCTTCACCTCCTGTCTGGCCAGGAGTTTCTTTCTTTTTAAACAAAGGCATTTTTTTCTTTCCTCTTTTTTTAATTAAATATTTTTAGGTTATTTAAATTTTTCTTTCAATGACTTCTTTTGCTTAGTTATTTAGCTTCTTCCAAAGCCTCTTCAATCATTTCCTTCACTTCTTTTTGGGTGACAAAATTAACCGGCTCCCATAACTCAACATACTTCTTGAGGGTATCAAACTCTTCCCTTCTGGCCATAACTCCTAATTCCTTGGTTATCTTAGTCAAGGAATGCTTGAAATCAAAGAGTTTTTGCTTAAGACTATTTAAATCAGAACTCACTAATTTCAAATCCTCGCGCAGCCGATTAAAATTCCTGAGCATGTTTTCTTCCAATAAATCATTTCTTTTGGAAAGATTAGAATAACGGGATTCAAGAACGCGAAGTTGAGCAGATAAGGAGGTGAGCTTTTCCTCAACATCAGGCATTTGAGGAATCTTTTTAGGAGAAGATTTTTTCTTACTAAAAAGACTCCCACCCTTTTTACCTCCTTTTTTAGGAGATGAGTCCGGACTGGGACCTGTTTTTCCAGCTAGAAAATTCTTTGCTTGGTTAAGCTCCTCAGAGGAGGAAAAATCATTACCCGGAGCCATAAAACACCTCTTTTAACTTTTTTAACTTTTTATATTAGGAAAATTTATATATCTTAATCAGGGTTTATATATTTTGTTATTTATAACTCTTAATAAGCAATAAATTTTAATAAGAGAGAAACATATTTTAATTATTAATCAAATTTTAGTTATCAATAAAAGAGGTGAATTTATTTGGTTGCTAAACCATATGAAATAATCAGAGAGGGGACAGAGGTAACCCTGCTTATCCATTATGAAAGAGATCCAAAAGTTCCTTCAATAGAAGACGACAAAACCTGTTTTTCTCGGGTGATTGAATACCTAGCCAAAGTCGGCAATGTAACTAAGATAGTGTTTGTGCAGAGAAGAGATTATGAATATGGTTATGCCCAAACACAAATGCTGATGGAGATAGCTAAGATCTACTCCAGATTAATCAAGCAAGAAGACCTGCTCTCACTGGATAAATTAGGAGTAGACATAACTTACCGCAGGGTTTTTGCAGCTAAATATTCAATGGTGCAGAGAATCATCTTTACCCAGCTCAAAGAAGATCCGATTGGCACTTATGTTGAACTCAAAAGACTGATGAGAGAACAAAGGATTGCCATGAAAAAATCCCTGGACCAAAAATTTCTTGAAGCAGAAAAAAAATTCCTTTCCATCCTTGAATACCTTTATGACCTCTTAGACAAGACCAGAATGATTACCCTGGCCAAACCCTACCTGGTTGGTTATAAAGTAGGTGATAGGAGCATTTACCAAAAATTTTTCTCAGCATATATCAAACCAGACTTTATGTTCACCAAACTGATGGCTTCCTATCCTGATGATGGTGAAGAACTAGCCACTTACAAAGTGGATGAAACCAAAGTGACAATTTTCTCTCTGCCAGACACTATCCAGCCACTGTATCATATCCTGCCCCCTGAATTCACCCTGCCTGAAGACAAATATGAGATATTAGACACAGCCAGAAGGATTATTGCTGAGCACAAACCCAAACGCTCAGAATTTATTGACCCAGAAAGATTAAGAGAGGTATTTTATCATATTGGACACGACCTGATAGAAGAACTGGCGGAATACAGGCAGGTTAAATTGAGAGAAAAAGAAATTGATATACTAACCAACATACTCATTAGATATACTATTGGCTTTGGCCTATTGGAAGTGATACTTAAAGACCAGAAAGTCCAGGACGCAACCATCAACTCCCCGATGGGACAAATACCTATCTTTCTGGTGCATGCAGATTTTCAGGACTGCAGAACAAATATCCTGCCTACACCATCAGAAGCAGAAGGCTGGGCAAGCAAACTCAGACTGATATCAGGCAGGCCTCTAGACGAAGCCAACCCGATCCTGGACACAGAGATAGACCTGCCAGGAACAAGAGCAAGGGTAGGAGTGATTACCAAACCACTTGATCCGTCAGGCACAGCTTTTGCTTTTAGAAGGCATAGGGACAAACCATGGACATTGCCCTTGTTTATTAAAAACCGGTTCATAAATCCACTTTCAGCAGGCATACTTTCATTCCTAATTGACGGCTCCAGAACAATGCTAGTAGCTGGAACAAGAAGCGCAGGAAAAACATCCCTGTTAGGATCGTTAATGGTAGAAATTATGAGAAAGTACAGAATTATTACTGTTGAAGACACTCTGGAACTGCCCAGCACCAGCCTGAGAAAATTAGGTTATAACATCCAACCAATGAAAGTTGCTTCAGCTCTGGCAAGAGGGACAACAGAAGTGCCAGCAGATGAAGGTATCAGAACAACCCTGAGGTTAGGAGATTCTTGTCTGATAGTAGGAGAAGTGAGAAGCACAGAAGCAGCAGCTCTTTACGAAGCAATGAGAGTGGGAGCCCTGGCAAATGTAGTGGCAGGAACCATCCACGGTGATAGCCCTTACGGTGTGTTTGACAGAGTAGTTAATGATCTCAAAGTGCCCAGAACATCCTTTAAGGCAACAGATATTATAGTGGTGGCTAATCCCATCAGGTCAGCTGATGGACTGCATCGGTGGAGGAGGGTGACTCAAATTACAGAAGTAAGAAAGCTATGGGAAAATGACCCATTGAGAGAAGGAGGATTTGTTGACCTGATGAAATACTCCTCTGAGTCAGACCAACTAGAACCCAGTAATGAACTGATAAATGGCGATTCAGATATAATCAAATCTATTGCCGGCAATGTCAAGGAATGGGCTGGGAACTGGGATGCGGTCTGGGATAACATCACTCTTAGAGCAAAGGTGAAAGAACAAATGGTAAAACTGGCAGAAAAAGCCAAAAATATGGAGTTGTTAGAAGCAGAGTTTGTGGTGCTGGCTAATGACCAATTCCATCGTATTTCAGATCAGATTAAGGATGAAGTGGGCGCGCTTGATTCTTCAAGAATATTCTTTGAATGGAATGAATGGCTAAAAGCACAAATCAAAAAAAGAAAGAAGAAAATAATTTAGGAAAATAATTTAGGGCAGTCTAAACAAGATGGTTAAAAAAAAAGAAAAAGCAATTTCTAAAAAATACCTGAGAAAGTTAAACAAACAGCTCGAAGAGTTCTCACCAGAATTCTCCCCTGAAATGATCACCCCTCCAGAAGTTAACACTGCTGATTATGAAGCCTTTAAAAAAGAAATTTATCCGGCTCATATGAGCATCTATGAAAAAGTATGTAATTTCTCAGAAAAAATTCTAAAAATTACACCTAAACCAGAAAAGAAAAAAAAGATTCAGGGATGGATAGACACCTGCCACTTAAATGTTAGTTCAGAAGGAGTAATCTCTTTTTCCATAGTTGGACCAATCATCTTTATCCTGTTAACAGCAACCATTTTTTTAGTTTTAAAATCATTCTTTTTTATGGTCTTGTCATTAATTACAGGACTAATCCTGATCAATGTGCTGGGATCCTACCCTAAACTGATGGCCACGCGATGGAGGATGAGAGCCTCAAATCAGATGGTGCTGTCAGTATTTTATGTAGTCACATTTATGAGGCATACTCCCAACATGGAACTGGCCACGAAATTCGCTGCTGACCACCTGGCACCTCCACTCTCTCTTGATTTTAAAAAAGTTCTTTGGAATTTAGAAACAGGGCAGTTTGATTCAATTATTGATTCCCTGGAAGATTACCTGTCTAAATGGAAAGAGTACAATCTGGAGTTTATTGAATCATTCCACTTGATTGAATCATCTCTTTTTGAGGGTTCAGAAGAAAGAAGAATGGCCATGCTGGAAAAATCACTGGATGTAATCCTTTCTGAGACCTATGAAAAAATGCTTCATTACACCCACGAAATTCAATCACCAATCACTACCCTGCATATGCTGGGAGTGGTGCTGCCTATCCTTTCCTTAGTCATCCTGCCCTTAGTAGTATCTTTTATGGGGGAGGTAAAATGGTATTACATTGCAGCTATCTATAACTTTTTCTTTCCAGTAGTGGTTTTTTATTATGGAAGGGCCATCCTCTCTATGAGACCAAGCGGTTATGGAGATGCAGATATTTCCAAAAAACTATTCAAGAAAAAAAAGATGATAAGCGTGCTGGGCACAAAAATCTCCCCTCTGATGATATCCCTGCTCATTGCAGGTGTCTTCCTTCTCATCGGAATCCTGCCACTAATACTTCATACTCTCGGAGCTGAAGATTTTGGCTTTGGAGGGACAGACCCGGGAAGTCCATGTGAAAGAGTATTCTGCTTTCTTGGTTATATGACAATAGAAGAAGAGGGTGGTGGAACCCAGGAGAGGGAAGTTGGACCTTACGGCCTTATTTCAACCATACTCTCAGTTTTTGTAGTTATGGCTGCAGGCATAAGCACAGGCCTTTATTATACGACTAAAACCAAGAAACTAATGAAAATAAGACAGAAAACAAAAAAACTGGAATTAGAATTCTCCTCTGGATTATTTCAATTGGCAAACAGGTTATCAGATGGGTTGCCAGCAGAAATTGCTTTTGGCAAGGTAGCAGAAACACTCAAAGGAACAGATATGGGAGGATTCTTCAGTATTGTCAATCACAATGTAGAGAACATAGGTATGAGTGTGGAAAGATCCATTTTTGATGATAAGGTAGGAGCGATCAATTTTTACCCCTCGAGCATAATTGAAAGCTCAATGAAAGTATTAGTGCAAAGTGTGGAAAAAGGTCCTAAAATAGCTGCCCAGGCAATGATGAGCGTAGCTCGTTATATTAAAGAACTGCATCAAGTTGATGAGAGATTAAAAGATCTGATGGCAGAAACAACCTCTTCAATAAAAAGCCAAATAACCTTTTTAGCTCCCTCAATTTCAGGAGTAGTTATTGGTATCACCTCAATGATATCATTGATCCTGCAGAAACTCTCAGGACAATTAGCTAAATTAGGAGGGGAGGCATCATCATCACCTATGGCCAACCTAAGCGGTGTTTTAGGAGCAGATTTTTTTGGAGTGGGACTGCCAACTTATTATTTTCAAATTGTGGTAGGATTGTATGTGGTGGAGATAGTCTTTATCTTGTCAATAATCAAGAATAACATAGAAGAGGGAGAAGATAAACTAAGTGAAAAAAACTCGCTGGGAAAAAACCTTCTTCACTCAACTGTACTTTATGTGATAGTAGCAGTGGTGGTGATGGTGCTCTTTAATTTTATTGCTGGAACCATTGTGGCCAACACACTCTCAGGAATGGGTTAATCAGGATGGATTAAGATTCTGGTCAGGATAACTAGATAAGAGAGTTGAATAAAAATAAGATGGGAGCGCCGGGACATCCAGCCAGCCACTTTTTCTTTTTATAAAAAAGTGAAGCCAAACATTTGAACCCGGGACACCGTGGTCTTCAGCCACGTGCTCTCCCAGTCTGAGCTACGCTCCCAGATAAGATATAGGGAGATTATCATTTTGGAGAGGATAAATCTTTATAAATTATTCGGTTAAATTAATGTAAAGGTGAGCATAGTGGAAAATGAAAAGATAAAAGCCCAGGTGATATACGGCAGTTTTGGCTCAGTCATGGCTAGAATCAAGGCAGGGATTGACTTGGAGATAGGAGAGATCCTGGTAGCAGAACCAAAAAAAGAAAAAGTGAAAACTGAAAAAGACCAGGAACAAGAACAAGTAGATGAGAGAGAAAAGGAGGGAGAGGAAAAAATCCTACTACAGGTTTATGACCTAAAATTCTCTTCTCAAGAAAGCAGCCAGAATCTTGAACAGATGTCAGGCTGGGAATTAGAACATCCTGAAGCCAAAACAGAGATTTTCATGAAAAAAACAAGACTCTATAACCTTGCCCTGCTCAAAAACCTGCTGCTGATTAAAGAAGGCAGACCAACCCTGGGGAAAAAACTGCCTAAAGTTTTCTCCTTGTTGAGAAGCCTGGAAGCCAGAGACCTTGATTTTCTGAGAACAGAAAAAGATGAACTCTTTTTGGGTTATGTGCGCAGCGGTTCGAAAAACCTGGGCGTAAAGGTGTTTATTGACGGCAAGAAAATGCTGACCCACCATGTGCTGATTGCTGCGACTACTGGCAGGGGAAAATCAAACCTGGCAGCTAACCTGCTCTGGAACCTGGCAGGCAATGATTATGCTGGAGTGCTGGTACTGGACCCGCATGATGAGTACTATGGTAAGAACAAATTCGGATTGAAAAATCATAAAGTAAGAGAAAATATAATCTATTACACACCTAACAATCCCCCAGTGGGGGCAAGAAGCCTGGTCATTAATCTTAGAAACATCAGACCTCAACACTTAACAGGGGTAGTGCAGTTGAGTGACCCTCAACAACAAGCTATCTACCAATACTACAAGGAATTCGGCCAGAACTGGGTGAAATCACTAATTCAAGAAAAAGAGATTGAAGGAGTTAAATTTTATGAGGGCACAATAACTGTGGTCCGGAGAAAACTGATGAGCTTGCTGGACCTGGGAATAAGCAATGGCAATCTGGTCTTCAGAAATATATTTACCCTGGAGGGAGGGGAAGGCACTGTCAGATCTATACTGGAAGAGCTGGAAGAGGGCAGGATAGTAATCGTGGACACTTCAAACTTTTCAGGAGCCCAGGAATTACTCATTGGCTCATTGCTGGCTGCAGAAGTTCTGAAAGCCCATAAGTTCTACAAGAAAAAAGGAATCCTGGAACAAAAACCAGTAATATCCATACTCCTAGAAGAAGCACCGCGCGTACTGGGGAAAGAAGTGCTGGAAAGAGGACCTAATATTTTTTCCAATATAGCCAAGGAAGGAAGAAAATTCAAAATAGGGTTGGTAGCCATAACTCAATTACCCTCGGTTATCCCCAAGGAAGTGCTGGCTAACATGAACACCAAAATTATCTTAGGGATGGAAATGAAACCAGAAAGACAGGCCATAATTGACTCAGCAGCCCAGGATTTAAGCGAGGATGATAAGAGCATCGCCTCGTTAGATATTGGAGAGGCAATGGTAACAAGTAATTTCTTAAAATTTGCCACGCCATTATTTATTCCAAAATTTGAAGACTATGCACAAGGAGAAAGAGGAAAATCAAAGAATAAAGGAGAAATAAGGAGTGCAGGACAGAATCAAGAAAAGATTAAATTAAAAGCGCCAAAAGTAATTAAGTCATTTCCAGAATTTGAACGGGAAGAGGAAGAAGAATCACTCTAAGATAAAAGTAATCTAAGATAAAAGTAATCTAAGATAAAAGTAATCTAAAAGAAAATTATTCTAAGAGGATAGCTGGCTTGCCAGGCCAGGCATTGTTGGCCTTGGGTTCTTTAGATTTTTCAGCTAATTCAATTACTACCTTAGCTTCAAACTCTTCTTCAATATTTTTTTGGCTTTCCTCAAGCGCAGTTTTTTCCATCTTCTGATCAAGCTGGCCCAAAGGCAAGCGGCTGGGATCCTTAACCAAATGAGGAACAATCTTAGAAATCTCCTGACCATGTTTTTGAAACTGCCTGCTTTTCATAAGCTTTTTAATAATTTGACCAGGATCCCTGTTTTTTTCTAAAAATTTCTTAATTTCTTCTGACAGGACATATTTCCACTGAGGAGCCAAGATAAGCTTAATCTTTTTCACTGTTTCCTTCTTCAACAAATCCCTGAGATGATGGATGTCGCTGATGACCTGAGAAACACTCTCCTCA
>CAZPDB010000020.1:0-16817 GCA_964585285.1 uncultured Methanosarcinales archaeon
TCATTAAACAGGGTTTAAAGAGAAAAGGATTAAAAGTTTTTGGAGGAGAAAATGCGCCATATCTCTGGCTGCAGACTCCAAAGGGGATGAGTTCATGGGATTTTTTTGACAAGATGTTAAGAGAGGCGCAGGTGGTAGGAACACCAGGAGCTGGATTTGGACCAAGTGGAGAAGGATATTTAAGATTAAGCGCATTTGGACACAGAGAAAATATTGAAAAAGCAATAAAGAGTATTGAAGATAATTTAAGATTATAATCAAAATAAAATAATTATAGATAAGATCTAAATTAAGAAAAAAGTTGTTATGAAGTTATGAATTTTGGGGAGAGAATGGTTGGTTATAAAGTTCCATTTAGTAGAGAAAAAATAGAAGAGATTATAGAGAGATGGCCAACACCAGCGCATGTTTATGATGAAAAAAGGATAAGAGAAACAGCAAGAGCATTGAACAGGGCTTTTTCTTGGGTGGATGAAAAAGTAGAAGATGATAAGTTAGAGGGATTTAAGAATCATTTTGCTGTTAAGGCTTGTCCTAATCCGTATATTCTAAATTTATTAAAAAAAGAGGGTTTTGGAACAGATTGCAGTTCATTACCAGAGTTAATAATGTCCGAAAGAGCAGGTATTTTTGGAGAAGAAGTGATGTTTACTTCTAATAATACACCAATAGAAGAGTTTCAATATGCAAGAGAGCTGGGAGCAATAATTAATCTAGATGATATCACTCATATTGATTATTTAGAAAAGTCTTTGAAGGACTGGGGCGGGCTACCAGGACTAATTTGTTTCAGATATAATCCAGGATCTTCAAGAGAAGAGAGCGGACTTGATATTAATTTTGTTGGCGAAGCAAAAGATCAAAAATATGGCTTAAGAAAGGATCAGATTTTAGAAGCTTATAAGATAATGAGAGATAAAGGAGTGAAGAGATTTGGATTGCATGCTATGGTTGTTTCTAACATGCTAGATGTGAATTATTTAATAGGAACAGCAGAAATGTTATTTGATTTAGTTGGAGAGATAGCAGAGAAAACAGGGACAAAGATGGAATTTGTTAATCTAGGAGGAGGAGTAGGCATACCTTACAAGCTGAATGAGGAGCCAGTTGATTTAGAAGAATTTGGACAAGGAGTGAAAAGGGCTTATGAAGAAAAGATTGAAAGAAAAGGACTGGGACCAATAAGGGTGATAATGGAATGTGGAAGACTGATTACTGGACCACATGGTTATTTAGTAGCTAGGGTAAGACATGTAACTGAAAAACATAAAAATTTTGTTGGATTGGATGCCTGCATGGCAAATCTAATGAGACCAGCGCTTTATGGAGCTTATCATCACATCACAGTCTTAGGAAAAGAAAACTTGGCAAGAGATCATGTTTATGATGTAACTGGATCGTTATGTGAGAATAATGATAAATTTGCTATTGATTTAAACTTGCCAAAAATGGAGCCAGGAGATATTGTGGTGATTCACAATGCAGGGGCTCATGGGTATGCAATGGGATTTCAATACAATGGCAAGCTGCGTTCTGCAGAGTTATTAGTAGAAGAGAGCGGAGCGGTAAAAGAGATTAGAAGAGCAGAGACTGTGGCAGATTATTTTAACACATTAGATTTTTCTGAGCTTAGGAAAAGTTTAGTAAATAATAATAATAATAATAATAATAATAAAAAAATATATGGCCCCGCGGGAATTTGAATCCCGGACCTCTCGATTTCTATAAATCTCCAACTTGTCTCAACAAGTGTCTTAACCAAGGGAGGAGACCATATCAGTCGAGCGCTCTAGCCAGACTAAGCCACGGGGCCGAAAATAGACCAATAATATATAAATAAAACGCCCCCGGGCAGACTCGAACTGCCGACCTCGCGGTGACTGCACAACAGTTAAACAAAATACAGCAAGTACTAAGCTAACAGCCGCACGCTCCACCTGCTGAGCTACAGGGGCATAACATAAGGGAGAGAGGAGAAGAGTATTTTATAAAATTTTCTAAAGTACTTAACCCAAAAAGAAAAAACCAAAGAAAAAAGAGGCAAGGAAAAAGATTAAAGAAAGGGAGAAGAACTGGGAGGGTTTTTTCAGGAGAAGAGCTGGAAGAATAAGGAGATAGAGAAGGAGGAGAAGGGAAAAATAAAAAGGGGCAAAAAGGAAGGCAAGAGAAAAAAGAAAAGCAAGGAAAAGAATGAAAAGTTGAGGAGAAGATTTAAGGAGGAAAAAGCAGGGTTTTTTCTTTAATTCAATAAATAAAAAAAGAGAAAATAAAATGATAAAGAGGATGGAGAGTAAGATAGAGCTAGAAATAGAGGAGATATTAAGGGGGGAAAAAGAAGGGATTAAAAGAACAATTAAGAGAACAACAATGAAATTAATAAGAACAGAATGAGCTAGTTGGAAATATTTTTGGCCGGGCTTGATTTCCTCAAAAGCAATAGACTTGAGCCAGAGACCAAGGAAAAGAGAGAGGGAGAGAACCAAAGAAATGAGAGAATAAGAAAGAAAATTTATCTGGTTACCCAAAGTTATCACTGCAGCCATGGTGAATGCCCCCATTGGATTAAAAGGGTTTTAGAAGAGAGGGTTGGAGGGAGAGCAGGAAGATCGCAAGCACCAAAACAAGATCCAAGCCAGATGAGGATTTGTTTGTTAGAATATTTTTGCTTTGTTTTTTTCTTTGTTTTTTGATTTATCTGGTGAAGGATACTCTCTGTTTGTGGTTTAAGTCCATCAGGGAGTTGGAGGAGGATAAGAGAAGCAGAAGACTGATTGATTTTTTCAATGACCTGCTTTAATTCCAAAGAGTAAGGCATTTTTTTAAAATCCATACAAAAGAAAAGGGGGAGGTGGTTTTTATTTGTTTTGTTTTAGTTTAATCTTTGGGAGGATTATTTTTTTGAAGAAGAAGAAGAAGAAGAAGAAATTTTATCTTTATATTTCATCCGATAACTAACAGCAATAATCTCAGCAGCTTTTTCTAATTTTTTAACTGGCACATATTCATACTCTTTTTTAAAAAGACCAAGCCGGGCCAATTCTTTTTGAGGATTAGTAACAGGTTTGGACTGAAGATGCTTCATAGTATTTTTAAGAGCCAGATTAACCAAAAAAGCAGGATAACGCTGCTTAAGCAGATGAGCCTCCTGCTCAAGCGTTTGAGTGGTGGTGAAAAGAGCTTCAGTGATATCAAAAAGGTCCAAAAGAAAATGATAAGGCAAAAGAGAGGACTGGCCCTTTTTCAAAGGCGGGGAAATTCCAGAAGGGACTTTCTTGGATTTAGACTTGGTAAAACGAGAAGTGAGAGAAGCAAGAATTTTTCTGAATTTTTCTTCATTAAAAAAAGCAAAGATGAGGGTGACCAGAGCAAGGATAGTCAAGAGAAGAAGAAAACAAACCAAGACCTGCCTAGTAGAAGAACCGCACAAAAACACTGTTCTCTGAAAAAGAGAAAGATTAGAATGACGAGGAGTTAAGTTCAAAGAAATGTTAGTCAGATGAGAATAAGAAGGGGGAAAGGACTGATTGGTAAGATTCTGAACTGGTCCGTCTTCAGGGAGGGGTGTTTCAGGCTGAGCTAAGGAAAGATTAAGGGAAAGATTCTCTTCTGCCTCAGGAAGAGGAGAAAAGCGAGGGTTAAAGAGAAGAGAGAGATAATGATTTTCCTGAGAACAATCAAAAGGGGAAAATATCTGAGCAGAAAGATTGTAAGAGGAAAGGTTCTGATCCAAAGAAAGAAAAGCATTAACTCCGATACTCTCATAAGGATAAAGAGAAGTGCTAACAGAAACATTTTCAACCAAATAATCATCATGAAAAAAGAGGACGTTAAAAGGCGGGCTAGAAAGCCGGCCAAAATTGGTAACCTGAGCCAAGAGATTAAGCTCGTAAGTGCCTGAAGAAAGAACAGAAGAAAGATTAATTAAAACCAAATCAGGACCGTGAACAGAAAGATTAAAAGATTTTTCCAAAGAGCCAGAAAGATAATTATGAGCATCAGAATAATTAAAGATAAGAGTAAAAGGTAAAGAACCGCAGGAAGCAGAAGCAGGATGAGCCAAGAGAGTGAGATTAGAAGAATTATGAGCTGAGAGAGAAAAATTTAGCGAAGAAGGAGAAAAAAAGACAGAAGAAGAAAGAGCAGAAAAATAACCTTGAAAATCAATCAAGCCCTGGTTCTCAAAGAAAACATCCAAAGGCAGAGACTGGTTAAGAGAAGTGGAAAGATTAGATGAGAGAGAAAAATTAATCTGGGGAGGGGAATAAGCAAAAATATCAAACTTCTCATTAATATTATCAGGCAAAGCAGTGTCCTGCCCAGGAAAAGGGGAAGAAACATTTAACCCATTCAGTTGCCAAACCAGCTCCTGCCCTGGATCAGCCCCCTCATCTCTAACAGTAACAGGATCATCAAAATTAATAAAGATGTGATAATTACCTGAATCACCATCAACAGGGAGAAGCTGAGAAGCAAGGAGTTCGCCATCAACAGTTTTAACAGATAAAGTAAGATTATCAGCTGGTCGGTCATTAAAAAAAGCAGTGCCGAGATACTCTTCAGGCAAAGGGGCAAGAGCCAAAGCAACAGAAGGCAGAAAGAACAAAAAAAGAAATAAAGAGAAGACTAGACAAAAAAAAACAAATAGACCAAACCACCTCTTTTTGAACATTAAAACACCTCAAAAACTAAAATAGGGGGAGAGTTTTTAAATATTTCGGGAAAAGCCAAAAAAAGATCAAAGATGAAAAAGATTTTGCTAATCAAAGACCACAATTTAACCAACGAACCTAAGCTAATCAAAAGAAAAGGGGAGAGAAAAAGAAGTGTTGGATTTAATCCAATAAAGCTGACCAGGCTGAAGAAAGTGAAGGGTGTTGCCATACTCAACCCGGGGGTTATAAATTAACCAAGAATTAGAACTAGCATCATAATATTGTACATAGGTAGAAGGAGGGAGATGAGTTTTGAGTTGGGAAACAGAAAAATTAGCTGGCAGATGAGAAAAGATAATAGGGTGGCGACCAGGAGGAAGAGAAAAAGTTTCAAGGGAAGAGATAGAAAGAAGCAAACTGGAAAAATCCGCTAAAGAAGCAGAGAAATCAAGAATCCCTGACTGAAATTTTTCCTGGAATTCTGGTTGAGATTGGTCAAGATAAGTCAGAAGAAAAACAGAAGAAAAACTATCCATGAGATTATAGAACTGTTCAGAAAACTGCGAATCAGAAAACTGTGCAGAAGAAAGAGATTCAGAAGAGAGAGCAGGAGAAAGGGGAGAGGTTGAGATGTTACTGAACAGAAGACAGGTCTGGAGCTGAGAAAAGTGCTCATTAACTGAAAAAAGCGAATGCCTTAATTTTTGAGCAACTCTTTGATCCAACTGGTCAAGAGAAAGAAAAGAAAAAAGAGCAGCCTGATCCTGAAGAAGAGTTAAAACAGAAGAATTGAAACAAGACTCAAGATAATGATCAAAGGCGCGTTGGTCCAGAGATAAAAGAGAAAAAAGCTCAAGAGAAACGCCCAGCTGTGGCAGAGCCTGAACAAAATTAGTTGGAGAACCGGACTGAAGACGGGAACGAGCCTGGTTAAGCTGAGAAGATAAAAGAGATGGAGGGAAATTAGGAGAAAGGTTATGCTGATCAAAGAAGTGAGGAGTGGTTAAAGAAAGATTAAACCAAAGCAGGGAATTAGCAGTGAGAAGAGAAGGAATTTCTGGCAAAGAACTGGTTTGAATATCTGAGATTAAAGGAGGAGCTGAATTTTCTCCTTGCTCAAAAACAGAATAAAGAGATGAATAAGCTAAAGAAGCTCTTTTTTGAGCTAAGGCAAAAGATTGATTAAGGATGAGATTAAAAGAAGAATCAAATAAGAAAGAGGAAGAAGAGAGAAAAGAGAGAAGCTGATTAGCCAAACCAAGAGATTCAGGAAAAGGAAGAGCAGAGACAGAGTAGGATGGGCGGAGAGAGGTTTGAGCAAGCTGAAAAGAGGAATTAAGAGCCTGATTAAGCAGGTAAATCTGCTGGGTGTGACGCTGAGATTCAGAAAGAGAGAAAACACGGCAAAAAGAAAGAAAACGATAAACAAGATCAGAGGAAAGTTCTTGATGAAGAAACTCTTCCTGCAGATATTTTTGATAAACAAAAAGCCTGAGTTGATAAAAGGAATTAATCAGAGAGGAATGATCTGGAGGAGCAGTAAGGCCAAGGGAAGAATTAACCAGTGATGCTTCCAGATCAGAGAGCCGGCCAATCAAGTCTGAAGAAGAAAGAAGAGGCAAAGAAGGAGAAGCAGCATCAAGAAGAAGGTGCAATTCCTGAGAAAATAAGTGAAGACGGAGCAAAAAAGAAGGGGGGAATGGTTCGGAGTCAGCTGTACTAAGACTATTTTTTAAAGATTTAAGAGAAGACTGGAGATAGGAAAAACGCTGGTTAAGAAAATGACTGCGGCCAGAATTGATAAAGTGAGAAGAGGAAAGATCAACCAGGTCAAGCTGAGAGGAAGTAATAAGAAAAGACTGCTGAAGACGGTCTGTATCCGGATTATCATCCGAAGCATGGCTGATCAGGGCATCCATTCTCTGAACAGAAGCCTGAAGAACATCGCGGAAAGAAAACTCAGGAAAATCTGGCGAGTCGAAGGGAAAGAACTCATCTGAGGAGGAAAGAAAGAACTGTTCTTCAAAATAAAAAGCTACTGAATCCTGATAAAAAGAAGCAGGAGAAGAAGACTGGAGCTGAGGGAGAAAAGGAGTAGAAGGTGGAAGAGGGCAAGAAGATTTTTCGAAAATAAAGGAGGGGAAATAAGAAAAGAGTGGCTCTTTTTGAAAAGAAGAGTAAGCAAAAGAATAAAGGTCCTGGAAAAGCAGATAATTCTCTTCCAGGGAAGAGAAGATTTCTTGAGTAGAAACAAAATGAGATTGGACTTGGAACTGGTCCCAGGAAATAAGAAGAGAGTGCAAAGAAGAATGTGAATCAGAAAGGCGGGAAAGCAAAGAAGAGGTTTCTAAAAGCAAATCCTCTTTTTTAGAAGAAAGCAGAGAAAAGGGCTTTTTTTGCTGGAAGCGAAAAGGACCAAAAAGCTGGTAAGAGCGAAGAAGATAATGATAGGAACGATAGGAAGGATCAGTTGGTTGAAAAAGAGAACTGGTGGGATGAGAAGAGTGAATGGTTTGATTAAGCTGGGCAAGAGAAGAATAAAGCTGTTCAGAAGAGTCAAGAATATCCTGATGAAAAGAGGAAAAAGAATGGGGAGAAATAGAAAAACCAGCAGGGAAATCAGTTACAAAAAGGGCATTTAAAGAAGAATAAAAAGCATCAACCTGAGAAAAAGAACTGTTAAGAACCAAAAAAGAAGAAGCAGGTGAAGATAGATTAGCTTTTAAATCAGGAAGCTGGGAAGAGAGCTGGTCCAAAAGAGAGAATGATCGATCAAAACTGTCCTCTAGAGTAGGTTGAGTGTTAGCTGAAAGAAAATAGCTCAGAGAAGATATTTTTTGGGAAAGAAAAGAAGAATATGATAAGAAAAAACCAGGCTGAAAACAAGGAAAAGAAAGGTCGTGGCATTTAATAGTGGTTTCTTTAGAAGAAAGAAGCTGTTCAAAATCCTGAGAATAATCCTCAAGCAGGTGAAGATAAAGAAAAATGTCCTCATTCTCTTCAAAACTATTAGTAGCAGAGATAACTCCTTCAATAACCTTGATAAGCTCATCAATAAAACTACAATTCCCATAACAATTAGCCTTAAGAATACGAGAATGATCCAGAGCAGAATAAGAATTAGCATAAACAGACTGAATTGTATCCTGGACAAGAAAAGAGCGGGTTAAGGAATGCTGAAACCTCTGCTGATAAAGAGCAAGATTCTGCTGCAAGAGAGTGACTTGGGCAGATGCCTGATCAAGAAGGAGGAGGGCATCAGTGTTAAGCTGGGAAAAAGCGGTTATCAGAGTCTGATTAAAAGAAGCCAGCCTCCTCTGAGCAAAAGAAGAAAAACAAGACTGGTTGATTTTGGAAAAGGATTGTTCTGAAAAAGAGATAGATGAATAAATAGAATAAAAATCAGCCAATTGAAAATAAGTAAGAGAAGACTTATTGAAAAGAGAGGAAGCAGTTTTATCAAGCCGGGAAAAAGTATGCAGAGAAGAATTGGGAGATGGGCGAGGAACAGAGGACAGGGGAAGAGAGGAAGAAGAGTTAATAGAAGGTGAATCAGCCAAAGCTGAAAAAGAAAGAATAATTAGAAGGAAAAGCAAAAGACTGCTAAACACAAGATAATCTTTAAAAGCATAATTTCTTAACATTTTGTCTTTTTGAAACCCCCTATTTGAAATCTGGTTAAAATCTGCAGGTTAAAATTTTTTTTGACGAATGAGGAATAAAGCAAAACCAAGAAGAAAAATGGAAAAAACAAAGAGGAAATAAAAAAGATAAATGCCCGGACCAAAAGAGAGATCAAGGAGAGAACGATAATTATACGCCTTGAAAAGAAGATATGAAGAAAGTAAAAGAAGAAGAACACCAACAAACAAAGTAAAGTAAATCAGGAAGGTTCTTTTTTTCTCACCAAAAACATCCTTTTTAAATGAAGATTTAACCGGCTTAAAAGCCATCATAACCACCTTTAACCACTTTTTTAATCAAAGTAATGAGATAAAGAGCATTTATTAAATTTATGCTACTAAAAAGGTTATTTTAAAGTCAGTTAATCTGCCTATCCATTTTTATCACAGTTGTTTGTTTTTTTATTCTACTCCTTGTTTATCTTTTTTAATTTTGTTCCTGTTTTTACGCTGTTTTTTCATCTTTTTTTAGAAAGCGAAAATCTCTGATAATGGCGGCAATTAAAACAGTAATAAACAAGCCTGGACTTGGTGGTACGCAGACGACAATTCACTCCGGGAACAAGAAAAGCATGGCAATGAGAACAAAATTTCCTTTTAAGATGAGAAGGGATCCTAACTTTATAGTGCATAGATATTCTTCTGGCCTGAGCTACATACTTATCAGATAAAGAAGAATCCTGGGGAAAGGCCTTCTGAGCCAAGGAAAAAAGTTCTTTAATGCGAGATAAAGCTTTTTTTTGTTGAGAATCCCGATGGGAGCGGTTAAGAGAAACCATAGTATGGAGGTTAAAACAGAGCAAAATATATAAAATTAATCAAATAACCATCAAAAAATGGGCTTATTAACAAGATTAAAGAAAAAAATAAGAGAATTTTGGGGAAAAGAAAAAAGACTTCCTATAGATTTAGAATTAGGAAAATTTGAGGAATGGTTTGAAAAGAAAAAAGAAAAAATAATAGCAGAAAAAGAAGAGAAAATTTCACAAAAAGATAAGGAAATAGAAGAGGAAATAAAAAAGGGAGAAGAAAAACTGCAAAGACTGGAAAAAGCAGAATTAAAAAACCCTCACATAAGTGAAAAAGAAAAACAAGTTATGGCAGGCAATAGAAAAAATTATGTGCAGGGCGTGCAGGAATTCTTTAAATCATTAGTAGTGCCGGCAACTATAGAAAACTGGAAAGAATTTTTTCAGGCTTTTGAAAAAGAAATAGAAAAGATAGCTAAAACAACCAATAAATCATACCAGGTTCTGCAGGCATTTTTTGCCAATGAGTCCAGGGAAGTGGCTTTAGTGATCAAAGGATTAGAGGAAAAAATAAACAAGACAAAAGAGGAAATATTAGACGAGCAATGGAAAAGAATCAAGCAAATAGAGAAGTTAATAATAAAAACAAAAGAATTGCAAAAAGTTCGAGAAAAAATAATAGAAGAAAAAGAAAAACTGGAAGAAGAGATTGAAAAAGAGAAGAAAAAAGAAGAAAAATTAGAAGCAAAGAAAAAAGCGATTGAAAACAGCGAAGATTTCAAAAATTATCTTGGACTAAAAAAAGAAATAGAAAAGGTTGGCGAATCAAAAGAAGAGTCAAAAAGAAGACTGGTCCAACAATTTTCTGGAGTTAAGAAAGGACTGAAAAAATATGCTTACCTAACACCAGAAAAAGATAAAGAAAAATTGATTGCCAAATATCTAGATGATGAATACTCCTCATTAAAAGAGGATGAAGAATTAAAAATTTTAGAGATACTAGAAGAGATAGAAAGGAAGATAGATTCAATAGAAACAAATGAAGAAAAAAGAGAAAAGATAATCACCGGATTAAAAAGATTAAAAGAAAAATTAGGCAAAACAAGAGAGGAGTTAGCCAAAGAAGAGAAAAAAGAACAAGCAGTCCAAGAAAAGATAAGAAAAAACAGGATAAAGAATATCTACAATGACCTTGTTTACCGACTGGGTTATATTAAAAAAAGATTGATTAAATTAAAAAGCAGAAAAAAAGAAGAAGAGGAAAAACTAAAAAATCTTCCTTTAGAAGAACTAATTGAAAAGATTGAAAATAATCTAAGAGTAATCTTCCCGCATCTGGCAATCAACTTAAAAACAAAACAAGAGATTCAAACAAGAGGAGAAGAAAAAAACAGACTGAAAAAAGAGAGCAGGGAAAAATGTCAGCAGTTTCGAGATAACAAAAAAAGAAAAAAATTTAGAAAGATTTAAATACTCGAGGGAGAAAGAGATAATAAATAACCAACTAACCAAAGGGGGTGAAATATAAATGGCTCAAAAAGTTGCAAAAGCAAAAGTGAAAAAAGAAGATGGCTATCTTTATTTTGTAGACAAACAAGGAGATATCTCAAGAGCAAAAATGGCCAGAAAAGGTAAAAAAGGCGGAAAAGTACAGAAAGTAGAAAAAGTGGGAGTGAAAAAAGAATCTGGTTATCTTTACTTTGTAGACAAACAAGGAGACATCTCAAGAGCAAAAATGGCCAGAGGCGGAAAAAAGAAAAAAAAAGCTAAGAAAAAGGCTAAGAAGAAACCCGCTAAGAAGAAAGGAAAAAAGAAGGCTAAAAAAAAGAGTAAAGGAAAAAAGAAAAGATAATTTTTTCTAAAGCGCATTTTTATTTTTTGTTTTTTTATCTTTCTCATTTTAACATTCTCTTTAAGAGTTTTAATAGAGTGATAGAAGATATAAAAATATTTAAAGTGAATAAAAAGAAGCCAGACTATGGGGGAGTTAATAAAAAGGGAGATCTGGTCCAGCATAGCAATTCTTTGGGGGCTAATACTGTTTTTAGCACCGACCAGCTTTTTCTTTAAAACCCTCATTTTAACTTTTATTCTTCTGGGAGCCATAAGTTATGTTAAACCAGAAGCAGGATTTATTTTTGTGTTATTCACAATCCCTTTTTCTAAATATGTTTCAGTGAATTTTTTAGGAAAAATAAATTATTTACACATTCTCATCCTGCCGGTATTCCTTGTTTTTGCCTTACTTATCTGGAAAAAAAGAAAGAAACTGAGATGGGATAATAAACTTCTTTTTGCTTATCTGGGTTTCCTGCTACTTTATATCAACTCAGTTGTTTTTACAAAAAATATCAGTTTACAAAGAAGTTTGATGTGGTTAGAATTTGGAGTGATGCTCTTTTTTTCCATTAACCTATTAACCATAAAAAAACTCAAGAAAATTATTTACTACTGTCTAATCTTTGGTGCAATATTAGGGGTACTCGGATTAGTCCAACATTATGCCCCTCTTGATTCAGAGATAAATAAAGAAAAAATAGGCAAGTATTTTGATGTAGGCGACAAGGTGAGAGCTTATGGAACTTTTGGACAACCCAATCCCTTTGCTTATTTTCTTAATATGTCAATACCTTTTAGTCTCTTGTTAATGTGGAATAAGTGGGAAAGAGGAAAAAAGTGGGGGATTATTCTTTTTATAATTTTAACTATGGGCATGTTTTCCACTGTTTCACGCACAGCCATGCTATCTTTTTTCATAGGGATGCTCTTAATAAGCTCAATTGGACTTAAACAAAAAATAATAAGCAGGAAAGAAGTGTTCTTATTGATTTTATTAATTCTAATTTCAATGGTCCCTTTCTTAATTGATGGCAGTCTTAGTAAACGGATTCCTTTGAAACTAAACAAAGAAGAAAAGACTGATTATAGTTTAAAACAGAGAATCGCAGGAACAAAAGCGGGAGTAGAGATGGTAAAAAAAGACTTATTAATAGGTATCGGTGCTGGCAATTATGCAGAGGAAATAGATAAATATGCTTATCTGGGATTAGACCATACTTATCTGCATAATCATCTACACAATCTTTATTTACAGATTTGGTCGGAAAACGGGATAATAGTGCTGGGAGCATTCTTAATGTTAATACTTATCTTCTTTATTGATGCCAGAAACAGATTAAAAAAAGAAAAGAATCAAGAAAAAAAATTATTACTCTGTTTAAGTGTAGGAGCAGTAATTATTTTCTTAATGAGCAATCTTTTTGACTTTTTCCTTGTCAGAGGAATGTACTTGTTTTTAACCATCATCTTAGCAGTCCCTTATACAATAAGAGAATTAACAAAAAGAAAGAAAAAGAAAAAATGACCTTGAAAATAGCAATAATTTCCAAAGCCTGCTCTAATTCAGAATACAGAAAAAAAATACACTATTTAAGTTCAAAAAATAAAAACAAAAAAATCTTTTTAATTATCCCGGATAAATATCAAGGACAAAAATCAATAATTTTAGAAAAGGAAAGAAAAAATAAAAATCTCAAAATAATTGTTAAAAAATGTTATTTTAATCATTCCTCCCATCTCTTTTATTTTAAAAATTTGAGAGGATTGATTAAAAAAATTAAACCAGACCTGATTCATATTGACGAAGAGCCATATAACCCCATAACTTATTTAGTGGGAAAACAAGGAAAACAGAGCGAAGCAAAAATTTTATTCTTTAGCTGGCAGAATCTGAATAAAAAATATCCCTGGCCTTTTAACTTGATAGAAAAAAAAGTTTTTAGATTAAGTGCTGGAGCCATAGCTGGAGGCCAAGAAGCTAAAGAAGTTCTAAGAAAGAAAGGGTTTAGAAAAAAAATCTGGACAGTACCCCAATTTGGTGTTGATGAAACACATTTTAAACCAGACAAAAAGAAAAGAGAAAAGATAAGAAAAAAAATGGGATGGCAAAAAAATAAGTTTGTTGTCGGTTACAGTGGCAGATTAGTGAAGGAGAAAGGGACATTTTTGTTAATTAAATCAATTGAAAAAATCAAAGGTGCTAGATTATTGATAGCTGGAGAAGGGCCAGAAAAGAAAAAACTGCAGGAAAGGATAAGGAGAGGAAGATTAGGAGATAAAATTATGTTTGCTGGTCAAATTAAAGCAGGGGAAATGCCTGAATTTTATAATTCTCTTGATTGTTTGGTTCTGCCTTCACTAACAACCAAAAAATGGAAAGAACAGTTTGGAAGAGTGTTAATTGAAGCAATGAGCTGTGAAGTGCCAGTAATAGGATCAACTAGTGGAGAAATACCAAAAGTGATAGGAAAGACTGGAATGATTTTCAAGGAAGGGGATGCGGCTGATTTAATAGAAAAAATCAAAAAGTTGCAGGAAGATAAGCGATTAAGAAAGAAATTAGCCAAAAAAGGAAGGAAAAGAATAGAGAAATATTTTACTCAGAAAAAAATCGCTGAAGAAACAGTTAAAATATATAATAAAATCTTAAAAGAAAAAAAAGACAGTCAGGTATTAAAAAAATTTTATGACCGCAAATATTTTCAAGAAAACTGCGGAGGAGCAGAGGAGTGGGAAAAATCAGAGGGGAGGAGATTAGAACCCCGGTTGAAAAAAGCATGGGATTTAGCTAGCATAAAACCCGGAGAAAAAGTGCTTGATTTTGGTTTTGGTAGAGGAGAGATAGTTCTCCATTCAGTTCTAAAAGGTGCCTGGGTGGTGGGGATTGATTATTCTCCAGATGCTATGAAAATTGCTCAAAAGAGATTAAGTTATTTGCCAGAAAAAGCCAAGAAAAAGAAAAAGTTATCTTTACACAACCAAAAAAATCTTCCCTGGCAGGATAACAGTTTTGATAAAATCTTTTTTTTAGACACAATTGAACATCTTTATCCAGAAGAAGCTGAAGAAGCACTAAGAGAATTTTATCGGATTTTAAAAAAAGGGGGCAGACTAATCATTCATACTGCACCAAACAAGCTTTACTCAAAAAAAGGATCAAAAATAGTGCTAAAAATTAAAAGAATAATCAATCCTTATTACAAATTTTTAACTAATCAAAGATTAGACTTAACAGCTGATCCAAATGAAGCAGTTAATAAAATTGTCCATGTGAATGAACAAACCAAGAAGTCACTAAAAGAGATTTTAACCAGAGCAGGATTTAAAAGCAAGGTTTGGTTGAGTGATAAGCACGAAATAACCAGTCTGAAAAATTTGTTAACCCATCTGTTTATCAAACCAATTTTTATCCCCTGGATAAAAAAATATTTTACTTATAATCTCTGGGCAGTAGCTGAGAAGAATTAATTAAGCAGATTAAAAAGCTCGTTTTCATTAGATATATTAAGGAACAGTTAAGTTTAATAAAGTTTTCTGTTAATTCTATAAAAGGATATGAGAGTATATAATAAACGAAAAAGAAAAATAGTAAAATTAATTGATTCTTTAGGAGAGATGATCTTTTTTTTTATACCTAAGAAAAGGCAAATCTTTGAGAAAAAAAAGATTAAAAAAATCTTAATCATTCGCTTAGACCATTTGGGGGATGTGGTTTTGACTATCCCATCTATCAATCTCCTAAGAAAAAATTATGAATTAGCACAAATTGATCTCTTAGTGGGGCCTTGGTGTAAAGAGATAGCAAGACAAATAAAAGTTATTAATAACCTTTTCATCTACACTGCTCCTTGGTTTGATCGGCGTAAAAATAGAATTTTTAAATTTTTTGAATATCTTTGGGAGTATGTAAAATTATTAAAACGAATAAGAAAAAACAAGTATGATCTAGTAATTGATTTCAGAGGGGACATTAGGAATGCTTTATTAATTGCCTACTTAGGAGGGATAAAGTACAGAATTGGAAATGATAGAAGAGGAGGGGAGTATCTATTAACTCATTGTTTGCCTGATGTCTATAAACACGAGGTGGATTTTAATTTAGGTCTATTAAGTTTAATTGGGATTGAGGGCAAAAACCCAGATTTCACAATAGAAATCCCGGAAGAGGTCAAGAAAAGCATCAAGAAAATCTTAAAGCAAAAGAAGATTAAAAAAAACGACCTGGTAGTTGGAATTCACCCAGGAGCTAATTGGTCATTTAGAAGATGGCCAAAAGAATGTTTTGCAGAATTAGCCAATAAACTTATTGAACAAAAGAAAGCCAAAATTGTTATTATTGGAGGGAAAAAAGAAAAGAGTTTGGCGGACCAAGTAATAAAAATGATCAATAAAAAAGAAAATGTGGTTAATATGATTGGAAAAACAGATCTAATAGAACTGATGGCATTACTTGAAAATTTAGATTTTCTTGTGGGCAATGATAGTGGTCCAATACATTTAGCTAAAATAGTAAAAACTCCAGTAGTGGCTTTATTGGGACCAGGTGATTCGATAAGATTCTGTCCTTATGGCCAAGAAAATAAGATTATTTATAAAAAAATGTCTTGTAGTCCTTGTAGTCAATCAAAATGCATTTTTTCTAGTCCAAGATGTATGAAAGCAATAAAAGTTAGTGAAGTGTTGGAAGCAATAGAGAAAATAAGATAAAAATGAAAGTGGGAATTAATGCCCAAACACTTAGTTTTGAAAAAAACTTTAGAAATGCTGGATTAAGTAGATATATTTATAATCTAATTAAAGGTCTGGCTGGGATTGATGATAAAAACGAATATTACATTTTTGTTCAACAAAAAGTGCCTGAATTTATTGGTAAAAAAAACTTTCATTTTATCAGAACCAGTTTAAATACAAGAAATCCTAAAATAAGAATCTTGTGGGAACACCTGATCTTGCCTTGGTTATTATTAAAATACAAAATAAAAGTAGTGCATGGTCCAATCAATATCCTGCCTTTTTTTTGTCCAACTAAATCTGTAGTGACAACTCATGATATCACTTTTTTAACTTACTCCAAAGGACATAAATCAAAGGACTGGTATCAAAATATCTTAACTAAAAGAAGCGTTAAAAAAGCAAAAGCGGTGATCTCAACCTCTAATGAAACAATTGAAGAGATATTAAGATTTTATAAAATAAAGGATTCAAAGATTGTTAAAATTTACGATGGAGTAAGTGAAAGATTTAAGATAGTGGGTGAGAAAGAGAAAAAGAGAGTAAAAGATAAATATGATCTGCCTGACAAATTCATTCTTTCAATCAGCACACTAGAACCAAGAAAAAATTATTTAAGACAAATAGAAGCATTCAGATTATTACAGGAGAAAGGAGAGATTGGAAAAGAATGGAAATATGTTATTTTTGGAGGGAGAGGATGGAAATGTCAGAAAATATTAAGAAAGATTAAAGCAACAAAAGGAGCGATTTATCCTGGGTTTATTGATGATGAAGACATAGTAGGAGCCTACAATTTAGCTGAGGGATTTCTTTTTTGTTCATTAAAAGAAGGATTTGGCCTGCCCATATTAGAAGCCATGGCCTGCGGATGCCCAGTAGTAACCAGTAAAATGAGTAGTACAGCGGAGATAGCTGGTAAAGCAGCTAAATTAGTTAATCCTCTGGAAATAAATGAAATCAAAGAAGGGATAAGAGAAATAGTGAAAAATAAAAAACTAAAAAAAGAGTTAATGAGAAAAGGATTAGAAAGAGTGAAAGAGTTTAGTTGGGAAAAAACAGCTGAGGGAACATTAAAATTATATGAAAAAGTGAGGAGAAAATGAAGATTGGGATAAATGCTCTTTATATTAATTTAACTATAGGTACTGGCAGGTATACTT
>CAZPDB010000021.1:0-9049 GCA_964585285.1 uncultured Methanosarcinales archaeon
GGAGGGCTGAAAATAAGTAATGATTTGTACAATGGTTCAGCTCCTGCTGGAACAAATGGTGGGGGAATAGGATCCAAAAGTGAAGATCGTTCTGGAGGAGGTGGAGCACATGGTGGGAAAGGAGGTCAGGGACGTCATGGTGGCAATTATCTTAGTGGGGGGGCAGCATATGGGTCTATGACACAACCCACAAAGATGGGGGCAGGAGGAGGAGGAGTTTACAGAAGTTCCTATGGCACAGGTGGAAATGGGGGGGGAGCAGTTATTATAAACGCTTCTAATATTTTCACTCACAATGGAACAATAACAGCAGATGGAGAGGATGGAACAAGCACAGATTGGAGGTACCAAAATGGGGGAGGAGCAGGAGGTTCAATCTGGGTAACAACTGATATTATGAAAGGAATTGGAACAATTACCGCCAACGGCGGAGTAGGTTCAAAATATGATGATGCAAAATGGGCAGGAGGGGGTTCAGGAGGAAGGGTGCTTATTTATTATAAAGGAAATTTTAATGGCCAAGTTGATTATCAGGGAGGGGATGGTTATGAAAATGGAGGCCTAGGCACCCAATTTAAATGCAAAGAAACAAACTCTGTTTCCTGTCCAGGTTTTGGTGACAATGGGATCAATCTAACTACTGATTTTATTATTGAAAACAGCCTCGGTATTGACAGAGAAATAATTAATTGGAGTAATATTTATATGAGCTGGAATGATTCCTCCACAAACCACTCCATTGCTATTAAATATAATATTAGCGGTTTAGACACTTCTACTTCTTACAAAGTATTTGATAATGAGGTTATGGAATATATTAAAAGCACAGATATAGACGGCAAGCTTAATTTCAACTTAACATTAAGTTCCCCTCATAAGATTGAAGTAGAGAAAGGTGATAATTCTGCTCCTAACATCACCTCTGTCTGGAATGTTCCTAATAAACCAACAGATGATGACAGTATAGTCATAAAAGTGAATGTCAGTGATTCAGATAGGGGACAGACAATCAATTGTTCTCTCAGCGGTGATTTGAATGAGAGCAGTACTATCTTAACCCCAGGCAACAAGACTGTAAATATTTCAATCGGAACTAAATCAGCAGGAACTTATAATTATAATGTTACTTGCGAGGATGGCTGGGCTAATGATACATCCCTTAATAATGTTCTAACTGTCTACCCATCTTATCCTGGCATTAATTTTACCTCTCCAACACCAACCAATGACACTTCTACAACAAATACATCAATAGAGATCAATGTATCCATAATAGAACAAAATCTGGAAGAAGTAAAATACAACTGGAATGGAACCAATTATACAATATATGATAATTCTCTAGTTGGGATGTGGAATTTCAACAATGAATCTACGCTTGGAGAGAATAACACTCATTGTGCTGATGTATCTAAATATGAGAACAATGGCACTGCACAACGTAATGCTCAGCCAACCAGTTCAGGAAAGTATGAAGGAGCGTATATTTTTGATGGTGATGGGGATTATATAAACATACCTTATGATTCATCTTTCGCATTCGGAGATGAAGACTACACTCTGATGGCGTGGATTAAACCTGCAGGTCCCAGCGTTAACAATACATTTAGGGGAATTTTCAGACAAACAGACAGCTATCCTAATGGATACGTATTAAGAATGGGAGAAAAAGGAGGAAATGAAGATTCAAACAAAATCATGTTTGTATATGGAGATGATGACAGCTGGGAAGAATACACCAGCGACACAACCTTAATTAACAACAAATGGTATCATATAGTTGTAACATATACAGCTTCAACAAATACAGCCCAGATTTATCTTAATGGTCAAGCTGAGGGAAGCCGCACCAGTGGTGACGGAGGAAACCAACAAGCGGATACAGACGCCTCCTTATATATAGGACAAGGATGGGATGATACAAATAACAGATATTTCAACGGAACAATAGATGAACCAAGAATCTGGGACAAAACACTATCTGCTGATGAAATAAACCAACTCTACATGTCAAACCTCAAAAAATATGACACAAACAAATGGAACCTCTACATCAACCAAAGCAAAAACGCGACCACAGGACTAGATTTAGGAACATACACCTACCAAGCATTCGCAAAAGATACTAAAGGGAACAGCAATTCCACAGAAAAAAGAAGCATAAATATCATAACTAGTGTAAATAATGCTCCTACTGCTCCAGAATCAATTTCTCCTCTAAATAATGCTAGTATTATTGATCGTACACCAACTTTTGTCTGGAACAATTCAGAGGATGCAGATGGAGATAATCTAACCTATCATCTTCTGGTAGATAATTCCACCTCATTTGTTGCACCAATTATAAATGTTTCTGGTATTAATGAGAGTCTTGGAGGAAATAATCAGACTAATCACACTCAAAGTCAGAATCTTGAGCTGGATAAAGTCTATTTTTGGAAGGTTAGAGCTTATGATGGAACAGATTATAGTGGGTGGAGTGCTGTTTGGAATTTTACTTTAGAATCATACATTGATATTTCCATGCCTGTAAATGTTGTGGAATTTGGTTCTTTAGCTGTAAAAGAATTTGATAACACCACAGACAACATTCCTGAGCCGCTTATTGTTCAAAATGATGGGAATGTAGAAGTTAATATCACTATTTATGCAACTGATATGTTTGAAAGTATCAACAACCCGAATGAGTATTACCAATATGCAGTTGATGTTAATGAAACAGGGGCGTTTGATGAAGAAGAATCAACTATGAACTATACTAATATGCCCCAAACTAGCACTACTGTTGATATCCGCCAACTCAACTGGTCTAATGAAAGTGACGCAGCTGAAATAGAGATAAAAGTAGGTGTGCCAAGAGGAGAATATGCAGGAAACAAATCTTCAACTATAACCATTGAAGCAAATTAAATCAACTCAAAAAAATTAAGTTAAGAAATTAAAGATGGTAAAAACAAAACAAAAAGGGAAAAAGGCAAAGAGAAACAAGCGCCTATTTAAATACCTCTTTTTAATAATTCTCTTTATTTTTGCCTTAACATTGTTCATCTTGTCTTCTTCCAATGTTTATTCTTTAGGAATCAGACCAGCTAAAAGAAACATTGATTATGATTATCTTGAAACACAGAAAAACAAGTATTACATCAGGATTGTTAACAGCAAAGAAGCACCAGTTACAGTAAGAATATATCCTGGGGGAGAGTTAAAAGATTATCTGGATATTGAAAAAACAATAGTGGAGATCAGTGCGAAAAGCGAAGAATTAGTTGATTACCTCATCAATATCCCTTATGAAGAGAAGATTGAACCTGGAAAGAAGGTAGGAGAAATTATAGTAGAAGAGACTCTTTCTCAAAACAAATCAGAACAATCCTTAATCCTAACAAAAATAAGATTGAGCCAAAAATTATATGTGAATGTAGCCAAACCAGATAAATATCTGCGCACAAATCTAAGTATTAAACAAAAACTTGATAACATAGAAGTTTCCACTTTGGTTGAAAATATTGGAAGAGAAGCTATCAATAATTTAAGCTCAAAATTAAGTGTGGCTGAAGGTAAAAAAATGCTTAAAGAAGAAAGATTAACTGAAGGAAAAAGCTTAGCCCAGGGAAGAAAAGAAGAAATGGTCTCTTATCTGCCCTCATCCTTTTTCCGTAATGGGTCCTACACTATCAAGAACCTGCTGAATTATGATGGAAACACTGTTGAATTGGTAAAAGAATTAATAATTGGGAAAGTTAATTTAAAAGCAAGCATCATAAGTAAATATTTATCTTTAGGGGAAATAAATTCTTTTAATTTCAAAGTGAGCAGTAATTGGAATAACCCTATTAGGAACATCAAGCCAAAAGTAAGTCTCTATAAAGAGGGAATAAAAATGCTCCAAACAGAAGGAGCAAGCTTTGATCTTCCTCCTAATTCAGAAAAGGAAATAATCACTTATCTTGATCTCAGGGGTTTTGAACGAGGGGAATATAGAATAGAACTAGACCTGGGATGTGAAAAAGAAGAAGGAACAAATTATGACCAAACAACACCAAAAAAAACAATTCATATCTTTAGTGTAAGCATTCTTGAACCAGAAGAAATAAGGAAAAAGGCTGATCAGGAAGTACAAAAAAAGAGCAGCTGGATACAAAGAAAAAGCGCTCAAGCAATAATTTACTTGTTCCTCTTTCTTGCAATTGGCTTCTTGTTAATCTTCCTTTTTATCCTGCTTTTCTTATTATATCAAAAACACAAAGAAAAAAGATTAAAAAGATAAACTTAAAAAGATAAACTTAAAAAGATAAGCTTAATTAAAAAGATAAAAAAATATTAAGATCAACAACCTTATCTAAAGGTAAGAGATAAAAAAGAAGAGATGGTTTAATATATCAGAGATTTGCCAAATATTTTCTCTAGCTTCTTTTTTGTAATCACTTCTTTTTAATTCTCCAAAGATGGTTGAGGCACATAAGTAAAATAATAGCAATAGCAGATAAAATAGAGATAATTATCAAAGCCAACTCTCTTTTTTCCGACACTTTAACAACCTCTTTGATATACCCTGTTATTGGTTTTTCTTTAGCTTTTTCCACTTCCTCTCCCTTTCCTTCTCTGTGAGCAAGAGAAAAAATTAACTGGGCCTCCTGATCTTTAATCATTTGTAAAAAAACCTCGGTCTCCTCAAACCCATCATTATCAATATCAAAGGGAACTGCTTTTTCTCCTACTCCAAGAATAATTTCAGTATTGTTAATTTTTAAATAAACTCTCCCATTCTCTGCATCAACCTTCTGAACATAAACCAGATATTGATTTAAGTTGTGTTCTATCAGCGCCTCTTCGCCCACTCCTACTTGCACAGCTCCAATACCAATCAAATCAAGGTTAATCTTAGACAGGAAAATCTTTTTTGGCTTACAAGGAGAGCAAATAGGACAAGTAGGACAAACACCTTCATCTGTAATTACTCTTATACCTCCCCCACCTCCTCCAACACTAGGACACTGATAACCAATAAAAGTATCCTCAGCCCAGGCAGAACAGGCACCTAAAATATCACAAGTCCTAACTCTCCAAGTATGGTATTCAACACCAGAAAATGATACTTCTTGAGGACTGGTGCTGTTAGTTATGTTATTATCATCAAGTTGAAACTGGTCATATGTGGTATCATTCTCTGGATCTGTTCCGCTGGTCCATTCAAGAGTAGCTGAAGTGCCATCTATATGGGTTTGATTAGTCAAATTAGGTTGTGAAGGAGCTGAGTTGCCTATAGAAAAAGTATCCTCTGTCCAGGCAGAACAAGCACCTTTATCATCACAGCTTTGAACGCGCCAAGTATGAACAGCATAAGAAAGCGCTGTTTTATTAACTGGACTGACTGCCGGATCAATTACTGATTGACTGTCCAGCTGAAAACGGTCGTGGCAAGAATCACCATCAATATCTGTAGAATTAGAAAACCACTCAAAGTTTATTGAAGTGTTATGAGTGTCTGGTTGATTGACTAAGATTGGTGCAGGACATGGATTATTCACCACAGAAAAAGAATCTGTGGACCAGGTAGAACAGGCACCTAAAACATCGCAAGTTCTCACTTTCCAAGTATAACTGGAATAAGCAAGACCAGTTTCTGTTTGAGGAGAACTCAGATTGCTCTTAAGAGGTTCATTATGAAACTTATACTCATCATAAAAAGCATCTCCATCTGGATCAGTGCCACCAACCCATGAGAGAGTAACATTATTGCTGAGGGTGTCTGTCTGGTCTGTAAGATTAGGAGAAGAAGGTGGATTGTTATAAACAGTAAAATCATCTTCTGCCCAATTAGAGCAACAACCAGCATTACAAGTTTGCACACGCCAGGTATGAGTAGAATAAGTTAAACCTGATTCATATTGGGGGGAATCAGCAGGATCCACAACAATATTTTCATCTAACTGGTAACGGTCGTGGACAGGAAGAGCATCCGGGTCCACTCCACTTATCCAAGAAAGATTAACTGAAGTCTGATGGGTGTTGTTTTGAAGGATCAGCACAGGAGTTGAAGGAGAACGGCAGGAAGTAATATTCACAAAAGCTGATTGAAAATTATCAGCTACTCCAGAAGCAGTCCCTGATGAAGATGAAGCACTATGATATGCTTCCACATTAACACTTTCTCCAGCATTAAGATCAAGATTAGCCAGAACATAATACCCCCCGCTGTCAGTCAAAACAGAACCATAACAATGGCTTCCACTGCAGTCCTCAACTGAAACAGTCACATTCGCTCCTGAAGCTAAACTGCCATTTTGAAAGAAAACATAACCTTCACAGGTTCCCAAATAAATTGCTGCCAAAACATTTTCATAGATTAGGGAACTTATGATTACTAAACTAAGGAAAAGAATCAAGACCTTTAACATTTTTGCTTTTTTCAAAGTTTATCCCTCTTTTTCAGTTAATTTCTTATTAGGTTATAGGTTAGTTATTAATGGGTTAGTTATTAATGGGTTAGTTATTAATAGGTTAGTTATTAATTAATAAGTTTTGAACGATTATACTTTATAATCACACCTGAAGGATTGGTAACATATAAAAATTGCCCTTCTCCAGGGAGGATGGTATTAAATTCTGGCTGAGCTGCTCTTGGAGAATAAATTAAAAATTCCTGGGCAGAGTTATTCCATTTCATAGCAAACTTATATTGATTGTTAATAGTATTCAAATATTGGGAGATATTTGTCTTAAATTCATAAGGATAAGCTGGTGTATCCCAGCCAAAATAAGAAGACAAATTACGATCTCCAAAAGCATTCCCCTGTAGTTGCAGGCTGTGATGTGGTTGAGTGAAATAGATAAAATAACTCTCATTCTGATCAAAGTGAGTAAAAGGATTATCAGAGGATCGCGGTGAATAAATTAAAAATTCCTGGGCAGAGTTATTCCACTTTAAAATGAATTTGTAGTCTCCTTCAATAGGAGAAAGCACCTTTTTTATAGAAGTGTTACTTAAATTAGCTCCTAAAGAAATCAGATTCCATCCCTGGCCAAGGTCAATAGAACAAACACCTAAAATAGAAAAATAGATTTGGCCTGTGCCTATTGCTCCATAACTAGTCATACTGGATAACTTTTTTTGGTGAGAAGGCTGCTCAGAATCAAAAAAGACAATATAAGAACAAAAGACCAAAAAGATTAAAAAAAGGGTCAGAGACAAAAGAAAAAGCAAGTCTGCGCCCGTTTTTTCCTTAATTTTCTTTTTGATTATTTTTTTTCTTCCTCTTTTTTTCTTCATTTAACTAAATTTATGTTCTTCCTTCTTAAATTTTTCTAAGAATCAATTTGGTCTCTCCAGAATAAGTTCTTTTTTCTGCTTGTTGAGGGATATACACACTAAAGGGCACTATATTACTTTTATTAGGAAAGATAATCATGTCAGCTGGGTATTCAATCCATTCTTTAAGTTCTTTGTCTCCCTGAATTTTAACCTGAAGCAAAAGAGGCTCTTGGTAATGATGAGTAATATTTATTTTTTTATGGCCAGAACTATCAGGGGGCATTTTACCAAAATCAAGATTATTTTCTGTATTCAATCCTAATGTATCAGAAACAGTTACCTCAGTGTAAAATGTTTCAAAATTGTGCACAACAAAAAGAGGATAGGATATCATAGTCAGACCAGAAGAGATAATTACCAAGGAAATAAGAAGAATAATCAACTGAAGAAAAGTCAGATGAATCTTTTTTGTTTTTTTAATCTTTTTAATTTTAACCAACCCTTAACTTTTTTAACCAATCCCTAAATTTCTTTTTTTCTAATCATCTCTAATAATTTTTATTTTTATTTTTTTTCTTTTTTGCTTTTAGTGTTGCTTTTTACTTTTTTGATTTTTTCTTATTCCATAAAACAATTAACAAAAGAATCAGGTTTATTATAACTAAAAAGAACAAAACAGTGAGAATCACAAATAAAGAAATGTTTGGAGAAGAAAGCAGGGATGGGGAAGGAGAATCTATCTCTTTTTTAACCTCTCCTCCTTCTTTGATAACCCAGAGAAGAACACTCTCTTCTGATTGCTTATCTTCATAAAAAATGCTTATCCGAGCTTGATATTCTCCTTGGCTAGTGTTAGTATTATCCCAATAAGTCTGGATAGTTTTTTCCTCCCACGGCTCAAGGTCAAAAGCAGCGGTTTTTTGTTTAAAAGAATAATCACTTTTTGGTTGGGTAATATTAATGAATAGATAAACATCTTTAAGAGGATTGTTCCATTCATTTTCAACTGTGAGAAAAAATTTGTTTATTTTTCCTTTTTTAAAATAAGAGGTATAATTGATAAGATTAATATCAATCTCCCCTTTTCTAAAACTGATTGTATTACTTTCAGTAGAGGATCCATCATAACTAACCTCAGCCTTTGCATGATATTCGCCCTTTATTAACTTATTAATATTGAATTCTGTAAACAATTTTAAATTATCATCCTTTTCAAAGGAGTTTACCCTGGGAAAGCTGGTTTGAGCAATTGTATCATTATGAGCATCAAGAATCAGCAATTTTCCAGTAATGAGATCAATTGTTTCTGAACCCTCATTGAATAAGTCTAAAGAGAACTTGGTTACCAACCAAAAATCTTTTTCCATAGAAAGTTTTGTTCTCAAATACTTTCCTGGGTGTCTTACTCTTACCTCCAAAGGCACTCTTATCTTACCTTTGGCTCCAACAAGGTTTTCTCCTGTACTTGTTTCTGTAGCTGATACAAGTGCGCGATGCATTCCCGGCTCTCCTATATCCTCTTTATTAGAAGGAAGAATCATAAAAACCTTAAAAGGAGCGTAATGGTTGGGGCTAATATTTTTAATAATCTCTTCTTCCAGAAAAAAATAAGATGCTAAATCTCCTTCTATAGAAAGAAGGATATCCATCGGTTCTGGTTGATTATTACGCACATAAAATTGGAAAGTCCTTTTAGCTCCTGGTTCAAAAACTATTTCCTCAAGGTTTTCATTTGTGGCAATTCCAACTGCTTGCAGAGTATTAGTAAACAAGAGGAGTAAGAAAAAAGAAAAACAA
>CAZPDB010000021.1:9059-16006 GCA_964585285.1 uncultured Methanosarcinales archaeon
AAATGATATTCAGGAAGTGCAAATATTTTTTTATCATCAAGATAAATAGAAGAGCTAAATATAAATCTTTTGTTTTAAGTACTAAGTTTGGGGTTCATTGTTAACAATATAAAAAAGAAAAAAAGAAAAAAAAAGAAAAGATTTTTTTTAACTAACCTTTGTTGCTGTAAAGGTTATAGTAGACTTTCTGCTTCCTGTTGGAGCATCTGCCGGTACCTTCATATAGATTGAGGTATTCAACTGATTCTCTGTGGTTCCAATATTCAACAGATCACAAATCCGATAATCAGTATCAGCAGCAGTAAATTCTGTATAAGTTGAACCATTCTTGATTCCACCAACACAAGAACCTGCTTCTCCTTCCTGAACCCAATACTGATATTCAGGTCCTCCATCTAGAGCCCCACCAATAAATGTTGCTGCGGTAGTATTAGCTTTTATATCCACACTAATGTTCTCTGTTCCATCATTCTCAATAATAATAGCTCTGGCATTATCACCAGTCTCGTCCAAAGTCCAATTACCGTCTACACAAGAAGCATTATTACTGTAAAGCTTAGCAGAATCTGCGCTAGAGTCTACCCTTCCAGAACCCCAGTCAATATTTTTAGTCACATTAACTGACGCTTCGGAGAGAGTGCTGAATCTTGCTTCACCTGATCCTGATGAACCTCTACCAGTTAATGAAACTGGTTTACTCTGGTTAACCATTATTAATCCTGCTAAAGAAATAACAATGGCAATACCTATAAGAATTGCTAATGTTTTATTAGTTATCTCATTCATATTATAACCTCCTTTTTTATTTTAGATTATTCAATTTCCAATGGTTAAACTAACTCTTCCCTGGGCTTCTTCTCTTCCTTGTATTACTGCTGGTTGCTGTTTAGTTAATACTGTCCAAGTTGTTAAAACACTTAATAGTATTGTTACTATTATAAGCAACGCAAGTAAATTTTTTGAAACACCTGAACTCATTTTATAACCTCCTTTGTTTTTTAACTTTTTATTTTCTCTCATATTTAAATATTTCCCTAAAATAGTATATATTTTAGTATATTAATCTATTTGATTAGGATTATTTAAATTAACTAATCCTATTTAAATTATAAATTAATTAGGTCTATTTAAATCTTTTTATGGATTTATAGTCCATATTTTTTCCAAAAAAACTCTGGCCAATAATTTTTTCTATTTTTAGGTTGATTATTTTACCCAGTTCTTCAAATGGTTTAATAGTGTTGTTGTTAAGGATGATGGGGTGATAATAAACATTCCTGGCAGTAAAAGTATTAGTCTTCTGATGATACTTCTCAATAATAGCCTGGCCCTGCCATTTAAGAAATCTCTTTTTCTGCTCAAAAGAAAGCCATTGAAACTGCTGTTTAATTTTTTTGCTTCTCTCCTTAATGATTTTTTGGTCTAGTTGTTTCATCTGGGCTGCTTTTGTTTTAGGACGAGGCCAAAACCTTGAAAGATTCAAAACATCAGGTTTAACCTGCTTGAGAACATCCAGAGTCTTTTGAAAATCCTCCTCTGTCTCTCCAGGAAAACCAACAATGACATCAGTGCTGAGAGTGATTTGAGGAATTTCTTTTCTTATCTTTTCAACTAATTCTTGATATTCTTTAATAGTGTATTTCCGATTCATAGCCTGGAGGATATTATCTGAACCAGACTGCAATGGCAGGTGAAGAAACTTGAACATCTTAGGGCGCTTATAAATTTCAATGAGCTCATTGAGATAATCTTTCAACTGATTAGGATTAGCCATGCCCAGTCTGATAAAAAATTTCTTTTCTGATTCAATCTCAAGAATTTTTTTAAGGAGTTTGACAAGATTAGTGCCTGTGTCCTGGCCATAACAGCCAGTATCTTGGGAAGTTAGCCAGACCTCTTTAGCACCGCGGGCCAGAGAAAGCTCAATCTGCCTGAGAATATCCTGAGCAGGATAAGATTTTAATCTGCCCCGGGCAAATTTAACAATACAATAGGAACAATTACCCAAACAACCCTGACTAATCGGCACAATCTCAATTAGCTTGCTGGTTCTGTCCTGACAAGAAAGTTTTGGCCGGTTTAAGGTATTATTAGTGAGGAGAGAAAGGTGGTTATCATTGATTTCCTCTTCAACAATCTCAGCAATCTGATCAAGATTATCAGGACTGAGCTGGCTAACCTCAAATTCAAGCAAACGGTCAGGGGTTACCTTAGGCAGGCAGCCAGTGATAATAAGCTTTTTATAAGGATAATCCTGCCTAAGTTTCTTAATATAAGCATAAATCTTGTTTTCTGTTGGTCCTTTAACAGTACAAGTATTAACAATAATGACCTGTGCCTCATCTTCAGACTGGGTAAAAGAAAAATCTTTGTCTAAAAGAATTCTTTTCATTAATTGGGAATCAGCCTGGTTAAGAGCACAACCATAGGTTTTAAGGAAGATTTTGGTCATAAAAGAAGTGAAGACCGAAGGTTATAAAAATATTATCTAAAATTATTTAAAAAAGGGATATAACTATAAAAAAAGTTCATACCCTAATCTCAATCTGTTCAAAGAAAGTTTTCTTTTCTAATTCCTTCCTGAGCTCACTCAGGAATTTCTCTGAAGTGTCCTTTTTAGTCAAAAAAGAATCATCCAATAGTTTGCCCTGATTCTTAAAACCCTGCAAACAAAATTTTTTAGTCTGACCAACCAATGAATAAAGCCACTCAGCCATTGAAACCATTTCCTTCTTAGTATGCACATCCTCCAGAATAGTGGTCCTGAATTCGTAATCCAAGCCAGAATTAACAATCAATTTGAGGCTTTGCTCAATCTTTTCTAAATTAACTTCTGCACCGGCTAACCTGGGATACTTCTCTGGGCTGGCTTTAATGTCCATAGAAATAAAATCAATCAGGCCCTGCTTGATCAAATCCTTTAATTTTTGAGGATAACTGCCATTGGTATCTATTTTGATATCATATCCCAATTTTTTAATCTGTTTCAAAAAAAGAGGCTCAAGAGTCATCAGGGGCTCTCCACCAGTAAAACAGACCCCCTCCAAATATTTCTTTCTCTGAGCTAAAAAATTCAGGATGTTTTCTGGATTAAACTCAACCTCATTTGGGTGAAGAACAAGTTCAGGATTGTGACAAAAACCGCACCTGAAATTACAGCCATACAAAAAAATAGTGGCAGCTATCTTTCCTGGATAATCAATTAGGGTAACCTTTTGCAAACCTTTGATCTTCATTTTAAACCTTTTAAAAAATAATCTTAAAATATTAAAACCAAATTGTTGATTTCACTTTTTTGTTAAATCTCAAAATGTTTTCTGTCATGCCATTCAGCCTGCTTGCCTTCGTTCCATTGTTCAACAGGTCTGATATAACCAACCACTCTAGAATATCTTTCACACTTGGTTCTCTTTTGCTTTTCCTCTTTTTTAAATTCTGATTTTTTTCTTATTTTCTTTTCCTCTTTTTTTTCTTGGATTTCTTGTTTTTCTTTTCCCATCCAAAACACCTCATTATTTTTTTAAGATTAATCAGCTGACTGCTGGGCCTGAGGTTGAGTTGAATAACCTATCTCAGCATCACATTTAGGACAATACTCATGGTCTCCAGGGATATAGCCGTGAACAGGACAAATAGAAAAGGTGGGAGTAATGGTAAAATAAGGAAGAGAAAACATCTGAGCTATCTTCTTAACCATGAGTTTGGCTCCCTGATTGGAAATTCTTTCACCAACAAATCCATGGAAAACAGTGCCTCCAGTATACTTGGTCTGCAGAGAATCCTGCAATTCCAAGGCTTTAAAAATATCTGAGGTGTGATTAACCGGCAGCTGGGAGGAATTAGTATAATAAGGGGGCGCCTGATTGTTCCTAACTGCTTTTTCATTAGCCACCAAAATCCGGCCAAACCTTTTCTTATCATTTTTGGCAAAACGATAAGTTGTTCCCTCAGCAGGAGTGGCTTCAAGGTTGTAGATGTTGCCTGTTTCCTGTTGGTACTCTTCCAGCTTGCTCCTCATAAAATCCAAAACCTTTTCAGCAAAAGCCATACCCTTTTCAGTGGTGATATTCTCTCCAGGCATAAAATTAACAATAGTCTCGTTCATACCTAATAAACCAATAGTGCTGAAATGATTCTTCCAATACTGTCCATATCTTTTAGCTACCATTCTCAAATAAAACTTTGAATAAGGATAAAGACCAAGTTTGGTGAATCTTTCCAAAGCTTTTCTTTTGAGTTCAAGGCTTTCCTTGGCCAGCTCCATTAATTTTCCTAATTTTTCAAAAAAAGTTTTCTCGTCAACTGAAGTGAAACCAAGCCGGGGCAGGTTAATAGTGACAACACCAATAGAGCCAGTCTGGGGATTACTGCCAAACAAGCCTCCGCCTCTTTTTCTCAGTTCAGTCTGATCAAGACGGAGACGACAGCACATACTCCTGGCATCCTCGGGATTCATATCTGAATTAATAAAATTAGAAAAATAAGGGATGCCATATTTAGCAGTCATTTCCCAAATAAGCTCATAAGCAGGTTTTTCCCAGTCAAAATCCTTTGTAATATTGTAAGTAGGGATAGGAAAAGTAAAAGGTCTGCCCTGAGCATCCCCTGCAATCATTCCCTCAGCAAAAGCTCTATTTAACATATCCATCTCTTTTTGAAATTCTTTGTAGGTTTCTTTTTGGGGCTGACCCCCAATAATAATTGCTTCATCTTTCATATAAGAAGGGACTTTCAAATCCATAGTGATATTGGTAAAAGGACTTTGGAAACCGACTCTGGTGGGAACAGCAAGATTAAAGAGAAATTCCTGCACAGCCTGTTTGACCTGTTTATAGTTGAGGCCATCATATCTGATAAAAGGAGCAAGCAAGGTATCAAAATTTGAAAAAGCCTGGGCTCCGGCTGTCTCACCCTGTAAAGTATAGAAAAAATTGACTGCCTGGCCCAAAGCAGTCCTGAAATGCTTAGCTGGTTTGGAAGAGACCTTTCCAGGAACTCCAGTAAATCCAGTTATTAACAAATCCTTTAAATCCCAACCAACACAATAAGCTCCCAAAGTGCCTAAATCGTGAATGTGCAGGTCAACATTCTCATGAGCAGTCCTGATGGCCTCAGGATAGATTCTCCTAATCCAATATTTATTAATGATTTTCTCAGTAATGTAATTATTAAGCCCTTGCAAGGAATAACTCATATTGGAGTTCTCCTTGACTCTCCAGTCATTCAATCCAATATAATCATCCACAGCTTCAATAGTGTCAAAAAGTCCTTTGATGTTTCTTAATTCCTCATGGCTTCTTCGATAAAGAATATAGGCCTTAGCTGTCTTAGCATGACCTTTTTCAATGAGTGTCTTTTCAACTAAGTCCTGTACCTCTTCCACTGTAGGAATGCCCTTATCTCCATGAGTTTGCTTTAGCTGGTTGATAATTAAATTTGAGAGATTCTCAGCTCTTTTCTTGTCAGTGCCTCCGACAGCCTTGACTGCCTTCCAAATAGCTTCAGTAATCTTGTCCTGAACAAATGGAACAACTTCACCATCTCTTTTTCTGATTTTTTTAATTATTTCTTCTGCCATTATTTCAACCCCTTTATTCTTTTTTTGAAATCCTTAATATCCTTAAAATTCTCATAAACTGAAGCAAACCGGATATAAGCCACTGGATCCAGTTTTTTGAGTTCTTTAATAACCAAATCACCAATATAACTGCTGGAAATCTCCTTCTTCTTTCTTCTTCTTATTCTGGCCTCAATCTTGTCAACAGTCTTTTCTATTTTTTCCAGACTGACTGGTCTCTTTTCCAAAGCTTTTAGGAAGCCGGTTTTGAGCTTTTCCCTACTATAAGGTTCTCTCCTGCTATCCTTTTTGATAACATAAAAATCAATTGATTCCACTCTTTCATAAGTGGTAAATCTCTTATGGCACTTGAGACATTCTCTCCTCCTTCTGGTAACCTTATCTTCATCTGTCTCTCTCTTATCAACAACCTTAGTCTGATTGTGGTAGCAGTATGGGCAAAGCATTTTAAACAGCTATTTTTCTTTTTTTATAGTCAGAGCCAATTCTTTGTCTCTTGAAAGTAATCTTTTCAACATACAATATATTGTGTTTTTGTTATCTTAAATTAACAAGATGCAGTATTTTTGGTAAGAAGGGTTGTATATAAACTTTTTGGTGCTTGGATGGTTAAATTATAAAAAGATTATTCAGCGAGTATATTTTCTATATTGCAAAAAAATTATTGATCTTAATCTTTTCCTAATCCCCAAAGAAGTTCAAAATAATTCATAAAACTCTTAGTAGTATCCTTATATTAGGAAGAGATATTAGATTGTGGAAAAATGATTTTTCTTGCAATCTTTGCAGAAGAGAGTTCATTTTAGGATGTTTTGTTGAGCCTGAATGGTATAGGTGTGCGCAAGATTGGAACAAATATGAGTTAATAAAGAGACATATGCCAAAATTTGAAACCAAGGAAACCCGCCTATACCATCCCTTAATCCTTGAGAGAGGTGAAATTCCTGCAAAGTATTTAGACAGTTTTCATGATGCCCTGGCAAAGGTTAGGTGATGGTTTGATGAGATAACTTATTGAAAGAAGATATGTTCCTGGAACAGTCTTTGCTGATTATGGGTCTTGTTTTCACAGCAAATGCGCAAAAGTTTTAAATTACAGATGCATATTTGTAGTTCTAAACTGGAGAGAGTAAGAATTAAACCTCAACAAGAGCCATATAAAGCTATAATAAGAACTAATCTATAATAAGAACCAAGTTATAACAAGAGCCATATAAAGCTATAATAAGAACCAATCTATACTAAGAACCAAGTTATAACAAGAGCCATATAAAGCTATATCCTATTTTTAATGTCTTCTAACTGAAGAAATTCTGTGCTATCACGTTTTTAGTTAACGGTTGATACATCACTTTTGGTGATGTATTAT
>CAZPDB010000022.1:0-15854 GCA_964585285.1 uncultured Methanosarcinales archaeon
GTTTATAAACTAAGAACAATGGTTGAAGAAGCTGAAGAGAAAAAAAGAGAAATAAAAAGTGGGGGAGGGCATTTATTTAAAGCAGAGCAAGATCCACGAGTGACAGAAACAGGGAAAATACTAAGAAGGACCTGCTTGGATGAACTGCCACAATTAATCAATGTCTTGCGGGGGGAGATGAGTCTAGTTGGTCCAAGACCGCACTTAGAAGAGGAAGTAGGTTATTTCACAAACTGGCGGCAAGAACGATTTGAAATCAAACCAGGGATAACAGGGTTGTGGCAGGTCTCAGGAAGACACCAAATACACCCAGAAAGAGCAGCCCTGCTGGATTGGTATTACAAAAGAAATATGTCCTTCTGGTTAGATATGAAAATACTAATAAAAACAGTGCCGGCAATAATATTCTCCAAAGGGAAATGGTAAAAAGGGTAAAACTTTTAAAGCAAGGGTTTTTAAATTAAACCGGCTAAGAGCTTAAAAAGTCTAAGAAACCAAAAAGAGAAAAGTTAAAAAAGATTAAAAGTCAAGGAATAAAAAAAAAGGTGAAAAGATGAGACCAATCAAAGCATTTTTAGCAGGAATGGTACTACCAGGAATAATTGTGCCCTTAGTGATTGGCAGCTTAGTTCTATTCGATCAAACAACCTATTTAGAATCATTCCCAATTTATCTCTCCCCCCTAGTCTGGGGATTATGGAACCTACTCTTTATTTACATAGCCAAGAGGTACCCAATCAAAAATAAATTTGTCAAAACAGGAGTGCACGGAGCAATCCTGGGACTGATCTGCGCATTGTTTTACTCTTTTGTAGTTGATTTTCCTACAGTATTACAGGTCTCAGACGAATACGCCTGGCAAGCATTAGTGGGTATTACAGTAGTTTACTATCTGATATGGCATTATTTTATCGGCGGAACAAACGAATTATTAGAGGTTTATTAGTAGATGCATTATAAACTCATCATCTTGAGGTGAAAAAAATGATAAAAGTAGCAATCAATGGTTTTGGAAGAATAGGAAGGATGGTCTTTAAAGCAGGCATAGATGATAAAGAAATAGAATTTGTAGCCATAAATGACCTGACTGATACCCAAACCTTAGCCCATCTTTTAAAATATGATACTTTACAAAAAAAATTTGAAAAAGAAGTAGAAGCCAAAGAAAAATCACTGGTGGTGGGAGGAAAAGAAATACCTGTTTTTGCTGAAAAAGATCCCAGCCAGCTACCATGGAAAAAATTAGATGTGGACATAGCAGTGGAAAGCACAGGAATCTTCAGAACAAAAGAAGGAGCAGAAAAACACCTGCAAGGAGGAGCCCAAAAAGTATTAGTGAGCGCCCCATTTAAGGGGGAAACAGATCCGAAAACAATGTTTAACATAGTCAAAGGAGTGAATGACCAATTATACGAAGCTGAAAAATACGACCTGATTTCCAACTGCTCCTGCACAACCAACTGTGCAGCACCAATAATCAAAGTTATACTGGACAATTTTGGAATTAAAAAAGGATTTTTTACCACTATTCACGCTTATACAGCTTCACAAAACATAGTTGATGGTCCGCATAAAGATTTGAGAAGGGCCAGAGCAGCAGCCTTGAACATAGTGCCAACAACCACCGGAGCAGCCAAAGCAGTAGTGGAAGTCATACCAGAATTGAAAGAAAAACTAGATGCTGGAGCCTTGAGAGTACCTGTAGGAGTGGGCTCAATAACAGACTTTAACCTGGAAACAGAAAAAGAAACAAGCCGAAAGGAAATCAACAGTTTATTTAAATCAGTGAGTGAAAATGAACTAAAAGGAGTGATTGAATACAATGAAGAACCACTGGTTTCTTCAGACATTATCGGCAATCCTCACTCAGCCATTTTTGACTCAGACTTCACCAATGAACTGGGAAAAAATTTAGTGAAAGTAATGGCCTGGTATGATAATGAATGGGGTTATAGCTGCCGGATGGTGGATGTGCTGAAATTATTGCTTAAATAAAAGCCAGTGCCAGATGAGCGCAAAAAAGATGGTTTTGAAAAGAATATCTCATTCTAAAATTAATTTTAAAGAGAAAAAAGTCTTAGTCAGAGCTGACCTGGATGCTCCTCTAAGAAAAAGAAAAGGCAGGATAGTCGTAGGAGACAAACGCAGATTAGTCAAAGGTCTGCCAACTATAAAACTGCTCCTGAAAAAAGGAGCTAAAGTAGTAGTGATGGGACACCTGGACAGACCAAAAGGTAAAAAAGTGAAGAGATTAAGAATGGATCCAGTGGCTGAGGAACTGGAGAACTTATTGGGCAAAAAATACAGGGTAGTGAAACTAAATGATTGTCTGGGTAAAAAAGTTAAGAAAAGGATAGAAACAATGAAAAAAGAAGAAGTGATACTGCTGGAAAACCTGAGATTCTATCCAGAAGAAAAAAAGAATAACCAAAACTTTGCCAAAAAACTAACCCAAGGATTTGACTATTATGTTAATGATGCTTTTGCCACCAGCCACAGAGAACATGCTTCAATTGCAGGGGCAGTGAAATATTTGCCATCATTAATGGGTCTGTTATTAGAAAAAGAAACACAAGAGTTAGAAAAGATGCTGAAAAAACCAAAAAGGCCCTTTATAGCCATACTGGGAGGGATAAAAGTAGAAAGTAAAATCAAAGTGATAGAGAACTTACTGAAAAAAGCTGATTTAATCCTATTAGGCAGTGCAATGAGCTGGCCATTCCTAATTAATAAAGGAATTGAGTTAAAAGGAGTGGAAGTAAAAGGGATAGAAAAAGCAAAAAAAATAATGAAAAAAAAGAATTTCAAAAAGATAATCCTACCTGAGGATTTTAGGTTGAAAAATAAACAAATAATTAGAACAGATGAAGAGTCTAAAGAAAAACTAAGATATGATATTGGACCAGAAACAATTAGAGACTATAAGAAAAGATTAGAAAAGGCAAAGATGGTGTTCTGGAATGGACCCTTAGGATATTTTGAAAAAAAACCATTTGACAAAGGGACGAGTGAAATAGGCAGATTCTTAGCTAGCTTGTCAAAAAGGAAAAAGACCAGAGTGATAATTGGCGGAGGGGACACAGAAGAAGCACTGAAAAAATGGCTCAAAGATTACGACCATGTTTCTACTGGAGGCGGTGCATCCCTAAAAATAGTAGGAGGAGAAAAACTAACAGGTGTAGAAGCCTTGAAAAAAACAAGAATAAAAGAAAGCAATGAATGCAGTAAAAAAGCAAGTTAAAAAGAAAAGACATGAGAGAAGGAATTAATTCTGTAATTATCAATTCTTTAATCCTAACAACTATCTCCAACCAGGTATTAACTACTCTAGAATAATAAACTTTATATAGGGGCAGGGATTGATTTTTCTAATGGTTGAAGAAGACAAGATGCGGGGAGCAATCAAAGAACTAGACCGAGGAGTGAAAAAATCTTTTTCTAAAGTAAAAAATGATATAGAAAAACTACAAGCAAGAATAGAAGAAAGGGAAAAAGACTGGTTGGAAGAGAAAAAGAAAGAAGAAAAAAGAATACAGAAAAAAGAAAGAGAACTGGAAAAAAATATTAAAGAAACAGGCAGAAAAAGCTTCTGGGAAGTAGAAAAGCTAGAAAAAAGAGTGGGGAGTATAAGAAAAAGGACAGTAGAAGAAATAAAAGAGCTAAAAAATGAATTAGAGGGCTTCAGCCAAGAATTAAACCGGACCCTGGAGGAATGGAAAAAAGTAGTGCTGAAGATGGGGGAAAAGGTAATTAAAGCAGAGACAATCAACAAAGAACTGGGTTGGATAAGAGAAACAAGAAAAGGTTTAGCAGATATTCCAAAAATCAAAGAAAACATCAAAGAGAATAAAAAAGAAATTAGCAAGGAATTAAAAGAAAAAGAGAAAAAAATAGATGAGTTAAAATCAGGGTTAGAAGAAGAAAAAATAACCAGAGAAGCAGGGAAAAAAGAATTAGAAAAAAAGCTGGAAGAGATGGAGAAAGGGTTAAGAAAAGATTTGGATAAGGAAATAAAAGAAAAAGAGAAAAAAATAAACAAGCTGGAAAAAGAGCTGGAAGAGGAAAGATTAAGCAGAAAAACAGAAAAACAAAGCAGAGAAGGAGAGGAAAAAGAGCAAAAAGAAGAGTTAAAAACTCTCAGAAAAAGTCTGGAAAAAGAAATAATCGCATTAAAACAAGGACGGGAAGAAAATAAAAAAGAAAAACAAGGGAAAAAAACAGAAAAAAAACAAAATAATAAAAACAAAAATAAAAAAAATAAAGAAGATAAATCAGCAGTAGATAAAGTGATAGATTTCTTTTTAGAATAATTGTTGAATTTTTTAGAATAAGATTATAAATTCTCTTAGTGCAACCTTCTTAATAATCTTTGATAACAGTAATAAGAGCATTAGTCTTCTTTTTTAACAATCTAAAAAAAGCCCAAAGAAGAATATTCTTAGTGTTAAGAAAAGACTGGTACTCCTTAACCTTAATCTTAACTTTTTTGTTCTTTAAAAAGCATCTGAACAACCTAGCCCACTCACTGGTTTTTAAAAGTCTCTCATCGCCAAAATCCCTAAAATGATAATTCTTATTAGGAACACTAATAATAAGAGCTTTTTTAGCCAAACTTAATTGTTGTTCCAACAATAATCTAATCTGGTGATTATCAAAATGCTCAAAAAATCCCTGAGAAAAAACAACATCAAATTTCCTCTTAAATTTAAGATGAAAAGCATCCATAACCAGAAAATCAACAGAACCACTAAAATCCTGATTAAGCTTTTGACAACGAGAAATAAGAAAAGGATTATTATCAATAGAAACAACCTCATAACCGAGATGGGATAAGAGAACACTAATAACACCCCTACCAGAACCAACCTCAAGAATAGAATGAGGCTGAAAAGAAATAATCTCCTCAATAAGCTCATAATTATAAAAATTAGCCAAAAAATGCTTAAGATTAATCTGAGGGTAGAAATTATGCCAAGACTTCATTTAAAAAAGAAAGAAGAACCAGTATATAAATTTTTAAGTAAAAAAAAAGATAGTTTAGGATTTAAAAGATGCCAGGGATTTCCTGATGACAAAATTCGCACTCATTTTTTTCAAGATTAAAAGCAGTGACCTGATTATCAAATCGCTTAATAACCTGTTTTTGACAAGAAGGGCAAAGAGTATTCTGTTCTCCAGGAAGATTGCCTAAATAAACAAACTTCAAACCAGCCTGCTGAGCAATTTTTTTAGCCTTTTCCAGAGTTTCTAGAGGAGTGGGAGGGAGATGCTTAAGCTTATAAGTGGGGAAAAAACGAGAGAAATGCAAGGGTGCTTCTGAGCCAAGATTTTCTTTAATCCAAAAACAAAGCTTTCTGATCTGCTCATCAGAGTCATTGAGAGAGGGAATTAAAAGATTAGTAACCTCAAGCCAAACACCCTCTTTTTTAAGAATTTTCAATGATTTAAGAACCGGCTTGAGATGAGCAAGAGAAATCTCCTTATAAAACTCCTCTTCAAAACATTTCAAATCAATATTAGCAGCATCAATCAAAGGAGCAAGTTTTTTTAAAGGAGCAGGATTAATAAAACCATTACTAACAATAACATTCTTAAGATGTTTAGCCCGGGCTAGTTTAGCAGTATCCAACACATATTCATAAAAGACGGTTGGTTCGGAATAGGTATAAGCAATAATAGGACAATCATTAGATTGAGCTTGTTTGACCAGGTCTTTAGGTGGGAGATGTTGAGTGTGGAGTTGTTCTGGCAGGGCTTGGCTGATGCTATAGTTTTGGCAAAATTTACAAGCAAGATTACATCCAGCAGTGCCAACAGAAAAAGCATACTTGGCCGGAAGAAAGTGAAAGAGAGGTTTTTTTTCAATAGGATCAAGACCAACAGAAACTGGCTGGGCATAATTAAGAGTGTAGAGAATGCCTTTCTGATTGATTCTAGCTTTGCATGCACCACGGGCTCCATCTGGGATAAGGCATTTTCTAGGACAAAGAAGGCACTGGACTTGTTTTTTAGGGAGTTTTTGGTAAAAAAGGGCTTGTTTCATTTTTTCATGTATTTTGATTTTTTCTTAGCCTAATTTTTTAATCTTAGCAACAAAAAAACCCTCAGTATCATTGTCTTGGGGCCAGATTCTTAAACAGTGCTTGATGTTTTTATGGTATTTGTGGCCTTCGAATTCTTTTACTGGTAAGCTAGTTTTTAGGCCGGGCAGTATAGTTGGTTGGATTTCTGCATTGGAATATTTATTTAAAAGAAAATCAACAACTGCTTCATCTTCATCTGGTTCAAGAGAGCAAGTAGAATAGACTAAGGTGCCGCCTGGTTTCAAGATATGGAAAGCAGTATCAATTAATTGTTTTTGAGTGCCAGCCAGGCGTTTAACCATGTGAGGATTCCAGATAAGAATAGTTTTAAAGCTTTTTCTAATAGCGCCAGTGGCTGAACAAGGAGCATCAACAAGAATCTTATCAAATTGAAGACCTGATTTTTTAAAAAAATGGCCAGGCATAGCAGTAAGCAGATGATTAGTAAGACCACAACGCTGAGAATTCATAGCCAGAGCAGCAAGCCGGGCTCCTTTAAGATCATTAGCAATAATAAGGCCCTTATTCTTCATCAAGGCAGCAAGCTGGGTGGTTTTAGAACCAGGAGAAGCGCACATATCAAGAACAAGATCAGTTGGTTTTGGCTGCAAGATAAGGGGAGGGATCATAGAAGCTGCTTCCTGAAGATAAAAATAACCAAGCTGGTGCTCTAAAAGATTGCCTAAAGCGATGCCTTTTTCTATTCTGGCTGCCTGACCACCATGACGATAATTAATAAAAAAACCCTCTGGACACCAAGGAAGTCTTTTTTTAAGTTGAGGAGTTGTTATTTTGAGGGGGTTAATGCGAAGGGATTGTCTCAAAAAATGAAGAGAAATTTCTGAAAAAGTTTTCCAATCAGTGAGTTGAGAATAGCGTTGCTTAAATTTTTCTTTGAATTTTTCCTTAAATTCCTGCTTAAATCCTGGTTTATTTTTTGTTTGGGGATTCATTTTATCTCTTGCCGGACATTTGTTTAATCAAGATAAGGGAATTTTTAATTTTTCTAAAAGCAAACGGGCCACCTTATCAGCTGAGTAAGGCTGAGCAAGTTTCTGGGCTTGTTTTTTCATCTGCTCAATTTTTTGAGGGAGGGAAAGAAGTTCCTCAACATTTCTGGAAAGAAGAGAAGGAAAACCGCTGAGCTTAGAAGCAACTTTTTCATCCAGTTCTTGCTTAACATCGATGAGCACTCCTTTTTTTTCAAGGAATTTAACATTAGAAGATTCCTGGCCAGGAATATAATTCAGGGCAAGAATAGGCAGAGACTTGGCTAAAGCTTCTGAACAGATACTGCCACCAGCCTTGCCAACAAGAAGAGTGGAAATAGACATCAATTGGTGAAGATTATTAACATACCCACGAACAACTAATTTCCTGTTCTTAAGATTGATTTTGGCCAGCTTTTTTTTCATCTGATAATTGCGACCACAAACAGCAATAAGACTAAAATCAGAACTGGATTTATCAAGATCTTTTATTAATTGAGGAAAATTGATAAGACCGAGAGAGCCACCAACAAGAAGAAGAACAGGCTCCTGGCCAAAGCCAAACTTTTTCCTAAGAGCCTTTTTTTCTTCATCTGAAAAACTAATAGAGAAGTTAGGATCAATTGGAATACCAGTGATACGAATGCGGCTGGAGGGAACAGCTCTTTGCTTGAGCTTTTTCTTAGCTAACTCAGAAGAAACGCAATAAAGATCAATTAAGGGATGAATCCAATAATTGTGAGCAATGAAATCAGTAATCACCGCAACAATGGGCTGGGAAATCTTTTTTTGTTTTTTAAGTAAAGAACAAACACTGGCAGAAAAAGCATTAGTGCAGACAATAAGATCTGGCTGGAACTGGTTAATAGTTTTGAGAAAACGCTTTTGGGTAGCCAAATCAGCTGCTCGCCTGATAGGTTTAGAAGTCTCATAAACTGTCTGATCCTGATGAAGAAAACCCCAAAAATTGGGAATAAACTTGATAATGGAAAGATAAACTTTCTTTAAAAAAGACCTGGTAGCAGGGTATTCCTGCTGAACAAGATCAGCAGAGAGAGCTTGAAGAGAAGGGACCAACTGTTTTAATCTTTTTTCAACCACCTGAGCCACATGATAGTGGCCATGGCCTGTGGAAGAGTAAAGGAAAATGACTTTTCGAGGAGAGTTAGGGGAAGTTTTCTTAACCATAAATAAGGTGAAGCAGAGGAGTTTTTTAAAGGTTTAGGAAAAATCCAGAATGTGCTCTTTAAATCTGCTTAACCAGATAAGGGCCCTGCTTTTTAAAACCAAGCTTACGATAATAATTTCTAACTCCAACACCAGAAATGACTAAAAGTTTATTTTTGTGATGCTGTTTTGATATTTTTTCAGCCAGTTTGAGAAGGCTTTTGCCAATACCGCGATGCTGGGTTTGAATAGGGTGAGAAGTTTTAGATTTTGTTTTCTTTTTTTGACTGATTGGAACGAGGGAACCATAAACATGTAATTCGCGAATAAGAGCTGAAGCATTAGTTATTTCCTTTCTTAAAAACTGGGAAGGGAAGCGAAGACGACAAAAACCAAGAAGATAACCCTGTTCTTTTAGATGAGGCCGATAATTAGCAGAAATAAAAAATTCCTGGCCCTGAGAAGCTGAATATTGCTGGACTTGAGAGGTAATTTTTGATTGGGGAAAATCAAGAGTTTTAATTTCACGACAACGAATACAAGAACATTCCCAAGAATGTTTTTTCATATAACTATGAATATACTGCCTAAGATTAGTGACATTAACACCAGCTTCAATTTTTTTGGAGGATATATCCCGTTGGACGCGCATAACCCGGCAGTACTCAGGAATAATTGTTTTGAATCTAGAGATAAGTTTAGTAGCTTCATGGGTAGAGAGAGGCTGAAAGAGGCCCTGTTTAAATTTTTTATAAAGAGGAGTCCCTTTAAGAACAAGACATGGATAAATCTTAAGCATGTCTGGTCTGAAATCAGGATTATTAAAAATAGTCTTAAGTCCCTGCAAATCTTTAGAAACTGAAATTCGTTGATAATTCTTATCAGGCAGGCCAGGCATCAAATGATAATTAATTTTAAAACCAAGATCCTTAAGAGTTCGGGTAGAGCTAATAATATCTTGAAGCGTATGCTTCCGATTAATTATTTTTAGTATTTCTGGATAAACAGACTGAACCCCAAGCTCAACCTTAGTAGAACCAAGATCAAGAAGAAAATTAGCCTGAGTGAGGCGAGCAAAATCCGGCCTGGTTTCCACAGTTAAACCAATACATTTGATATGAGAAGATTCATTCTTTTTATGAGCCTGAAAAAGAGCTTTTTTAAGCTGGAAAAGAGAAGAGGGCTTACTGGGTTTAAGTTTTATTTTTGATTTGGTCAAGGCCTGATCTTTTAGTTTCAGAATCTTAGACTGGATTTTTTTAACTCTTTCCTGATTGACTGATGATTTGATTGAAGGAGTAGGCAGAAGAAAAAAATGCTTAAACTTCTGAAGATTAAATTTTCCCTGCGGATAAAATAAATGAGAAAAAGCATTAAGAGCTAAAAAAGATTCAAGAATAAAATTAGTCTGAAATTTTTTGCTTAATGAGGGAAAAGTGCCTCCCATAATTATTAATTCAATCTTCTCAGGAAAATGACCTAGACAAAGATATTGTTCTAAACGATTAAAAATTTGGAGAAAGGGATCATAAAAATTTCTAATACCTCTCAGAGTGGCTGGCTCCTGACCAGTATAGCTCTGAGGAACATCGCCAAAAAAAGATTTTGGGCCTCCAGGACAATAAAGACACTGGCCATGAGGGCAAGGAAAAGGAGGAGTCATAAGAGCCAAAGGAGCAACACCAGATAAGGTGCGGGTGGGTTTAGAGAGGAGATATTTTTGGGCCAGAGGGAGAAAATTTTGGGGAGCTGAGAGAAGAAGATCAAAATTAGTGGGGATTCTGTTGAGGCAGTGTTTTTTGGAGAGAGTGAGCTTAAGCTTATTGATTTTTTGATTAAGAAAAGAAGAGTCTAAAAGAGACCCTGATTTTTTTTTAGAACTGGCAGGGAGAGTATTAACTAATTGGGAGAGTTGCTGAAAAAACTCCTCAACAGCTTTTTGAGGCAAAAAAATGGGGGCAACAGCCATAATCTAAAAGGAAAGGGGCAAAAATTAAAAAGGTTTGGAAATTAAAATAAAGTAAGATGGAAAAAAAGGATGTCTGTGAAATTTGTAGGCAAGAGATAGCTAAATATACCTGCCGGATGTGCGGAGCCAGAGTCTGTGAAAACTGCTATGATAAAGCCAGCGGATTGTGCTTGAAATGCAAACAAGGCAGGACAATGGAATTAAGATAAAACCTGAAAAGACTGAAAAAGCAAGAAAAGCTAAAGATTAAAGAAAGAATAAAAGTTAAAGAAAGCTAAAGAAGAAAAAGAGAAAAGAGAGGGAAAGAAAAGAGGGGAAAAAGAGAAGAAAAAATGCCAGTAGAAAGAAGTGCCGGAGCAATAATCTATAGAGAAAAGAGCCAGACGAAGAAGACGAAGCAGAAAAGTAAGAAAAAGAATGAACTAAAAAAGCAAAAAACAGAAAGAGAATACTTATTACTGCTTTATGCTGGAGGACATTGGGGATTTATCAAAGGTAATACAGAAAAAAAAGAGAAAGAAAAACAGACTGTGATGAGGGAGGCCAAGGAAGAAACAGGAATCACTAATCTAAAAATAATCAATGGATTCAGAGAAAAAGAAAACTATTTTTATAAAAAAGAAGGTAAAATAATCTATAAAGAAGTTATTTTTTTGCTGGGAAAAACTAGAAAAAAGAAGATAATCATTTCTTATGAACACAAAGATTACCAGTGGGCGAATTTAAAAAAAGGAATTGACTTGCTTAAATTTAAAAATCAAAAAGAGTTATTATTGAAAGCAGACAAATTTTTAGAAGGGCGAGAAAAAAAAATCAACAAAGGGTATGAAAAAAGATGATAAACCTGGACATAGCTAAGGTATTCAATGAGATCGCTGATATCTATGATATCAAAGGAGTAAAATGGAAACCAAGAGCTTATAGAAAAGCAGCTCAGAGTATTGAGTCCCTTTCTAAAGATTTAGAAGCAATTTATGAAAAAGAAGGGTTAAAAGGACTGGAAGAAGTATCTGGAGTAGGCAAAAATATGGCTGAAAAAATAGAAGAATACATCAAAAAAGGGAAAATCAAAGAACATGAAAAAATGAAAAAAGAAGTGCCAGAAGTGATAGAAAAACTGATGCAAATCCCTGATATTGGTCCAAAAACAGCCAAAAAATTACACCAGGAACTAAAGCTGAAAAAAGTTGAGGATTTGAAAAAAGCACTGAAAAAAGGCAAAATCAAGAAAATCAAAGGGTTCAAAGAAAAAACAGAAGAAGAGATAAGAGAGGGATTGGGAATAATTGAGAAAACAGACAAAAGAAAAAGATATTTGCTGGGAGTAATTATGCCCATAGCAGAATCAATCAAAAAAGACCTGGAAAAACTAAAAGAAGTTCAAGAAATAAAAATCTGCGGATCATTAAGAAGGGTGAAAGAAACAATAAGAGACATAGATCTTCTGGTGCTGACTAAAAAAGCAAAAGAAGTAGCAGAAGAATTTGTCTCACATCCGGAAGTAAAAAAAGTGCTGGCTAAAGGCAGCCAAAAAGTGTCAGTAGAACTGAAAGAAGGGATTAATGTTGATTTAAGACTAATCACTAAAAAATCCTGGGGCAGCGCAGTGCAATATTTTACTGGATCAAAACTGCATTCTATACATCTGCGTAAAATAGCTATAAAAAAAGGCTACAAACTAAGTGAGTACGGGCTATTTAAAGGGAAAAAACAGGTTGCTGGAAAAACAGAAGAAGAGATTTATAACCGATTAGGACTGCCTTATATTGAACCAGAACTAAGAGAAGACAGAGGAGAGATAGAGGCAGGGCTGAAGAAGAAACTGCCTCAACTAGTGAAACTGAAAGATATTAAAGGAGACCTGCAGATGCACACCAAAAACAGTGATGGAGACAATACTATTGAGGAGATGGCTAAAAAAGCCAAAGAATTAGGTTATCAATATATAGCTGTAACTGATCATGTGGGAAGGCTAAAAATAGCTGGATCAATGAGCTCAGAAAAATTTGAAAAAGCAATGAAAGAAATTGAAAAAGTGAATAAAAAAATAAAAGGGGTAAGGGTGTTAAAAGGAGCCGAGATAGATATCAATAAAGAAGGTAAGTTGAATGTTAAAAAAAGAGAGCTTAAGGACTTAGAGATAGTAGGGGCAGCTGTACACTCTGGTCTGAAAATGAACAAAAAAGAAATGACTAAAAGATTGACAGGCTGTTTAGAAGAAAATCAAATCAATATTCTCTTCCACCCCACCAGTAGAAAAATCCTCAAAAGGGAACCAATCAAAGTGGATATGGAAAAATTATTGGAAACAGCCAAAAAAACAAAAACAGTCCTGGAAATAGACTCACTACCAAAAAGACTGGACCTAAGCGATATTAATGCCAAGGCAGCAGTAGAAAAAGGAGTGAAATTGTCTATTGATACAGATGCCCACTCCAAACAAAATCTGGATTTTATGAGATTCGGAGTGGGAACAGCCAGAAGGGGATGGGTTGAGAAAAAGGATGTGATTAACACCTACTCCTTAAAAAGATTAAGAAAATTTTTAGAGAAATGAGAGAGAGGAGGAAAGAACTAAAAGAAAAAAAGGAAGCAAAAGAAAGATGAAAATTTATCTGGGAACATCAGGGTGGTATTATGAACACTGGAAAAAAAAGTTTTATCCTGAAAAAATAAGTAAAAAAGAATGGTTAAAACATTACTGTCAGCAATTTAAAACAGTGGAAGTTAATGCAACCTACTACCGCCTGCCCAAAGAAAAAACAATCAAGAGCTGGTATGATAAATCACCTGATGATTTCTTGTTTGCGCTCAAAGGCAGCAGGATAATAACCCACATCAAGAAGTTAAACCAGGTGAAAAGGGAAGTTAAAAAATTTTATCAGCTGAGCAAAAAACTAAAAAATAAATTCGGACCAGTGCTCTGGCAACTGCCTCCGCAACAACACTTGGATTTAGAAAAACTAAAAAAATTCTTAAAAGTGTTAAAGAAAATAAAACACGAAAATGTAGTGGAATTCAGACACAACTCCTGGTTCTGTCCAGAAGTTTATGAACTGCTAAAAGAATACAAAACAGCCCTGTGCATTATCTCACATCCAAAACTGCCAACAAAAAGAGAAATAACTGCAAAATTTACTTACCTTAGATGGCACGGACAGCACTCTCTTTATGCTTCAAAGTATTCAAAAGAAGAATTAAAAAAATGGGCTAACTGGATCAAAAAATTCAAGAAGAAAGGAGTAAAAAAAGTATATGGATATTTTAACAATGATTTCAATGCCTATGCAGTTAAGAACTGTTTAGAATTAAAGAAAAAATTAGTGGTTTAAAAACTACTTCTTAGAAACAATCTCAACAACATCACCGTGCTTTAAAAGGTGATCCTTGCCAACAGCTTTCTTGGTTTTGACATCAATGGCCTTAATAAAATTATTACCAAAATCAGTATGAAGCTTGAAAGCAAAATCAAGTGCAGTAGAATTAGGCGGGAGGAGGAAACAATCAGGCAAGATGTTACCATCCTGATCAGCTAACTTGTTAACACCGCCAGGGAAGATAGCAATGAATTTCAACAGATCAAAAAGAACAAAATCAAGAATATCCTGAAGACCAGTAGTCTTAAATTTTTTCAAAACATTCTCCTGGATAAAACCCAGAGCTTTTTTTTGTTTATCTGAAAGTTTATCTGGGTTGAGAATTTTAAAGGTTGATGATCCTGGAACATAATCAATTAAATTATGCTTAGCAGCTTCTCTCAAAGCCAACTCTGATTCAGCTGAACAAGGAATTATCTTATAATCAGGAAATTCTTTTTGAATTCTTTTAATATTTTTATCAGCGCCGGGAATATCAGCTTTATTAGCTGCAATAACCATAGGTTTGGTTTTTTTGCGAAGAAGAGAAGCAAAATCAAGTAGTTCCTGCTCAGACCAAGCAATAGGCTTTTTATTATTAAGATTAAGTTCACCCAAAACTTTTTTAATAATATCATCATCAGCGCCAAGACCTGAAAACTGCTTAGCCAAATCCTTTTCCACTGGAGTGTTTTCCTGATTTTGCTGCCGAGCATATTTATCCCAGACTTTTTTTAGAATTTGGAGGTACCACATATCAAGCTCTGTTTCAAGAAATCTGATGTCATTAACAGGATCATAAGAAAGAGGCTTAACAGGCTCACCTTTTTCATTAGTTGAACCAGAGACATCAATCACATGAATTAAGGCATCACCCTGATTAAGATCATTAAGAAATTCTAAACCAAGACCTTTACCCTTATGAGCCTCAGGAACCAGACCAGCCACATCAAGCAAGTCAACAGGAACAAAGCGGATGTGATTAAGGCAAAAACCAAATCTGGGATTACATTTGGTATTAAAGAATTTATCAGCACAGTCAACACGAACATAACCTGTGCCATGATTAGGCTTGATAGTAGCGAAGGGATAGTTAGCTATTTCTACTTCAGCCAGAGTAGATGCCTTAAAAAAGGTTGATTTCCCACAATTGGGTTTGCCCACAATACCAATAAGCATATTAATAGAAAGCAAAGGACGAAATGGTTAAAAGTTTTTCGAAATTAATTGGAGGAATAAAAAGAAATGCTGAGACAAAAGAGGGAATTAGGGCTAGATTTTTAAAAGAAAAGATTTTTTTGGGTTCTATGTGGTTAAAAGCTGATTTTCATAGTCATAGTAAAGAAGATAAAAAGGACATTATCAGTTATGGGGCTAAAGAATTAATAGATGAAGCAGTAAAACAAGGGTTTGAAATATTAGCTCTCACCCACCATAATAAAGTTTTTTATGAAAAAGAAATCTGGAAGTATGCCCAAAAAAAAGGAATTCTCCTCATTAAAGGGATGGAAGCAGAAATAAACAAAAAGCATGTGATTATCTTAGGTATGGGGGAAAAAGAAGCAGCAGGGATAGAGTTAGAAACAATGAGAGATTTAAAAGAGATAAAAAAACAAGGAAAAACAATTATTGCCCCGCATCCTTATTATGGTTTTGGTTCTTTGGGAAAGGAGCTGGAGGAAAATATCAATCTTTTTGATGCTATTGAATATTGTCATTTTTATACTAAGTGGTTTAATAGAAACAATAAAAAAGCTATCAGAATAGCTAAAAAATATAACAAGCCAATGATAGGAAGCTCAGATGTGCATCTATTAAGCCATTTTGGAAAAACCTACTCTATGATTAAAGTTAAGAAGAAAAATGAGAGAGAGGTGATAAAAGCAATAAAACAGGGAAAAGTGAAAGTGAAAACAAAACCCTTACCAACTTACAAATTTTTAGGGCGATTCTTAAGGTCACTAATACTCCACCCCTGGGAATTGATTAAACAAAAAAAAGATAGGATGAAAAGGAAAAGAAAAAAGGAGAAAAAGAAATGAGATTAAAAGATTAAAAAAAAAGAAGCAAGAGAAAAAAGGAGAAAAGAGAAAAAGAAAAAAAGAAAGAAAGCAGAAAAAGAATAGAGAAGAAAGCAAGAAAAGAAACAAAAAAGAAAGTGAGAAAGAGAAAGAAAAAAGAAGCAAAAAAAAACAGAAAAAGAACAGAGAAGAAAGAAAAAAGTGAGGGAGAAAGAGAAAGAAAGCAGAAAAAGAATAGAGAAGAAAGCAAGAAAAGAAACAAAAAAGAA
>CAZPDB010000023.1:0-15611 GCA_964585285.1 uncultured Methanosarcinales archaeon
TTAGTCTTTATTTTTCTTTTTGAAATTCTATCAAATTATATTATGGGACGGCTTCTGTTCATATACGAATTCATACAAATTCTAGCAAATTATGACTTAACTCACTTAAATCTTTAAATTCATATTCTTGTTTTTTATTGTAATTCTAAAATTGCTATTTAATTGTTTCTAAGTTAGTTGTTGGATTTTCTGGATTTGTTGCAGGATTTCTGATGGGTTGAGAGTGTGAATTAGTTCATTTGAAAGTTAAGGATTTAGAATTTGAAAGAAATTATAGCTGGGTAAGGAAAGGAAAATGCAATAAAGACAGATTAATTATTATTTCAGAGAAGATTAATCATAAAATGATTGATTATATTGAATCCTCTGGTTTGGCTTATAATTCTTGTTTGTTTAAAGGAAGAAAAGGTTGTTATTCAGTAAGGAGTGTCCAGGAGATTGTTAAAAAAGCTACAAAGAGAGCAGGGATTAAGAAGAAGATTCATGCTCATACTCTTAGACATTCATTTGCTACGCATATGATTGAGAATGGTTATCCAGTCTAGGTTGTTCAATCATTACTTGGTTATAAAAGTGCAGAGACAACCATGGTTTATGTTCATCTGAGTTTGCCAAAGATGATAAAGGTAGACAGTCCTTATGGTGATATTTGATTAATATTTAAAAAGATTTATATATAACTTACTATATATTAATTATAGGTGATATATAATGAACACAACTATACAACTTGATAAGAATTTAGTGAAAATGCTAAAGGAAGTAAAGGAATATCCCCGGCAGACATATAATGAATTAATAAGCAAAATGATTCAAGTCTTTAAAATGATGAAGAAAAGAAATCAATACGATGAATTTCTCCATAAGATCCAACAGCCAAAGATGGAAGAGCTTTGGGATAATAAAGAAGATGAGGCATGGGAAAATACTTAAAAATGATTTTACCATTTCAAAAACAGGAGGTTTTTAAGCATGCTTAAAGCTGGAGAAGTGGTCTTAACAAAAGTCCAATTTGTTGATACTTTTGAGATCAAAAAAAGACCAGCCTTGATCTTGTTTGAGGAGATGGGTAATGTGGTTGTTGCTGGTATTACCAGTAATCTAAAGATGAAAGGGATTCCTTTATCAAAAAAAGAAGGAGCAATAAAAGATTGTGTAATCAAGTTAAATTATCTTTTTACAGTTTCTGAGAGAATGATAGAGAAGAGACTGTTTTCTCTTTCTAATGAGAAGAAAAGAATAGTTTTTGATGAATTTATCAGAAAATTGAATGGTTTAAAATAAAATTAAAGAAAAAGAAAAACCTTTAAAAACCTGAACTTCTAGGAATAAGTATTAAGAAGATGGAATTCAAAGAAGTGGTGAAAGCAAGGAGAAGTATTAGAAAATATGAGGATAAAAAGATAGAGAGCACCAAGCTTTCCAGGATTCTAGAAGCAGGCGTTGCTGCTCCAAGTTCTGGTAATCTACAGAATTACAGATTTGTGGTGGTAGTAGATCCTGAGAAAAAACAAAATATGGCAGAAGTCTGCGCCAGACAGTTCTGGATGGCCAAAGCACCAGTTATTATTGTGGTTTATTCAATTAATTCAGTTATCAAGAAATTCTACAAGAAAAGATGGGACATTTACGCCAGACATAATTGTGCTATGGCAGCAGAGAACATTCTTTTGGCAGCAACCAATGAAGGATTGGGCAGCTGTGTAATTGGAGCTTTTGATGAAGAGCAATTAACAGAAGTGATTGGTGGTGGAGGAGAGGAAAGACCAGAGTTAGTGATTACACTGGGTTATCCAGCAGAAGAACCAACTGAGTTAACCAAAGAAGAGATATCTAACATGGTTTATCTGGAAAAATTTGGCAACAAGATTGAAGATATGGCTAAGGTGCTCTGGGATTATGGAATAATAACTAAAAGAGCATTAAAAAAAGGAGCAGGCAAGACCAAAGAAGGAGTAAAGAACCTGAAAGAAAAGATTTTGGAAAAGAAAAAAGAGAAAAAGATGAAAAAAGAGAAAAAGAGAAAAGGAGAAAAGGGAGAAGAAGTTAAGGAAAAAGAGCCACGCTTTGGTTTGAAAGATAAAATTCTGAGGAGATTAGGTAAAAAAGATTAGAACAAAATTATTGGGTTTATTCTTAGGTTTAGTAGATAATAATAATAATAATAATAATAATAATAATAATAATAATTGTAAAAAAAAGAAAAAAAAGCCTTCGCTAAATTTTTAGGGGGTAGGAGCGAAGGCTAAGAAATGAGCATGAAATAAAAAGGAGGGAGGGTTCCCTCTTTTTATTGAACCACTTCTATTCCCAGTTCCTGACTGATTTCCTGAGCTCTCTGTTCTGTGGCTCTCTTGTCATTCTTGCCAAGGATCCAAGGTGAATTAACACCAGTGATAATAGTCATCACAGTCACTTTTCCTTTCATCTCCTCGCTGACTCTGGCACCCCAGATAACATTAGCATCCTCATCCAAAGATTCAGTTACTATCTCACCAATCTTGGAGATTTCATCAAGAGTTAGATCAGAACCTCCGTGGACATGAATCAAAGCGCCAGTAGCTCCTTCATAATTAATATCCAATAGAGGATTTGAAAGCGCTCCTCTGACAGCTTCTTCCACTCTGTTGTTAGTGTCACTAGCTCCCACACCAATAGCAGCTACACCACCATTGGACATGATAGCCTTAACATCAGCATAGTCAAGATTAACCAGGCTAGGCACAGCAATGGTCTCAACAATACCCTTAATCATAGTAGCAATCAATTCATTAGCCACAGCAAAGGCCTGCTGAACAGGCAGGTTGCCGGCAATAGCTACCAAGCGATTATTGTCTATAACAATAACAGTGTCGCAGACTTTTCTTAATTGCTGCAAACCAAACTCTGCTTTGTCAACTCTGGCTCTTTCAATCTTAAAAGGCATGGTTACAGTGCCGATGACAATAGAACCAGCATCACGAGCTACTTGACCAATAACAGGGCAAGCACCTGTACCAGTACCACCGCCCATACCTCCACAGACAAAAACCATGTCTGCTGCTTTAAGAGCTTCTTTAATATCCTGCATTGATTCCTGAGCAGCTTCAGCTCCTTTCTCAGGAAAACCACCACAGCCTAATCCTCTGGTCACATCCTTACCAATAAGGAACTTGCGATCAGATTCAGAGACATCCAAGTGCTGCTTGTCAGTATTACAAGCGATGATCTCTGCACCTTTTATACCTTTTTGGTAGAGCCAGGTAACCATATTATTACCAGCACCACCACAACCAACTACTTTTATATTTGCTTGGCCAACTTTTAAGCCATTTGCGTCAAAGTTTTCCATTTCCATTTTTTAACCCCCTCCTTTTTATTGGGTATCCCCTGAGTATTTGTACTCTGGAGTATATATTTTCTAATATATATCTTGCAGTTGCAAAATATTTATATTCTAGGTTTTTTATTATTTCCTTTAGAACAAGCAATTGTTCAAACGCCTATTAAACGCCAAAAAAGTTTTTCAACTATCAAAGAAAAACTATTTGATTTCAAAACGCCAATATTTTGGTTTTAACGCCAATTAAAACCGAATATTATTATTTTCTAATTCTAACGCCTATATTATTCTCAAATTAAATACTATATAAATATTATTGAATTTCAATCTATATATTGTAGTAGCTATATTATTATATTAATTACTATATTAGTTCTTCTTTTGTATAAGTTGTATGGTTGTGTGATGAAGAGTGTAAGTGTGAGTATTATTTGTGTGATGAAGAGTGTGGGTGTGGAAGTATAAAATTCTTTGAAAAAGCATTCTTTAAAAAAATTTGGAATAGCTTTTTTGTTTTTAGTTTGCCTGTCTCCCCTTGATGAACAAAAACACTAATGTCTGCTGAATAGAATAAGGATGTTTACTGAAAAAATATGATGTTGTTCTGATAAAAGAAAACTTTAAAACTACGCTTGAAAAACTCTGTTTAAGATGCTTTACTTAATCTCCCTGGGAATCAATGACAAGAAGGATCTTAGTTTGAAATCTATTGAAGCTGGAAAGAAATGCGATAAACTATTTTGGGAAGGTTATACTCACAAATATCAGAGCAGTAAAGAAGAATTAGAAGAAATTTTTGGTCAAGAGATTAAAGTTTTGAAAAGAAAAGAAGTTGAAGAGGGGATGGATAAGATTTTGAAACAAGCAAAAACAAAAAAGATCGGTCTTCTTATTGGCGGCAGCTGCTTTGCTGCCACTACTCATATAAGTTATTTGATTGAATCTAAGAAGAAAAAAATAAAGGTTAAAGTTATTGAGGGAGGTTCCATCTTTACTGGGGTGGGTATGGTTGGATTAGAATTATACAAATATGGCAAGACAACTTCTATTCCTTACGCTGAAAAAGGCTATGAGCCAGAAGTATTTTATGATGTGATTAAAGAGAATAAGGAAAAGGGACTGCACACACTGGTCTTGCTTGACATCAAATCAGAAGAAGCAGGAAGGGAGGGAAAAGGAAGATTTATGACTGTTAATGAAGCTATTAGACAGTTGCTTCGCATTGAAATTCACCGTGGTGAAAGAGTTTTTACAGAACAGACTCTTTGTGTTGGTTGTGCCAGACTGGGAGGAGAAGATTTTATGATTAAATCTGGAAAAGCAGGAGAATTGTTAAAAGAAGATTTTGGCAGAGAACCTCATTGCTTGATTGTTCCGGGTGAGTTGCATTTTGTAGAAAAAGAAGCAATTAATATGTGGAGATAATAAGTAAATAGCTAATAAGTAAATATTCCTCATTCTGGTTAGAGTTTGAATAGAAAAAATTATTCAAAAGGGAGTTTTAAATATTCATTTCTTGGATTTTTTGGAGGGAGATCAATGATTGTTCTGGGTTGATCAAGAATGCTGAGATCATACTCTTCATTATCAATATAGAGATGATCTTCAAGGATACCATCTAAAGCCAGTTCTATTTCAGAAAAGAAGCCTCTTACTTCAGGAGCATACCCAGGCAGAGCACTCTCTTGTTTTTTTTGCAAATAAGTAAATATGTCATCAGCAATTGCTAGAGACTTGGCAAGAGTCACATTATTTCCTGGATCAAAGATATCTTCTAGGATGCTATGATAAATATTGTGATCCCCTTCTTGCATTAAACTGTAAGGTCTTAAGAGCTGATAACAAATCTCATCCTTGCGAGGGCTTTCTTTGAATTCTTTCTCTACTTCAGACTCTCCTGGATCTGGATGATAACTATCAGAGGAGATAAGATCCAAAAAAGCTTGGGCCTCTTCTTGTGGTTGGGGTTCGTCCACTCCAAAAACCTGGGGAGTTAGTCCATAGAATAAAAAAATACTTTTAGCTGGGTAATGGTAATCAATAACTGTAGATTGTCCTCGAACATTAATATCATAAAAATTAAGGTGAAGACCCTTTTTGTTGAGATGCCTCTGATGCTTATTTATTAGTCTTGATTGCCTGGTTTCTTGCAGGTTTTTTATTTTTCCTTCTATACTGGATTGAATTTGCTCCCCACCAGTTGATCTCTGCCATTGAGGAGTTTGGTAGTCAGAACCAATCAAACATTTTCCAACCAATTCAATAGCCCTATCAATCTTTTCTGCTACAGACATAAAAGGATAAAAAGGATAAGCACTATTTAAATCTTTCTATTTTAGTCTTTAAGAAGTAGTAACATTATTAGAAGACTTGTATGTAAAATCTGTCTGATTTTGCTGTGCCTCACCTTTAGGCGAGGTTGTTGATTTCTCAGCTTAACTGCTTAATTAATACAAACACCATTCTCACAAGAACAAGTATGTTCCCAAGTGCGGCATTGGTTATCCTTGCAGCGGAATTCTACTAGCTTAGTGTCACTGAGGCAAAAATCAGTGATACCATACTGATAATTATCTAAGTCCTTGCAAGCTCCAAAACTGTTAAAATTTAAACCCTCATCAGTGTCAAGACAAGGCTCTTCCTCACTAACTTCAAGAGCAGAAAGATTTATTCTTAGACTTAAATCATCTCTGTTGTTATCAGAATCAGTATTAGTATCTATTCCATCATTTTCCTGCGTCTGGTTCTGAACTGGCTCTTCTTCAGAGCTTTGGTTAGTGGTCTGATCAGCTGTTTGGTTGAAATCAGGTGGTGTAGGAGGCAGATCAGATATATTCATAGTTGTATTTTGAGAAGTGTTCTGAGTTAAATTTTGAATGGTTATAGGTTTGTTTTGAGGATAATATTGGCCTTTTGGTTTTTCACAAGCAGTTAATACAAAGAGGAATGATAAAAAAAGAAGTGATAAAAAAACTAAGCTGGATAAACAAGCTAAATTTTTTTTAGTCTGAATCAAGTGGTTAATTTTATCAATTCTGTCAAAAAAAGCCATACATAATCATACTAATCTCTATACTTAAAACTTTTGCTACTAGAATATAATGATTAGAGATATAATAAGGAAATCAGTATACAAAAATCCACTCATTTTTCTGTTTTTAGAGGAAAAGTTTAAAAAAGAAAAACACAAATGTGGAGTTAGTAAATATTAAAAAATTGGGATAAAAACTTATGCTGCCTTGGGGATTTGGCGGTTATCACTTAAAAATATTTAAGAGGCTTTTTCTTTAACTTTTTTCTTAAAAAGAATTATCTTTAAAGAATTAAATAAACCTTAAGTTTTTACTTTTAAACACTTTTAATCTGCTTTTAGTAAAGTAATTACAACTAAATCAACCAACAATAAGTTAACAGAACTAAAAATAAAAACATTTATATATAAAAGAATAAAATTATAATTCTTAAGAAAGAGGAAAAACAAGAAGAAAGAATAAATTGAAAAAAGAACTTGTGGTGTGGGAATAAATGAAAAAAGAGTTGAAATTATCAATCTCAAAAATATCAATCATTAGCTTGATGATGCTTTTTCTAATTATGATTAGTTTAATCATGCTCAGCTCTTTGGTCTTAGCAGATTATGATTACAATATCCAGTTCAAGCCAATTAAGAATACTATCTTCCCAAACCAAAGTGCTTTGTTTGAAGTAGAGATTGAAAACACAGGAACACTTGATGATGTTTACAGGATTTACTATCCTGATGTTCTCTGGGATATAAAAGAAGAGAATATCAGAGTAGAAGCAGGAGACATTTTTAGTTATACACTGGAAGCCAGACCATCAAATGTGGGCTTTGGCTATAAAGGAATACCAATAAATATCCGTTCAAAAAACCTGACTTATCTAGATCAAGTCTTTCTTTTTGTCAGAGTAAAATCCTATGATGAACCAGACAAAAAAGAATATGTGCCCACAGTTATGTCCAGACCAGAGATTCCAGAAAAAGTCAATCCCAAAGAAACATTATCAGTGCCAGTAGTTCTGGAAAACAGAAACCCCCTTAATATTGAAAGATTAACTATTAGCCTGGAAAGTGAGAATGGCTTGTTTAGGGAAGCAGGAGTACTGCACCTGGGACCGCTGGAAACTCAAAGCTATAGATTTGAAATAAGCCTTGATCCATATACTCCTCCACAAGAAGATGCTATGATCCTCATCCTCAAAATAGGCAATGAAACCATAAGATACAAAAAGTACGATTATGAGATATCTGCCTTAGCTGTTCCTTATAATGAATCAGCCAGCAAAGAAGTCAAGCTCTTCAAGATTATCAATACATATACAATAGAAAATTCAGGCAACCTAGTCCAAAACAGGACTGTGCTCAAGAAAATATCCTTCTGGAACAACCTCTTTACTAAAACCAAACCAGAAGCAGAAGTTATTAAACAAAACAATACCAGATACCTGGCCTGGACACTGCAACTGAAACCAGACCAAACAGTTGAAATAATTAGCATAACTAATTACAGGCCATTAATCTCTCTGCTGATGATTCTCTTATTAGTGGGAGGATTATATTATTGGATGAAACCAGAAATAGTGCTGGTCAAAAGAACAAGAGTGTTAAAAACATATGAAGGAGGATCCTCAGTAGTCAAGGTTTCCCTGGATTTGAAGAACACCAGCAAATATCCATTAAAACAGGTAGAAGTGAGTGACAAAGTACCAAGAGTAGCTGAATATATGAAAGAAGAAGTGATTGGTACAGCCATGCCCAGTAAAGTATTAAGACACGAAAAAAGAGGAACCTTGCTGAAATGGGAATTCCCAATTATAGAACCCTATGAAGAAAGGATTATCTCTTACAAAATCCAGACTAAAATAGGTGTGATTGGCAAAATAAAATTCTCACAAGCGTATGTCAAATACCGGAACAAGGCCAACAGGGAAGTAGTTGTCAAGTCAAAGATTTTAGAAGAAGGCAAAGAAGAATAATTTGTAGGAAAGAGACACTTTCTTAATGAAACATAAGAAGGAAATAAGCTAAGAAGTTAGAAAACTTTTTAAAGAAGAGCAAGTTAAACTTTTTTAATCCCTGCGTAGCTCAATGGCTAGAGCGTCCGGCTGTAGAAGCTTGTCGACAGGCACGAAGTGCTGGGATGAAAACAAGCCAGCTGGAACCGGAAGGTTGCTGGAAAGGCTTTAAAAGCCTTGGCAAATTCGACTCCGGCCGCAGGGATTTTTTCTTTTTTCTTAACCCCATTCTTTTCTTCTTTCCATCTTCTCTTGTTTTCTTGACCAAAATGCCCCAGTAAATTTATATTCTCTGGAAACTTTTTATTTTGATATGATAAAAATGTCAAGACTCATAATATTTACAAATGAGATTAAAGGTGATTAAGATGTCTGAAGAAGTTGAGGAAAAAGAAAAGCAAGTTCACAAAGAAGAAAATTTAATCAGAGGAAGAGAGATAATGGGGAAGGATGATGAAAAACCTTATCTAAATAAGCTACTCCAAAATTTTGATGGGTTTTATAGAACAGTAATGGATGGCAAGCAATTGGGAGACAGGATTTTAGCCCTTTATATGCTTGACAACCTCAAAGGAACAGAGACTGAGGCTTTATATGCTGGACTAGCCATAGCCCTGGCAAGTGATTTAGAGGTAGAGTTAAGCAGAGCCAATGAAACTGGGGAACAAGCACAAGTATTGAGAGGAGGGGAAAGTAGAGAACAAAAAAGAGCGCAAGATTATAGCAACTCAGTGCAGTTAATGAGAGCAATGATAGGATATTGTCAAGACAGAGCAGGAGATTATCTTGATCAACCAGCAACTTCAATCCCAACTAACAATTACACAGGCAAGGATTAAAGGAAAAAGTTAATAAACTCTTTATTCTTTTTTAAATTTAATGAGTAAGATAAACTGGAAAAAAGAGGTGGCTCGTGATTTTCTGGCTTTAGGAAGCCTGCCCTTTTATGCTATTGTAACAGCCAGGGCAGTGATAGGCATACACGCTGTTTTTGTTTACCAGGTTGTTTTTGGCTTGATTATTTTTCACCTGCTGGACTGGGGTTTGAGAAAATCAAGAGGATTTAATTCTGACCAGCATGTAGGCAGGGCTTTTCTCTTAACTTTTTTTTCTTCATTATATTATGACAGGTTATTCTTTGCTATCTTTGCTTTTCTCTTATTTGAAGGAATAATCATCTCTTCCCATTATCTAAAAACAGAAAAACAAAGAAAAACCATCCTGTGGGGATTGTTATTCAGTGGTTTGGCAGCATTGACAGCTTATTTAGTGGCTCAGATAATGCCAGGGCAGTTTTTTTAATATTAGAAAGTTTTAATTATTTTGAATCGTAAATTTAAGAGAGATACTATAAAACAAATTTAGATCTCAAGAATGGTCTTCAATAAATTTCTTAAAACTTCTGTCATATGTTTTCTCTGCTTCTGGTGAAAAGCAGCAAGCTGGTAACTGGTCCATACTTAAGTGATATTTTAAACACTCACAACATTTACCTTTTCTAGGACAGCTAGGATAGGTACAAGGACACTCCTGTTTTAGTTCTTCTTGGTTGCATTCAGTCATAATCATGTTAATAAAACAAACAAATTTATAAAATTATCTGTATATAAGAAAATGCTTACCAAAGAGATTAGTAATTATCCTACCCTCAGTGATTATCTAATCCTTAAACTATCTAAATTTTTTGGAACATTAGTCTCTATCCTGAGTTGTCTATGGAGAGAGCTGGCTAAATCCAGGCTGCGGGAGCTTTCACCATGATTGACAATAACTCTTCTGGGTCTGGGGTCGCATCTGGAGACAAAATTCATTAGTTGTTTTCTATCTGAATGATCAGTAATCTCTATCTTATGAACTTCCATCTTGATGGGCATAACTTCCTCTTTTGAGCCTTCCCTGAAGATAATCTCTCTTTCACCTCCCCGGATTCTTCTTCCTAAACTGCCTTCACCCTGATAACAGGTAAAGACAAGGGAATTTTTGGGGTTATCAGCCAGATTTCTTAGATACTCAACAGAAGGTCCGCCAACCAGCATACCTGAAGTGGCCAGGATAACACAAGGTCCAGTTTCTTCCAATAGTTTCATTCTTTCCTTTTTACTGCCAACCCTCTTGAAAGTATCAGAGAGGAAAGGATTTTCATCCTGGTGAAAGATCTGTTTCCTGATTTTACGATTAAGAAATTCAGGATAAGCAGTATGAATAGCAGTGATATCCCAAACCATACCATCAATATAAACAGGGATTTTATCCAGTTTTCCAGTGCGGATAAGATTTTCAATAAGAACAATAATATCCTGAGCCCGACCAGAACCAAGTACAGGCAGCAAAACCCTTCCTCCGCGAGCCATAGTGGTCTTGATAATTTCAGCCATTAATTCATCAGCTTCCTTGGCTGGAGGAAGAATATTGCTCTTGCCCCCGTAAGTTGATTCAATAATCAGGGTTTCCTGACGAGGAAAGCGGATAACAGCTGGCTCAAGCAACTGGGAATGACCATATTTCAAATCACCAGTATAAACAATGTTATGCAGGCCATTGCCAATATGCAGGTGGATCAGAGAAGAACCAAGAATGTGGCCGGCATTGTAAAGAGTGATGCGAATATCAGGAGTGATATCAGTCACTTCTTCATGGTCAAGGCAGATAGTATGCTTGACCATCTCCCTTACCTCGTCAATATTGTAGATTGGTTCTTTAGCCTCATTTTTCATTAGCTTAATATAATCAAGCAAGAGCAAAGAGCCAACATCACGGGTTGGTTCAGTGCAATAAACAGGTCCTCTGTAGCCGTATTTAAATAAGTAAGGAACCATTCCAATGTGATCAAGATGAGAATGGGTAACAATAACTGCATCAAGTTCATTAATATCAAATTCAGGAGCATCTAAAAGAGGATAAGCATCTTTTTCAGAAGCAACATTAACTCCGCAATCAAGAAGGATGCGGGATTCAGGAGTTTGCAGGAATAAGCAGGATCTGCCAACTTGCCTGGCCCCTCCAAGAAAACTAATCCTAATCCATTCGTGTTTTCTCTCCCTAATCCAGCCATCATAAATTCTATGCCCAACCTTGTTTAAGAATTTTCTTCTTTCATCAGAGTGCTTGTAAAGAACATCCCTGATGTTGTTAATAATCTTTGATTTTATAGCTGGTGTTCTTCTAATCAAAGGAACCCAAAAAGTCTTTTCCTTAATTTTTCTAAGCAAAGCTCCCTGCTTGCCAATAGCAATACCTGGTTTATCAGTTTCAATAACTACTTGGCTTCTCTGAGAATCAAAGATTATATTATCAATCTTAGCCTCTTTGGGAATAATCTTTCTAATAACCTCCTCTGCTTTTTCTATCCCCAGACAAATAGCCGGATCTGGACGAAGCTCTATTCTTTTCTTGAACTCGTCAACTGCCTTTTTAATGATGCCCTGGTTATCAAGAAAAAAATCCTTGTCTTTGGTGTAAAGAACAATATTAGCTGCTTCAAAAACAGCGTCAGAGATTCTATTCTTAGAATCAGGGATTAATTTTAAGATTTCTTTTAAGATATCTGGCATTTTTTTCACCTTTAGATTTGATTAACTAACTAATTGTAAAACTAATCTTAACTAAAACATTTTAATATTCTAAAGAATGATTTCATTCTTATTATTGCTTCTTATTCTTGATTTATTATTATTATTATTCTTTTGATTGAGGCTTTTTTGACTTGATTTTTTTAACACCAGCTTGTGTGATGGTAACCACATCAATCCCATCACCACTAGCACTGTCTCTTTGCATCCCAGCATTGACTGCCTTAAGAGCCAGTTCTGTTCCTTGCTCAACAGTCATATCTGGCTGGTAAAGTGTTTCAAAAACACCTAAAGCAAATTCTTGACCAGAACCAGAGGCAATAAAATCATCAATCTCTAAAATTGAGCCATCTACTCCAAGATCAAAAAGTTTGAAATTACCATTTTCTTTGCCACCAAGCAGGAATTGGGTAATACCAGGGATGACACTCATTTTTCTTATGTTACTATAGATAATACCTGACAAAAGATTAGCTGCTTCTTTAGCCCCGGGTTTTTTATTGGTTCTGACTTCTTTAAGCTTGAGTTCTGCTTTGATTAATTTAACAACCAACTGGATATCAGAAACTCCTCCGGCTACAGTCACAGCCATAAAGTCATAGATAGGAAAAACTTTTTCTGCTTTTTTACTGGCAATAAAATTGCCCTGGGTTACTCTTTTATCAGCAGCCAGAACAAGGCCATCCTGACAAACAAGAGCAACTGTAGTAGTTCCAGTTTTTGTGGTATTGTTTTCCATTTTTTATATCACCATCATCTAGTATTTTATCCTGTTAGAATTACTCATCACAATATCTAAAGAGGCAGTTTAACTTATATATAAAGGTTTTGTTTTTATGTATGAGCATAGTTAAATAATGTCTCTTAAAAAATAAAATGGGCTTTGCCCATTCTTGAGGATATAAATCCGAAATTCAAGAAAAATCAACCATGCACATATGTTTTTATTTTATAAATGTTTAGAAAACCACTCTGTTGTTTTTTCAAACACCTCTTGTCTATGCGCATCATCGCCCTTATAAGAATGATTTGCCCCATCGATTAAAACTAATTCATGATCACACTTAAGTTGTTCATTGGCTTTAATAGAACTACGATGATCAATTCTCGGATCTTCTGTGCCATGAATTATCTGCACAGGTCTTACTAAAGAAGAGAGAGATTTTACAGAATCATCTCTTCTGAGGTCTTCTATCATCTTTTTACCAACCACTAATCCATTTTTTAAGATATATCCTTTATCTTCTAGTTGGGCTCTATTTTCAGGTGTGTCATATCTTGGGAACATATCTTTTGCTGGAAACAAAGCAGGACTCCAAAAAGAATAAGCACTAATCTTTGGATTTTGAATATATAATGCTGCTGTAGCACCTAGACTAAATCCAACTAATCCTAAAGAATGAGTTGGGTATAAATTGCTCAAAAACCTAATGGCTGCATTTAGGTCAGAAGCCTGTTTTCTTAAAAAAGAGTTTACAAAATCACCAGATCTCTCACCTGTCCCACTCATATCAAATCTAAAGGTATTAAATATTAAATTTGCAAGATGTTTGTTTGAGGTCATTTTCAATTTTCCTCAATAATTCCTAATATGATAAGCAGCAGAGTTTGTTTCCTTTTTTAAATTCTGCTCAATTCTTCTGTTAAATGAGGGTGGTGCATAAGAAGATGCTTGGAAAGTTTATACTTAATCCTTTTCTTGATTTGGCGAGCTGACTCACGGCTAATATCCAAGGTGGAAGCAATCTGACTGAGGTTAAAATTTCGGAAATCAGGTGCTTGCGCCTGTTCAATCATCCTCTCAAAAAAAACCTCTTGTTTATCAGTCAAAACCTTTTTGAACTCATCTAACCATTCCTGATTCAGTTTTGCTTCTAAAACTTGATCTGGGTGGGGCTGGTGATTATCCGGAACAAAATCCCCGACCCTTTTTTCTTTTCCTGGTTTGACTGGCTGATTAAGACTAAGAGGATGAGGAAGATAAGCAAAGCATTTTTTTAAAAACCTGATTTGTGAGGGGTTAAGATTTAAGTGCTGAGCTGATTCTTCAATAGAAGGAAAAGATTCTTCTTTCTCCTGCTCTTTTTCCCAAGCAGCAATTTTTCTTATTTTTTCCAAAGCGTGAACTGGCAACCTGATAAGAGGTGTTTGACCATTGTAAATTTTTTGTAAATAAAATCTTTTTAAACAAGGACTGGCAAAACTACTAAACTTAATTGGTTCTTGCAAGAGAGCAGGTTTTTGATAATCAAAACCAGGAATAATATTAGTTATGAGATGAATAAACCCATTATGCATCATATCATTATCATTTGAATCAAGCCCCACCTCTTTCATTGACTGCCGGATAAAATTTTGATTGTAAAGCCCAATAAGATTTCTTAAAAGAGTGTAAGCCTGGTCATATTCCTGGAGCATTTTTTTGGTTGATTCTGAAATTGGTTCTTTCTGTATTTGTTGAAAAAGATGATTAATGAAATTAGTCCTGAAATGAGTAACAATATAATCAGTTAATTCTGATTGGGGGCACTGATTGATTTCTTCTACAATCTGTTCTTTGGTTAAATACTGATAGTGCTGGCATAATCTTGTAGGTAAGGAATTGAGATTATTAACTTCCTCTTCTAAAAGACCTTTGAAATGTCCTTCTTGAGAAGCTGATTGAAGAGCATTTCTAACCTCAATTTCTAATTCCTGCCAATACGGGCGGTTATTTCTCTGGCCAGTTTTTTCAGCAGTGGCTTCAAGTGATTGGTAAAGGTTTTGGAGATAAGCCAGTCTTTTACCCAGTGGTTCTCTATCTAGTGTTTCTTTATCTAATGGTTCTGGTAATTTTTCTTTTGCAAGGACTGGTTCTTGATAAGTTATATTAGACAGAAGAATCATTTTTATCTAACCTTTATACTCTCTAAGAAAACCAACCAAACCTTCTGTTTCATCATCTTGCCTATTATAATCTCGGGTATTAATGAAAAGATAGAATTGTTGTTGCACTGGAATAAAAGCAGCTTCTGCCCATTCTGCATCTCTTGTCCTGTACTGCGGATTTCCTTGTTTCTCTCCTCTGTAAATCAATTTAGGTTTGGCATGAATCCATTCATCTTCTAAAACAACATAGTCGTTAACCTCTGGATTATATCCTTCTCCTTCTCTGTCCACTTCCATTCCTTGTTCTAAATAAAAATCTTTTAAAGCCTTTTCAATTGCTGATTGAGTCTCAAAACGGCTTTCTCCAACATTACTCAGAATATTAATTCCAGGCCCACCTCCTCTTGGACTTCTAAAGGAGTTCACCCAGGCAAAGTTGAAATTATTTGATTGTCTCATAACACTAACTAATCTCTTTTGGTTTATAAACCTTTCGGTTCTGTAATTACTTATAAGGGACAAGTATCATTGTTGTTTTTATTTAATATTGTTTAATTGTTTAATATTGATTAGTATTGTTGTATTGATGATGAAACTTTTATTCCAAATTGGCACCTTAATACTATACTAGTATAGAAAACTTTATAAATATGCAAACTAACAAATAATAATATGCAGTGAATCATTATATCCAATTATTAAAAAAATATTTAAAAAACGCGGTGTGAAGATGAAAAAATTATGTTTTGGAATTCTATTTTTGATTAGTGTGATGATTCTTTTGATTGTTTTAACTGGTTGCCAGAAGACTGGTC
>CAZPDB010000024.1:0-14607 GCA_964585285.1 uncultured Methanosarcinales archaeon
CCTCTTTTCCCTCTTTATTTATGTTTATGTGTATTTAAATCTTTTTATTTCTTTAGATGCTTTTTACTTATTTATAATTCCACATACTTACAATAAGTCTAAAAGTCAAAGACTAACCTTTTCTCAAACTACCCCTGATTACCACATAAATAATTCTAACACTGATTAATTATACTTATCCAGATTTACAATAACTTATTTATAAATATTATTATTTTTTTATAATTCTAACTGCTTAAAAAACAAAAATTTCAAAAAACATAAAAATTTTTAAATTATAGAATTATTTTTTTACAGCATAGGGCTTAATTGTTTCGGCTATCTTCTTGCAGTCTTCATTTTTGAGATTGATAGGATAACCCTGCATAACCACCTTAACCTCTTCAATCCGTCCGGGTAATAAATCAATCAATTTCAGAATATGTTCTTCTTTAAGTCGGGAAATCTTTAAGTCTTCAAGTTTTTTCTTTAATTCATTAGCATCTTTTAGTTTTATCTTTACTGTTCTGTTTAGATAATCCTCTGTTCTGCTTGTTCTCAACCCAAGCTCTTCATCTCTTTTCTTTATTTTTTTAATCTCTTCTTTTAATTCTGCCATTCCGATTGGTTTTTCTTCAATTAGTTTTAAACTCATCTTTTCACCTTGAATTATTTTCAACTTGAATTCTTCTTTTCAATTTTTTTACTTTAAATTAATTCTTAATTAATTCTTTGACCTTGATTAATTCTTTAATCTTTTCAAATGAACAGGATGGGCAATCACTGTTTTTGACTTTTTCTCATCCTTAATCAAGACAGTATAACAATCTCCTTGTTTAGACTTGATCATTCCTGTTTTACCAATGTATTTAGGATGAAACATTCCTTTTTGCACAGCTGGTTCTGGTTTTAAGACCACTCTTTCACCAAGTTTATAATCAGCAAAATAGTCAGTAAAGCTTATCTTGCCTTGTGTTCTGAGTTTTTTCTTGAGTTTATGCCTTGTTCCAGTCCTAAATGTTCCTATTCTTCTGGTCATATATTCAACAAATTCTGGTTTATTTAAAAAGTTTTTTGTTTTTAATTTTATTTTCTTAATATAGATTAAGATAGAACAACATTTTGATTTTTGCAGATAAGGCAGTCTCTTTATAATCTAACAGACACCCTGGATACAAAATAAAACCCAAACATTTTTAAATTAAATACTTCTCCCAAAGTTTATGGCTCGTTATAAACATCCTAATAAGAAAAAAAGATTGTCAAAACTTGGCCGACTTACTCGCTGGGCTCCCTTTTGGACAGTTCCTAAGATATATGGGCCTGGCAGAAGAGTTCATCCTGGCAGGCATACTGCCAGAAAAAGGAGTTGGAGAAGGTCCAAGACCAAAGCTTAATAAGAAACCAAGGCTTAATTAGACTAAAGCTTAATTGTTTAAATTTAATAAATTGATTTAATTGATTAAAATGGCGAAGAAAGAACCACAACCCATTCTGGAGAGAGAATACATTGTTCCTTTAAACAAGGGCTGGATTAAAAGACCTCGTTATAAGAGAGCTAAAAAAGCTGTCACTTATCTTAAACAATTTCTTATTCAGCATATGAAAGCAGAAGATGGATCAAAGGTTAAAATTGGTTCCCATCTTAATCAAAAAATATGGGCTTCTGGTATCAAAAATCCTCCCCGCAAAGTCAAGATCGCTGTTTCTAAGAATAAGGAAGGTATTGTTAGGGCTGAGCTGGCTGGTGTAAAGAAAAAGGAAGAAAAACCCAAAAGGAAATTTTTTAAGAGAAGACAAGAAAAAGAGTCAAAACCAGGAGAGGAAAAAAGTGAAAAAGGCAAAGGGAGTGAAAACAAGAAAAGTGAAAAGACTCAAGAGAATAAAGAAAAGCAGAAAAATGAAAAATCAGGAAAAGAAAAGAAAGCAGAAGTAATAAGAAGTGAAGAGAAAAATAGTGAGAAAAAAAGAAGCAGGGAAAAAGCAGCTCAGGAAAAAGAAGAGGAAGGAAAGCTTGAAGGAGCTGTCAGGGAAGAGGAAGAAAAAGCCAAAGAGAAGAAAGTCTCTAAAAAGTAAACTAAAAATATAAATTAGATAAAAATTAAGCATTAAACAAGCTCTTTTTTAATTTTTTAACAGTTTCAAAAACCGTGTCCTTTTTATGTTCTTTTTTGAATTCCTCAATTAGTTCTTTTTCTATTAAGCTTGTCTTGCTCAGATAAATAAGTCTTTTTGCCCGGGGGTTTATCTTTTTAACTCGCTGATAAAGTTTTTCCTGTTCTTCAAGAGAAAAAGTTTCTGTTAAGTCAAAGATATAAACCACTTTATGACCAAAATATTTCAAAGCTAAAAAAGCCTGTTTTTCAATGTTGTTCATCTTTTCCATCCTGTTAAGCGTCCCTGGGGTATCTAACAACTGCAAACTGTTCATATAAGCTACATTGACTCCTTTAGTAGTGAAAGCATAAGGAGCAATCTCCGGCTTTGAGCCGGTTAATTCATAAAGCAGGGTTGTTTTTCCCACATTAGGAAATCCGAATACAACTGCTGTTTCCATCTCTTTTATGAGAGGATACGTTTTAAACACTTTCCTGGCACTTTCCAAAAAAACCAAGGATTGGTTTAATTGTTTCATCACTGAACTTATTCTACCATAATAAGCCTGTCTTTGTTTTTTAGCCCATTCTATCTCTCTGGTTTTAGATAATTTTTTCTTGGTCAGACTGCTAAACTCTTTGATTTTTTTTATGCCCCAGTTAAGAGCAGCCAGTGATTTTTTTAATCCACCTACACCTATAGTTATGTCAATCACTTCCTGATAAAATTTATTTAGCCCGGAGAAATCAGGAAATCTCTCTAGTAATTTTTCTAAATGCTGAACCAGCACATTTTCAATAGTCTCTATTCTTAATTTTTCCATTCCTATTCTTTGTTTTAAGAATTTTCTTTTCAGAATAATTTTTTCCTGTCTTATTTTTCTCCTGCCTTTGCCCTTGAGCTCTCTTCTCCCCTTGCCTTTTTTTAGTCTGCCCAGCCTGGTTTTTTGTTTTTGTTTCTGCAGACGAAGTTCTTTTTCTGCTTTTTTCTTGGCTGAACCAAAAGCCCTGTCTAAAAACCAGTTATAATCTTCTATTCCAGGCAGGTTTTGAAGCTCCCTTATTACATCTAGTTTATCCTCTGGCTTTCTTTGTTCAGAAATAGAATTATTTGCCAAACTAATTGTTTTTTTTGTTTTAACCATGATTTTCTAGTTCAAGCTTCTCCTAATTCATAAATCTTTGGGTTAGGTGTCCGGGTATCAATATATTCCACTATATAGTAAAAGACTGGAAAGAACAAGACAATGGCCAGAATGGTCTTGTAATCAATATCAATCACACCGTAGATAATTGGGCTGAACATCAACAAGACATAGGTGACTTCTCTTATCCTTCCAATGAATTTGATGAATTTTTTTGCTTTTACTCCTTCAACAATGATGAGCAGACCATAACCAAAAGTAGCCAGAGAAAGGATTATCTTAACTATCACCACCCAATTAAAAGTGGCTGCTTGCTCAATTAATTTGTTGACAATATAACGGAGCCAGTCAATACCCACCCATAAGACCACTACTCCATTAGAGATAGCATTGCCCAATGAAGTGACTAATTTTTCCTGAAAGAATTCAGTAAATATCCAGGCCAGATATATTGGGATGATAATCCAGAGAAGTTCAGGGCTGGTTATCGGAGCAATAACTATCTCTACCCATCTGACAATTAATGACCAGATAAAACTAAAAATTGATGTGATAACACTCCAGACCATTATCTTTTACCTCTTTTTTATATTTAAAAAAGCAGAATACTAAGAAATGATTTTATCATTTCTTGTACAAGAAATCCTTAAGGATTTCTTTGTACCCACAAATTTAGTTGTGGGATGAATGCTTCTGCTTTTTTGGTACGTAAAAATCAGCCTATTAAAGAAATTGCATCTTCATACTCCACACAAAAGTGTGGAGTGATGCAATTTCGGCTGATTTCTATGATTATATTTTTAAATTTGCTTTTTAAAATCTTTTTAGGCTTTTTTTGTTGAATTATTTTTGTTGAATTAACCTGATTAACAAATATGTAACTATAATAATTGTCTCCCTTTATATGATTTTCTACCGCAAAGCTTTTAAATTGTTCCTACTCTCCCGTTATAATGATTGAGCAAGAACAAGAAGGATCACCAGGATTAGATTCAGGAGTGTATGTTTTGGATGAAGTATCAATGACTCGTTTTCTTAATTCAACAGGTGATTTTAATCCTATTCATAGAGAAATTGGAAAAGTAGTTGAATTTGGATTGGATAAAATGCTGCCTGGGTTTGAAGACAAAAAAGTTGTTTCAGGAATGTATTTGGCTTGCTTGGCTATGGCTGCTTCTTTTAACTCTCTTGATCTTGCTGGATATAATCATTTGAAAATCAATTTTAAAAATCCTTTAGCTCTGAAAGACAGGGTTGGGATTGTTAAACAAGGACCAGAAGATGATGAAAATCAGCAATACAGGATAAGGGCTGTTAAAGAAGGCAGTTCAATTGATAATGTTATTATTGATCTTAAAAAAATTGAACCAAAAGGATTTTCTGCCCTGAATTCAGAAGAAGCAGTCAAAATAACCAGAATATCTGATACTGATAAGGTCTACAATGTATGCCAGAGTTTCCCAGGTATTTCTCTCTTAGGCTTAATGGACAACTCATCTACTGTGCCTCAGATGTTTTTAGTTGCACTTTTAGCCGGAGTGCTGTTGGATTATTCTTCTGCTGGATCTCAGCCATCATCACCCTCATCTCCTGCTGGAATTTATTCATCCCAGGAAGCAACTTTTTTTACTGATCCTTCTCAGTTTTCTTGTGCTTATGCAGGGATTGATTTTTATGTTAACAAAATAAAGACCAGAGGACCTTTGTCTATTGTCAGAACAGATGCTTATTGCAGAGAAGAACCAGTTTTTACTGGTCGAGCCAGGGTTATTAATCCAGAACCTTAAAATTAAAGAGATATATTTAATATACTCCCCTATAGAAAAACATAAAAACTTCCTCTTATTGTAAAAAAACATGAAAAATCCATTAAAGAGGTTACTAGTTCTTCCAAGGGGGTTATCTAAACAATATCACCAAGATGAATGCGCCAAACTCCAGCCCTTCTGCTCTTCTTTTTACAGAGAGATGCATAATAATCTCCACAGACTGTTGCTTGAATTAGCTAAACAAGGTTTTTTAACAGAGGGTGGTTTAGAGAGATCTGTCCAGTCTTTGGTTGATGAGAAGATTAACCAGGTAAAGATAATGTTTGAGTGTTTTAAAAACCCTCAGATGGTTATCTATGATTTAGGAGAAGAAAATTTTAGATTAGCCACCACCAATTTTAAGATGCGCCCCAAAAGTTCTTTTTTTTCTAAGAACAGCCAAGAGTATATAACCTCCTTAGAAGTTCCTTATTTTTTCTGTCCTTATTCTCATGAGATCAAATCAAAAAATGATTAATTTTTAACTTTTAATTTTTATTTTTAATAAACTCCTCTCTCCATAAAGACTCGTTCGCTCTTCACAGCCAAACCTTTTTCCTTAGTCATAATTTCTTCGCTTGACAACAATACCTCTCCCACTAAAACCAATTCATTTTTTAAAGTCATCACCACAACCCTCTCACCTTTTTCAATGCCTTGATTTAATTTACTTATTCCCGGTATAGATAATTGAGCTCCATGAGCCAGTGTGTTAACAGCATTATCAAAAACCCAGATTTTTTTGAAATGCTCTACTGCTCTCTCTACTGGTTGAATAATCATTCTTAAAAAATTATCATTGTTTTCATTTTTCCAGTACCAGAAAGCATCTGTCAAGTCCTGCAGAGTAAATAAATCTTTTTCATTTAACAGCCCTGCTTTTGTTCTGCGCAGTTCAGCCATGTGAGCTCCAACCCCTAATGCTCTTCCTACATCAACACATAGTTTTCTGATATAAGTTCCTGCTTGACAACCGACCCTGAACAAGACATCCTTCTTATTCTCGCTCATCTCTAAAATATCAAAATAATAGATATTTCTTTTTCTCCACTGTCTTTTGATACTGCTTCGTACTGGAGGCAGCTGTTTAATCTCTCCAATAAACTTTTCTTTAATCACCTTCTCAATTTTTTTCTTTTCCAATGGTTTATGCAGGTGCATCACTCCCACATATTCCTTGCCAGCTGATAACATATATTGGTTAACCTTGGTTGCTTGGCCCAGGGCAATAGGTAAAACACCAGTAACTGCAGGGTCCAGTGTTCCGGAATGACCAGCTTTTTTAATCTCTAAAATATTTTTAACATATTCACTAACCTGGTGGGAGGTTGGTCCTTTGGGTTTATCCACAACCACCACCCCATACCTAATCATCTCTTCTGTCTTCCTCTCCTCTGGCTTGCAACCTAGAGTTGGATCTGTTTCTGCTTTTTTCTTAACTAAAATCTTTAGTTTTCCTTGTTTTTCAAAAGGAAGTTGTCTTATTTTTATCATTCTTATTCTGAAACAGAATAATCTTTATAAATATTCTGGACTTTCTCTTTTTATGGCCTTGATTAACCCAGGAGATAATCAATCAGCTAATAATCAAACAGTTATTCCTGAAATTCAGCAACAAGGTTTAACCTTAGAGGTTTGCCATCTTTTTTCTGAACAGAGCGAGATTAGACCTGTTATAGAAAGATTAAAAGAAAAACATTTTGCTTACTCTCTTCAGCTCAAGAATGATTTTCCCGGGAGACATCCTGATCTTGGATTAGAGCATGTCCTTTATTCTAGGAATGGCTGGGCAGATGCTTCAGATCTCAGCCAGGTAACCTCAAAAATAGTTTTGACTGGGGGGGATTTTTATTCCTGCCTGAAAAGACTTTTTTCAGCTAATATCTCTGCCTTAAAAAGCAGAGAGCAGCAAAGAGTTAGTTTTTATTTTATTGCTCCAGCTATTTATGTTTGTGAGAATTCTGGCTTAATTGATGCTGAATGGTTTGATTATGTGGGTAAAGATAAGTCTGGCACTTTGGCTGAAATTCTTTCCCCTGATAAAACATCTCAGCCTGATTTAATATTTTTCTTAAATCCTTACCTTAATTCTTCTAAGTTGGGGCTTAATACCAATGTTATTTTAAGGGTTGATGGTGAGTTTATTAAAGAGAAATATCTTTTTCCAGCCAATCTTAAATGGGTTAGGCAACTAGTGGGGGAAAGATCTCCAGAAACCCAGGTAATTATTGATATTATTTATGATTTGGAGAAGTTTATTGATAGTTATCCTTAGTTATCTTTAGTTATTCTTAGTTATTCTTAGTTATTCCTAATTACTTTCTTAAGTCCCTCACACCTTTTATCATCTTTCTAATTTAATTTTTTAACTTCAAATCCTTCCAAACCTTTAGAAGTCTTTATAAATGAATTTTCCTTTCTTTTATTTCAGAATTAAAATGCCAAAAAATGCTTATGTTATGGTCTCATTAGAAGAAGACAAAGCCAAAGCAATTGGAAAGATTGTTTCTAATCCAACCTCTAGAAAGATTCTCAATTTGCTGGCTGAAAAAGAGCTTTCAGAGTCAGAGATTGCCAAAAAATTAAAAACACCAATTTCTACTATTCATTATAATATTCAACAGTTAATGAAAGCAGATTTAATTGAATCAACTAAGTTTAGATATAGTGAAAAAGGCAATGAAATTAACATCTATTCTTTGGCTAGAAAACTTATTCTTATTGCTCCAAAAGGAGTAAAGACTTTTAGGGATAAAATCAAAAATATTCTGCCAACTGCTATCATTGCTCTGGCTATTGCTTCCTCAATTAAACTCTTTGCTGAATCTAAGAGAGCTTTTCAGGGAGCCACTCAACAGGGCGCCACTCAATTATCAGAAAAAGCTGTTGAACCTCTAGCTGCTCCTTTGGCTGACAAAGCACTTGCTGCTCCTGCAGCTGAAACTCTCACCCAAGCTCCCTCGCTTCTCAATGTTGCCACTAACTATGCTCTTTTTTTCTTAGCTGGAGCTATTGCCACTCTAATCATCTACTTGTTAGTTGAACAGTTTAGAGAACGCAGAAAAAATAGAAAACAAGAGTAAAAATAAAACCCAAAAAACCCTTTCTTCTCGTCTGTAAATAACTTCAACTCATTTTAAAGCTATAAAAGGGTATTTATAAATCCCTTATTTTCTTAGTGTTGGTGATATAAAATGAAATCAAACTTAAACAAACTAAAATCAAACAAATCTGGCAAAGCTTTTATTACCATACTTGCCCTTATTGTTATAATATCTATTGTTACTGGGGTTTTCTCTGTTCTTAATTCTCCAACTGTTTCTGGAGAAATAAAGAGATTTACCTCAGACCAAGAATTAATCCAAGCTTTTAATGAATCAAGAAATACCTATAAATCTAGAGGAATTGGTATGGGAACTGTTTTTAAAGCAAACTCTGTAGAGATGGCAATGGAAGCAACCACTGCTGCTCCAGATAGTTCTGGTGCTACAGATTATTCAACCACAAATATTCAAGTACAAGGTGTTGATGAGGCAGATATTCTTAAAAATGATGACACCTATATATATCTTATTTCTCAGGGAAAATTAATCATTACCCAATCTTACCCTCCAGAAGATGCAGAAGTTTTATCAACAACTAATTTCAACAACTTTTACCCTCAAGAAATGTTTATTGACAACAGTAGATTAATTGTTTTTGGTCGAGCTAGCTATCAAGACACTGCAGACACAGGTACAGGTGTTATGGCAGATGTAGAATACTCTCCACAATACTCTCCACATTACAGACGCTCTAGCTTTGCCTCTGTTAGAATCTATGATATCTCTGATAGAGCAGACCCAGGATTAATCAAGACCTATGATTTTGAAGGCAGTTATTTATCTTCAAGAAAGATTGGGGAGCATGTTTATTTTGTGGTTAATTCTTATCCTCATTATAATGATAGGATTATTCCATTGTACAGAGAAGATAGTGAAGATTTTAAGGTAGTAGCAGAAAGTACAGACATTGGTTATTTTGAACCAGTTCAGGTCAATAGTTTCATGACTATTGTCTCAGTTTCAATGCAGGATGAAGATAAGATGGAAAAAGAAGTTGTGGCTAGCTCTGGTCAAGAGGTTTATGCTTCTTTAGATAATCTTTATCTTGTTAGATCAATCTATCCGCACACTCCTCTCCGGGCTCTTGGAGAAGTAGTAGCTGAAGAAGAGGTCAGAGAGAGAACTGCTATTCACAAATTTAACCTCGATGATGGAGAGATTAAGTTTATTGCTAATGGTGAGGTTCCTGGTCGTATCCTGAATCAGTTCTCTATGGATGAATACCAAGATAATTTCAGAATCGCTACCACTATTGGCCATGTCAGTAGGATGAGTAGTGGTTCTGTCAATAATCTCTATGTGCTTGATGAAGAGCTTGATATAATTGGCAGTGTAGAAGATCTAGCTCCTGGAGAGAGAATCTATTCAGCTAGATTCATGGGTCAACGTGCCTACCTGGTTACCTTTAAAAAAATTGATCCACTTTTTGTCATTGACTTAAGTCAGCCCACCAATCCTAGAGTGCTTGGAAAATTGAAAATTCCTGGTTACTCTGACTACCTTCACCCCTACGATGGAGATCACATCATTGGTATTGGCAAGGATACAGTTGAGGCAGAAGAAGGAGACTTTGCTTGGTATCAAGGAGTTAAAATAGCATTGTTTGATGTTAGTGATGTTGAGAATCCAATTGAAAAAGACAAATTAGTGATTGGAGACAGAGGAACAGATTCAGAAGTGTTAAGAAATCATAAGGCTTTTCTCTTTGACAAAGAAAGAGAGTTAATGGTGTTGCCAATTAATTTGGCTGAGATCCAAGGTGAGAAAACAAGAGATAATCAACATGGCAGTTTTGTTTATCAGGGAGCTTATGTTTACAAGGTTGATGATGATGGCTTTAAGTTAAGAGGAAGAGTAACTCACTATGATGACGATGAGGTCTTTATGAAGAGCGGTTATTATTTCAGAGGAGAGAGTAATGTTAAGAGAAGCCTTTACATGGACTCTGTGTTGTACACAATCTCAGACCAGAAGATCAAGATGAACTCATTGGTTGACCTTGATGAGATTAATGTGTTAGAGATTGGATAGAAATCTTAATTAAATTTATTTTTTATTTTCTTTACAAAGAAGTAGCTGATTCTTTTAGAGGTTATTTTAGAGCTCTTTGGAAAATAGCAAAGAGATAATCATAGGCCCCCTAACTTCCCAAACTCCAGCACTTCTCCTTCATCAGAAACAACTACCACCTTAAATTTTTTTAATCTCTCTCCTAAATTAATCAGCACTAGACTAAGCAGACTTTCTTTTAAAACATCTGTGCCAGGCATAACAGGGTTAAAACTGGGTTGGATAATTAATCCCCTCAACACTTTTTTCATCATCAATCTCTTTGGTTTTCTTTTTTTCTCCTTATTTCTTTTTCCTTCTTTACTCTGCCACTCACCAACTAAAAAACATTTGAAAACCTCTCTTCTCTGTCCCTCTCTGATTCCCACTGCTGGATGTTCATGCCCTATAATAATGGTTTTTACTTTTTTAAGGTCTATCTTTAGCTCCTCAACTTCTCTGTCACCATGAGCAAACAACAAATCATCTTTTTGATAGTACTGCACAATCTTTAGGCCTTGTTTTTTGGCAATTGGTCCAAGAATTGTGTCATGATTTCCCTTAACTAAGATGATTTTCTTTGTTTTCTTTTTGAGAAAATCTAACATTCCTATTGTCTCTTTCCATTCCTGCTTTGAAATAGTGCCAAACTCGTGTTTTAAATCTCCATTAATTATTATCTCTTCCAGTTTATCAAGACCAAATTTTTTCTTTATTATATCCAATACCTCTTCCAGTCTCTTCACCATATCTTTGAACTGAAATCTCGGTAAGAGAACACCCTGAACCTGCATTGCTTCTTCAAAACCAATGTGCAGGTCAGCTAAGCAGAGAATTTTCTTTTCTTTAAAAAACAATCCTTCTCTAATCAAAAAAACATCCTTATTGATTTTTTTAATTTTTTTATTACTCTCATTATCTATAGCTCTTTTATTTTTCTTACCATTATCATCTTTACTGCCTGTCTTCATTTTTCCTTAATCAAATCATTAGGTCTAAAAATATCCGTAGCAAAATAATCATTCCCATGATTATGCTTACTATCCCAATAAAATATTTTAATTTCTTGCTGTGGAATCTGCTCACAAAATAAACAGCTAATGGGGTTGCCAGAACTCCTCCTATCAACAGGGCAGTTATCAAAAGCCAGTTCATATGGCCTGCTCCATTAATAAAAAAATAGGTCAAGAAACCAATCAAGCTGATGACTCCCTCAGTGAGGGCAGTTATTCCCACTGCTTCCTTGCTTTTAACACCAGAGACTATCTGTCCTCCTGAAAGCACTGGTCCGTAACCTCCTCCAGACAAACCTTTGTTAAAAGAAGCCAGAGAACCAAAAGCAATTAATCGTTTCCAGGAGAATTTGTGTTTTTTCTTGTGTTTAATCAATATGTAGATACCAACGCTGACAATGAGCAATCCAATATAAGCTCTAAGAAAGAGAGAGGGGATGTTTACTGCTATCAGAGATGCGATAACAATGGCTATAATTCCAAAACCAATCAGGGCTCCCAAAATCCTGTAATTTTTTTTAACCAGGAAGTCTATGTTATCAAATCCGTGGTGCAGTCCTCCTGTTAATAAACTTAATCCGGCACTGGTTATTAAAACTGCTGAGATGGCTTCTAATGGAGCAAAGCCCATCAATAATAACACTGGCGTTAGGATTCCATAACCCATCCCTGCAGAGGCATCAAAGAATTCTAGTATAAAAGCAATAACAACAACCAAGGTTAATAATTCCCAAACCATTTTTATCTTATCTTTTATTTCAAATTTGCTTAATAAATCTTTTCTTTTTTAATCTCTTTTAAATCAGGCAGTCTGCTCTTAAAGCAGACTGTCTGGCTTGGCTTCCCAGAATCCCTGACCAGGACAGAGTCCTGGAAAAATACTGCCAGCTTTGGCTGGCAGGCCAGGATAGTCAGACCAGGTAAGTCGGGCAGGGCAGTCAAACAAAAACAAAAAAATCAAAAAAGTAAGAATAAAGTTAAAAGAAAAAACCAATTGAAAAATTAAATTTTAAATTCTAAAAAAAGATTCAAACAATAAAAAAATTAACTTTTTTACTAAAGATTTCCTCTGGCTTTTTCAGTTTCTAAAATCCTCTTAACAGCAATGATATAAGCTGCTTTTCTCATAGTTAATTTTTCTTCTTTCTCAGCCAATTCATAGGTTTTTTCAAAAGCCATTTTCATTTTTTCTTCCAGAATTTTTTTAAGGTGCTCTTCTGAAAATATTCCTCCTGTTTTGTTCTGGCACCATTCACAATAGCTGGCAATAACTCCTCCTGCATTAGCTAGTATGTCGGGGATGACAGTAATTTTTTTCTTCTCAAGAATATCATCAGCTGAAGAAGTTACTGGACCATTAGCTAGTTCCAGGATTGCCTTGGCTTTTATTTTTTCAGCATTCTCTTCAGTCACTTGATTTTCCAGGGCAGCCAGTATTAAGATATCTGTTTCCAATTCAAGCAATTCCTTGTTAGATATTTTCTCTCCTTGTTCAAGTTCTTCTGCATATTGATTTACTGCTCCTGTCTTTTTTTTGATTTTTATCATTTCATCAATCTTTAATCCTTCTTTTTCCAACACTCCGCCTTTGCTGTCACTGACTGCTATCACTTTATATCCTTCTTTTTTCAGCATTTGGGCTATGTTCATCCCTGCATTGCCAAAACCTTGGATAACAATTTTGGTCTGTTCAGGTTTTTGTTCTTTTTTGGCCAGAAAAAGATCAAGCACTATATTGCCTCCTTTGGAGGTGGCATCTTTTCTTAATTCAATACCTCCTAATTCCAGTGGTTTGCCTGTTATCATACCTGGTTGATGTTTTTTTTCAATTTTTTCAAATTCATCCAGCATCCAGCCCATTATTTGAGGATTAGTATAGACATCTGGAGCAGGAATGTCCTTGTTTTCTCCAACAAAATCATGAAAAACTCTTATATATTCCCTGCTTATTTTTTCTATTCCTTTTTCATTTAATTCTTTGGGATTGACCCTCACTCCTCCTTTGGCTCCTCCGTATGGCAGGCCAGCCAGGGAATTTTTCAGGCTCATCCAGAATGCCAGTGATTTTACTTCATCTTCGCATACCTCTGGATGAAATCTTATGCCTCCTTTTCCTGGTCCTAATGCATTGTTGTGAATTATTCTCCAGGCATCATATTTTTTGCCATCCAAATTCAGTTCTGCTTTATTAACAGCTGAATGGTTCAACAGTAATTTTCTCTCTTCTTCTCTTAATCCCAGATAAGCAGATACCTTTTTCAGATTTTTCTCAATATTAGCAAAAGTGGAATTTTTCATTTTTATCTCCTATGTTTTTTTATTCCTTCTCTCTTTTTCTTCTTTCTCTCCTTTTTTTCTTTTCTTTCTCTTATCTCTCTACTCTCCTTTTTTTTTCTAACTTTCCCTCTTCCCTCAACTCTCCTTCTTGACACCCAATTCTTTTTTTTCTTTTCTTTCTCTTATCTCTCTACTCTCCTTCTTTTTTCTAACTTTCCCTCTTCCCTCAACTCTCCTTCTTGACACCCAATTCTTTTTTTCTTATTTAATTTTTTAATTTACTTTCCTTATTTGTTCAAAAGCAGAATTGGCAGCAATAGCTCCTTCTGCTGCTGCAGTCAGTATTTGTTTTAGCGGGCTCTTGGTAGCATCCCCTGCTGCGTACACTCCCTCCACAGATGTTTCCTGTTTTTCATTAGTAAGGATATGATTATTCTCCATTTTGAGAGCTAATTGGTTGGGCAGAATTGCATCTGGTTCGTGTCCGATTTCAATAAACACTCCATCAACAGATAATTCCTTGCCTGAATCAAGTAAAATCTTTTCCACATTTTTTGAACCCTTGATTTCTTTTATATTTGCCTTGAAAACGCATTCAATCTTATCATTTTCTTCAACCTGTTTTATCCAGGCTGGTTCTGGTCTGAAGAATTTTTCCTTTCTGTAAACAATATAAACTTTTTCAGCATATTCAGCTAACAACAGAGCAGCAGTTAAAGCAGCATTGCTTCCTCCGACTACAGCTACTGTCTTGTCTTGGTAAAAACCCGCATCGCAGGTAGCACAATAACTGACTCCTTTTCCCAGAAATTCTTCTTCTCCTTTGATTCTTAGTTTTCTTTTCTTTCTTCCAGTGGCTAAAATAATTTTCTTGCTTTGATAATCTGAATTATCTGTTTTTATCTCAAAAAAGCCTTCTTTTTTCTTAATCTCTTCCACTTTCTTATTTTTAATTTCTACGCCAATACTTTTAACCTGCTCTGTCATTTTCTGAGTCAGTTCCATTCCAGTTATTGATTTATAAGAAGGAAAATTGCATATTTTGTGTGCTTCAGCCATTGTCCCCCCTTCACTTTCTCCGATAATTAATGTTTTTAAGAGATACCTGCCAGCATAGACAGCTGCGCTTAATCCAG
>CAZPDB010000025.1:0-3618 GCA_964585285.1 uncultured Methanosarcinales archaeon
AAGCTGGTTGTTGGTCCCTGACCAAAAGTTGGGTTGGGTCATGTTCAAGCTGCCAAGACTGGCAAGATATAGCTTGTTTATGAGTCTGCCAGGTGATATTTTCCAAAATGGTTGGTGAATCTGACATTTTTTACCTCCACATACATTGTTTTCTTATTATTTTTTATTCTTAATTTTTCTATTTTAGTTTTTCTTATTTTTTCCTTTTTTCAGAGGAAAAAAACAATAAGAAAAATCGAAGAATCAGGAACTGCTTATAAAACTTTTGGATTTCAAGTAACCTGCTAACTGCTCATCAACCAATAAATTTATATACATTTAAAAATTTCCTTTTTTTATTCTAAAAAATCAACTCAAATTGGGGGTGTAAGAGGATGACTGAAGAGTCTGATCAAACAGAACCATCAGAAAAAAAGGAACTCAAAGAAAAAGAAATCAAACAAGAAAAAATGAATAAAGAAAATAACAACCAAAAAGAAACAGAAACAAAGGAAACAAAGAAACCAGATAACCTAAAATTAACTATCAAAAAGAAGAATCTTTATTTTGGCCTGGGAGTTGTAGCCGGCCTGTTAATCATACTTTTAATCTTTAATTTTTTCAATGCTAATGATGGAATAAGCGGATGGTTTGGAAAAGACAGTAACACCACATTAGTTGATAATGACCAGACAGGAACAGTTAAGATGGAATTATTTGTGATGAGCCAATGCCCTTACGGCACCCAAGCAGAGAACCTGCTTCAACCAATACTAATGGATTTTGGCAATGCAATAGATTTCAGCCTGGAGTTTGTAGTTAGTGAGACAGATGGTGGCTTTAATTCCCTGCACGGAGAAAAAGAAGTGCAAGGAGACAAGATTCAAGCCTGCGCACAAAAACATTATCCAAATAATTTTATGAATTTTGTAGTTTGTATGAATAAAAATGCAAGGCAGATTCCTGATAATTGGGAGAGCTGTGCAGAAGAGATAGGATATGATGTTAGTGCTTTAAAAGAATGCTATGAAGGAGAAGAAGGAGAAGAATTGCTAAGAGAGACAGCTCAAAAAACAGCCAATTTAATGGTCAGAGCTTCACCTACAATGTTTATTAATGATGAGCAATATAGTGGAAATCTTGATGGCATCTCCATTAAAAGAGCCTTATGCGCTGAATTAAATAATCATCCATCCTGTGCAGAGGTACCAGAGCCAGTCAGTGTGGGATTAGTAGCAGTAACATCATCTGCCTGCGCCAGCTGCGATACTGCTGATATAATTGCCACCAGCAAAAGATTGTTCCCAGGATTAGAAGTTGAGGAAGTAGAAGCAGAAAGCAAAGCAGGAAAACAAATAATTGAAAAATACTCCCTGGAAAAACTGCCAGCCTACATCTTTGGCAAAAAGATAAACAAAACCTACACCTGGAAAAATAATCCTGACATCAAAACAGCTTTTGAAAATGTGGGAGGCAATTATAAATTATTGGATGAAGTGACAGGAGCAAGTTATTGGATTGAAGAAGAGAAAAGAAAAGAATATTATGAAAAAGCAGGCATTGATCTTGAAGACGGAAAGCCACAGATTGATTTTTATGTGATGAGCTACTGCCCTTACGGCAACATTGCTGAGGAGGCAATTGAACAAGTCTACCAGCTGCTTGGAGATAAGGCTAAGTTTGTGCCACGTTATGTAATTTATGGTAATCCAGGAGCTTACGAATCATTGCATGGCGAACAAGAATTAAACCAGGACATAAGAGAATTATGTGTTTACCATGATAATGGAATTAAAGAATATTTTGAGTTTGTACTAGCTGCTAATAAAGCCTGCAATTACCAGAATGTGGATGAGTGCTGGCAAGAAGTGGCTGAAGAAGTTGGCCTAGATGTTGATGCGATTGCAGAATGTGAAGAAGAAAGAGGGCAGGAAATAGTGGCAACAGAATATGAACTAAACCAACTGTTAGGAGTGAGGGGCTCACCAACAGTCTTTATTGAAGGAGAACAATACGGCGGAGCCAGAACACCTGAAGGTTACAAACAAGCAGTATGCGCTTACTGGGATGAAGATGAGAAACCTGAAGAGTGTTCAGAAACATTAGAAGGCAGCACTACCCAAACCCCAACTGGAAGTTGTTAACAATCATTTAATCATTTTGTTGTGATTATTAAATCAATCGAACAATAAATCAATCAAATAACTCCCTTAAATCTTTTATTTTATTCTTGTATTCTCTTTTTTCTCTTCTGTCAACCAGCACTGGTGTTAAGCCAAGTTCTTCAGCTGGTTTAATATCTGATTCAAGAGAATCACCAACCATCATTGTTTGCTCTGATTTAATCTTTCCCTTATCAACAAGGTCCTTGAGAATATCCCCTTTTAATTTTCCCTGTTCAAAAGAATAAAAAATCTGATCAAAATATGATTCAAGCTTAAATTTCTTAACTACCTCAGGGGCAGAGAAATTATCAGTGTTAGAGACGAGGATTAATTTTTTCCCCTGATCTTTTAACTTTTTCAAAACCTCTTCAGTTTCTGAATAAGGACTAGCCAGCATCCAATTCTTATTCCACATACCAATCAAGTCTTCTACTCTCTGTTGATCCTGCTGCTTATTAAACCCCTGATAAACCTTTTCAAAAGCTTCTTTTAAATTTTTAAATTTCTTAAGCATAAAAATATTTTCCAAGGTGATAATAAAATTTGAGAAAGGCATATCCTCAAGAAAAAGGGCTCTTTTAATTTGCTGTAAAGGGCTGGGCCTGATGCCATTATCAACCAAAGTGCCCCAAAAATCAAAAATAATTGTCTGTGGAAGTTCCATATTAACAATAGAAAAAGAAAAGAATTTAAAAAGGTTTTGGGAAATAGAACATAGATAAAACTAAGTATATGATTAAGATGGAATTGAGATGAAATTGATTAAGATGAAATTTAAAATCATAGACTGGCCAAAATTAGTTTATTCAATCATTATCTGCCAATTAGCAGGAGTTATTGGCTCATTCTTTACTGCTTCCTCTGTCAGCGCCTGGTATCCAAATTTGATCAAACCTAAATTTAATCCTCCTAACTGGATTTTCTCACCAGTCTGGATTACTCTCTTTGTGATAATGGGTATTTCTCTTTATCTAATCTGGATTCAAAAGCCCAAAAAAGGAGAAGAGATAAGAAAAAGAAAAACAGGCCTGAACTGGTTTGGCATCCAGTTATTTTTAAATGCGCTCTGGTCAATAATTTTTTTTGGTCTAAAAAACCCCTTACTGGCTTTTATAGAGATAATAATCCTTTGGCTGGCTATTTTAATGACAATGATTAGCTTTTATAAGATTTCCAGACCAGCAGCTTATCTACTAATACCTTATTTTCTCTGGGTAAGTTTTGCCTCAGCACTTAACTTCTCAATTTTTTATCTAAACTAATGAAGCAAGAGCAAAAAAAAGAAACAGAAGAAAAGTTATCAAAAAAGAAGGAATAAAAGGAACTCCTTGTTTGATTTTAACCCCAGTTATTTTTTTCTGCTGATAAAGTTTTTTAAGGGCAGATATCTGCTTTTTTTCCAAACCATAATCCTTGGGACTGCAGATAGTCCTGCTTTTAACTTTAACTGTTTCAGCCACCCAATCACCCTCAG
>CAZPDB010000025.1:3628-14205 GCA_964585285.1 uncultured Methanosarcinales archaeon
TCTTTGTGGAGAGATTTTTTTAATCATAGTAATCTTCTCAAGTCCAGAGATTAAAAACCAGAGATAAAAAATAAAATTAAAGCTTAAAATCAGAAAAAGAAGAAAAAGAAAATTAATCAAAGAAAAGATGGGCAGAGCAAGAACCAAAACAAGCAAACTGAGTATCCACAACCACTTAACTGGTTTCTTATTCTTTTTTAATTTTCTGAAAAAATGATTCCTGGCCTTTTCCCAGTTTTTGATAAGAAGAAAAACCAGCCAGGCCATAGAATAAAGAGCAGCCACAAAAATAAACAAGAAAACAAAAGCAAAAAAAGGAGAAGTAAAAAAAGAATGATAACTAACACCCAAAGCAATTCCCAGACTGACAATAAGTTTAGTGTCACCACCCCCCCACTGATGGGTATAAAACATAATAAACCCGACTAAACAACCAAAAAACAAGCCAAGCAAACCATCAATGACTGGATTAAAAGTGTGATTGAGAAGAGAAAATATAATCCTAGCGCCAAAAGCAAAAAAACCCAAGCCAAAACTAATCCAATCAGGAACCTCTCTGGTCCTGATATCAAAAAGAGCAGAAATAATCAGCCAGACGAGAATAATGCTTAAATAAACCCAGCCAAAACGCAAAAACTGGTTAGCAGCAATTAAGATAAAAGTAAAATCAACCATACCCCTGTTTCTGGAAGAGGTTATTTATAAGGGTTTTTAATTAGCGTGCTTCAGTTGCTTAACTGCTTCAACTCTTCATTCCACTGTCACAGACTTAGCCAGGTTTCGGGGCTTATCAACATCAAGTCCTCTGAGATCAGCAATATGATAAGCAAGCAATTGGAGAGGGACAACATTAATGACAGGAGCAAGCAGTTCGTGAACAGGAGGGACCTTAATAATATTCTGGGTAAGCTGATTAATCTTTTCATCATCCTTATTAATAAGAGCAATAATCTCCCCTCCTCTGGCTTTGGTTTCTTCCATATTACTAAGAACCTTGCTATAAGTCTTATCCTGAGGAGAGACAAAAACAGCAGGCATATTCTCGTCAACCAGAGCAATGGGGCCGTGCTTCATCTCAGCAGCAGGGTAACCCTCAGCGTGAATATAAGAAATCTCCTTGAGTTTCAAAGCTCCTTCCAAAGCAACTGGAAAATTCAAGCCCCTGCCAAGATAAAGAAAATTAGTTTTGTGCTGAAATTTTTCAGCCAATTCCCTGATCTGATCTGAGTTCTCAACAACCTGCCTGATTTTTTGAGGCAACTGAGGCAGTTCTTGAAGCAGAGACTGGTCAATAGGTTTATCCCTTTTCTGTTGAATATAAAGAGAAAGAAGAAGGAGAGCCACGATCTGGCAAGTAAAAGCCTTGGTGCTGGCCACACCAATCTCAGGACCAGCGTGAAGATAAATACCAGAATCCACTTCTCTGGCAATGGTTGAACCAACCACATTAATAAGTCCGAGAGTCTGGGTTTTTTTAAGCTTGGCTTCTCTCAAAGCAGCCAGTGTATCAGCTGTTTCACCTGACTGGGAAATAACCACTACCAAATCATCCGGGTTAAGAAGTGGACTGCGGTAACGAAATTCAGAAGCATAATCAACCTCAACAGGGATGCGGTTAAGCTTTTCAATGATATGCTTACCGATCAGAGCAGAATGCCAACTGGTGCCGCAAGCAAGAATAATAATCCTGCCAATCTTATGAGGATTAAAATTGAGAGTGAGTTTAAGCTGGTTTTGCTTGATTCTCCCTCTTAAAGTATTCTCTATGGATTGGGGCTGTTCAAAAATTTCCTTAAGCATAAAATGCTTAAAACCTTTTTTCTCTATTTGATCAACTGTCCACTTAATCTGGTGAATCTTTTTATCAATCTTCTGACCATCAAGAGTTTCAATAGCATAATCATCCCTGGTAAGGATAGCAATCTCATCATCCTGGAGGTAAATAACTTTTTTAGTGTAAGTAAGAATAGCAGCAACATCAGAAGCAACAAACATCTCATCCCGGCCCAGACCAATGACTAAAGGAGAGCCTCTCCTGGCAGCAATAATCTTTTGTTCTTTTTTGTGGATGACAGCCAGGCCAAAAGCACCTTCAACAAATTTCAGAGCTTTTTTAACAGCTTGCACCAGACTGCCAGAATAAAATTTTTCAATCAAGTGAACAATAATCTCTGAATCAGTTTCAGAAACAATCTGGTGGCCTTCTTTTTGCAAAAGTTTTTTCAAAGAGTGATAGTTCTCAATAATGCCATTATGAACCAAGGCGATCTCTTTCTGACAATCAAGATGGGGATGAGCATTAATCTCATTGGGTTTGCCGTGAGTAGCCCAGCGGGTATGAGCCAGGCCCAAGTTTCCACTAATATCTTTTATTTCTGGTGATTGTGCAAGTGCAATTATCTTCCCCTTTTTTTTAATCAAAGAAAGCTGATTAGCCTGCTCATCAACAAGACAGAGACCGGCACTGTCATAACCGCGGTACTCAAGTTTTTTCAAACCATTGATTAATATAGGCAAGGCATTTTTTTCACCAATATATCCAATAATACCGCACATCTTAATAAATTAAAAGAGATGATTTTTATTTGTTTCTATAATGCAACCAATTGGCTTCTTTTCCAATAAAAATTTAAATAACCTCTTCATTACTATTGGAAAATGGTGGCATTTAGGTTGGGGAAGATAGGAAAGGGAAAACAAGAAGTTTTTAAATTATTAAAGAGAAAAGTGCCTAAGCACATTGCTATTTCTATGGACGGATTTACAGAATGGTCTAAAAGAGAAGGCAAAAGCACGATGATTGCCCATAAAAGAGGGTATGAAAATGTCCAATCCATTATCAGAGCAGCTTTTAGACTGGATGTGCCAGTAGTCACCTTTTTTTTATTGCCCTCAATTGACAAACTAAAAAAAATCAAGGATCCAAGAGAATATGATAAAGTGATGGAAATGATCTATGAATTATTCTCCAACCTGATTGATGAAAAAATACTCTATGAAAACCAGGTCAGGGTGAGTGTGTTAGGCAAGTGGTATGACCTGTCTGAAGAAGTGGTCAGACCAATCAAAACCATCCTGGAACAAACCAAGGATTATGACAAATTTTTTCTTAACTTCTGCATTAACTATGACGGACAACAGGAAATTATTGATGCCTTAAGAGTACTGGCCAGAAAAGTGGAAAAGATTGACCCGGACAAGATTACCAAGGCAGTGGTCAAAGATAATCTTTACTCCTCATATTTTGTACCTCCAGATCTGATTGTCAAAACCTCAAAAGACCATTCACTGAATGGTTTTCTTCTCTGGGATTCAGCAGAAGCAGAGATTTATTTTTCAGATATTGATTTCCCTGATTTCAAGAGAGGAGAATTTCTCAAAGCCCTGGACTGGTTTCAGAAGAAATAAGTATTTTCAATCGTTCTCTTTTTCAAGCATTACCCTCTTTCTGCCAATGAAAAACACTTTTATCTAATAATTGCTTGAGTCTTTTTTCTAAACTTTTCCAAAGCTCAAGTTTTTCCTTAATATAAAGAACATTCTTTTTTGAATCTTTTTCCAATTCCAGAAGCTGACTTTCCCTAACCTGAGCAAAAAGAAGACGCAAAAGCTCAACAATCTCTTTTTTCTCTTTTTCATCATAGATCTTATGCTCTTCATTAGCCACAATAGATTGGGGATTGGGGAGCAGAATGTCGTGAAGATAACCGCACCAGCTACTGAAATAATGAGCTATGGCTCTTCTGACAACTCTTAAAGGAAAAGCATAATCAATCTTTTTTTCATCAATATAAGTGCTAATCTCAAAACAAGTGTCAATTTCCTGCCAGTCAGGCAAAACATTGTATTTTTTCTTTAATTGAGAATATTTCTGCTTGAAATTCTTAATATAAATACCAATCTGATTTTCAGCACTAATCTGATTTTCAACCATTTAAAAGGGATGAACAAGAAAACCTTTAAAAATATTACTCTTTTCTTATATTCATACTAAGGTTATTAAGGTGATTAAGGTTATTAATATCATTAGATCATTAGATCATTATATTATTAGGATTATAAGATCAAAAAGATATCAAGATGGTATTAGACAAATTAGGGCAAAGCCTGAAAGGAACACTGCAAAAAATAGCCAAAGCAGTTTTTGTAGATGAAACACTCATCAATGAACTAATCAAAGACATCCAAAAAGCACTACTGCAAGCAGATGTAAATGTCAAACTGGTCTTTGAATTAACCAATGAAATCAAAAAAAGAGCTAAAGAAGAGAAACTGCCTGCAGGACTAACTAAAAAAGAACAACTCATCAATATTGTTTATGAAGAATTAGTCAAATTTCTGGGTCAGGAAAAAGTTGAGTTAAAACTGGGAGAAGAAAAACCAAATTTCATTATGTTAGTGGGGCTTTTTGGCTCAGGAAAAACAACCACAGCAGGCAAACTAGCCTGTTATTTAAAGAAAAGAGGCAAGAAAATTGCTTTGCTGGGACTGGATGTGCACAGGCCGGCAGCAATGAAACAATTAGAACAAGTAGGAGAACAAGCTAAAGTACCTGTTTTTATCAAAACTGGTGAAAAAGACCCTCTTAAAATCTGGCAGGAATATAAAGACAAGCTAAATAAGTATGATGTGGTTATTGTAGATACTGCAGGAAGAGACGCACTTTCTGAGGAGTTAATTAAGGAAATCACAAATATTTATCAGAAGATTAAACCAAGTGAGAACCTGCTGGTCATCTCAGCTGATATTGGACAGGCCGCTGAAAAACAAGCCAAAACTTTTCATGAAAGCGGAACACTAACTGGGGTGGTAGTGACCAAATTAGATGGTACAGCAAAAGGGGGAGGAGCCCTGACTGCCTGCGCAGTGACTGGCGCGCCAATCAATTTTATTGGAGTGGGTGAAAAGATAGGGGATTTAGAAACTTTTAATCCAGAGGGTTTTGTAGGCAGACTGCTAGGGATGGGAGACCTGGAAGCACTGCTGGAAAAAGCCAAAGGAGCAATCAGTGAAGAAAAAGCAGAAGATATGGGCAAGAAATTATTAAAAGGAGATTATAATTTGATAGACCTTTATGAACAAATGCAGGCTATGAAAAAAATGGGACCTCTTTCCAAAATAATGGAGATGGTGCCAGGGATGGGACAACTACCCATACCAAAAGAGATGATGGAAGTGCAGCAGGGCAAGCTGGAAAAATGGAAATATATTATGGATTCCTGCACCAAAGAAGAGTTAGAAGAACCGGAAGCTATTGACGGAAGCAGAGCAGAAAGAATTGCCAAGGGAGCAGGAGTGACAGTAGGAGAAGTCCGGGAGTTAGTCAAACAATACAAAAAAAGCAAGAAGATGATGAAAATGCTCAAAGGAGCTGGAAGCGGCAAAGGCATGAAAGATATGGGAAAATTAATGAAAAAGATGCAAAAACAAGGAATGCAGTTTAAATAAATAGATTATTTTACTAAATTATTATAGATTAGTTAAACAGAGTAGTTAAATAGTTGGTAGCTAGAGTGATTAAAGAATAACTTAAGGAAGAAAAAATGCTAGGCTCTCTTTTCCAACCTAAAACCATAAAACTGTTAGAAAAAGAAAAATCATTGTCTTCAAAATAGACCATTCACAAGACCTTTCCTTGTTAAAACAATGCCCTCCAGCCCAACCGCAAAGAATAGCAGGATTAATAGAACAGAAACTACCCAGCGGGACAAGAATAAAGATAGTTAATTCTTATTCATTCTAAAAATTATTTAATCTAAATCAGCTTGTTTAGTTCTATATACCTGAAGAGCATCGTCAATAAGCTTCTTTTTTTGTGGATTATAGGTATGAAGAGAGGTTACAAGTTCTTCTGGACAAGGATAAGAAGCAAGGATACTGACTAGGGTATTAAAGCCAGAATCATGTTTATGGGTTGGGTTTTCCTGCTGTTGATAAATCAAATAATTTTGATTAAGGAAATTATCAAACAAAACCATGGCTTTAAGTGGATTAATTTTAGCCAAGGAAATAAAAGCCTGATGAAAAAGTTCTGTTTTGGTGTAAGGAACAATTTTATGAAAACCCCTTTCTGAGCCTATTTCTCCAAGAGCCAGCATCCAATAAACTGCCTGGTCAGAGGTTAGTTCCTCTGGCTGAAAAGACAAGAGCTGAGGTTCATACTGCTGATCTGACATGGCAGCAGCAGCTTTCAAGGCATTAAGCTGGGGGTAATCAAGATGGGCATTAATACACTCAGTCAAAGCAGTTTTACAAGAGGAAAAATCAGGATGTTGAAGAATTGCCTCTAATTCCTGAGAAGAAATCTCAGAACTGCTTCTAAGTAAAATATCTATCTCTTCTAATAAATCCAACTGCCCCACCCCGCTTTAATTAAATTGTATTAAACTTTTTTATCAACTGCCTTTAAATTATGTGCTCAAAACCTATAATTACCACTTAGGTTTGCCACGATAACTTGCTATCCCTAAAATGAATACCCTACTTGGCTGTCTTTTGTCTAAAACACCGACCAGGCGATTGCCACTAGGAACATGAGCCACAATCTTGACAGGTTGAGGAGAATCAGGAAGTTTATATTTTCTTACTATTTCAGGAGTTAATAATTTTTGACAAACTCTCATCAAATTTTCATCTGAATTTCTAGGTAAGGGAGTTATGTCAACAATACCATTTTGTTTTCCACCACTAGCACCAACATAACCATAAGCTAAAGCAGCCTGATGGGACTTAGCAAATTCCTCTAAAAAGCGACCGTTATGATTTGTTGAAATCTGCTGGACAAAAGTGTCAGCATAAAAAAGATCAACTGCCTGGCTAATACCTCTGTTAAGCTGACAAGAATTAGTGCGATAAGGCTGGGAATTATCTTCAAGAACATGATCAATTACTTTTTGAGCCTCTTCTCTAGTGGAAATCATATTAAAAGGTTAGAAGTCATCATTTATAAACTTTTCTATTTTTTACTACTTCTGAGTGATTTAAATCTTGGGCTTGGAGAGTGCACTCATTAATACCCTAATTCTGTTAACAAAGGGCCTTGATGAGACCTTATATAATCATCTAATTCCCAATCCCTGACAATATTATCCTGATAACCATTTTTGTCTGCTCGCTGGTAAAGAATAGCTTTTAAAGCTCCTTCAGTAGCTGAGAGGTCATGATTAAAGTGTTCAGCAGCCAAATTATCAATAGTGTTCCTAACTCTCTGTTTTCTCTGATAATTAATATCACTATCATTAGAATAACTTAGATTAATCAAGTTGGAATAAACATCTTCTACATCAGCATTAGCCTGGGCCTGGTTAATAAGATAAGCACTAAAAGCCCCAGCCAAAGTGCCAACGATGATGCCTTCTGCTGTTTCTTCTGACTGATGACCGATAATCCCCCCAGCAGTCCCTCCAAGAAGACCTCCATGAACAAGATTGCGCTGTGCAGGAGTACAACTCCAGATTTGAGAAGCTATTAGAAATGGCAAACTAAGTTTACAGATGCTTTTTGGTAATTTCATTTTAAACCCCCCCAGATGATGGATTATTTTTAATAAAACCAATTATTGGTGATAGTAAATCACTAGAAATATTTAAATTTTTGGTTGCTGTTGCTGCTCGCCTGCTTCTTGTTATTCTTCTTGTTCTTTTTGACTTTTTGACCAGACAGCGCTATAGAGCTGCCTGAATGGGCTTCCTGTGGTTCCGGCCCGCTGACATTGAAATGTAAGAGGTAGAAAATTCCAGGGCGGCCCTATAAATTCCAAAAAAAAAGGAAAGGAAAGGCTTAAAAACACAAAAGCTAATATTAGGTTATAAAAGCAAACAAGAAAGAGAAGAAAGAAAGAGAAAAAGAAGGGAAAAAAGAGGAAAAAGCAAACAAGAAAGAAAGAGAAGAAAGAAAGAGAAAAAGAAGGGAAAAAAGAGAAGAGGAAAAAGAAGAAAAGAAAGAAGAAAGAAGAAAGAAGAGAGAAAGAAGAGGAAAAAAGAGAAGAGGAAAAAGGAAGAAAAGAAACTGAAAAGAAAAAGAGAAAGAAAGGAGAAAGAAAGGAGAAAGAAGAGGAAAATGAAAAATAGGAGCTAAAAAGAAATGAGATGGAAAGAACTGTTTAAAAAACCAAGGATTGTCATTTTGATACTAATATTAATCTTCTTTCTCTGGCAAATCTATCCTAATCCGTGGAATGAAGGAGTAGCTATAAGATCAGTAGCTGAAGGAAAACCAGCTGGTTTAGCAGGGATAAAAAATCCAGAACCAAAAAGCGCTCCGATGAGCAGAGAGGTGATTACAGCGATTAACAACAGACCAGTAAGAAGCCTGGAGGATTATCATCAGATAACAGAAGGATTAAAGGCTAATGTGACTGTTTCTATTAAAACAAACAAGAGAACCTATTATCTTAAACCAGAACAAAAATACAGGGAAATCAGGCTGAATGAAACAGAACTCAAAAATGTGACCAAAGAGGTGTTTAATGAAACACTGAACAAAACCATAAACACAACAGAAACAATAGAATTTAACAAGACAAGGAAAGAATACCTGGAAGGGGTTGAACTGGGATTAAGAGTATATGAAGCACCAAAAACAAATATCAGAAAAGGACTGGACCTGCAAGGAGGAACAAGAGTAGTTCTCTTACCAGAAATAAGTGAAGAACAAAAAGATAGGGAAGAAGAACTAATGGCCCTGACTATACAAAACTTGGAAAGAAGATTGAATGTTTATGGTTTAGCAGATATCAGCGTGAGAAGAGCTAATGACCTGAGCGGAAATAATTATATTGTAGTAGAAATACCAGGAGTAAATGAAGAAGAAGTTAAAGAACTGCTTTCCCAACAAGGAAAATTTGAAGCAAGGATAGCCAACCAAACAGTTTTTATCGGAGGTAAGGACATTACTTATGTTTGCCGAACACCATCCTGTTCAGGTATTGACCCACAACAAGGATGCGGACAAACAGCCGAGGGAGGATATGCCTGCAGGTTCTATTTTGCCATAACCATTACTCCGGAAGCAGCTGGAAAACAAGCAGCAGCAACCAAAAATCTGGAGATTATTACAGAAGAAGGAGAGCAATTCCTCAGCCAAAAAATAGACTTTTATCTTGATGATAAACTAGTGGACAGTTTAAGAATAGGAGCAGAACTAAAAGGCAACCCCTCCACCAACATCCAAATCAGCGGAGGGGGAGGAGGAGAAAACTTGCAGGATGCGAGAAGAGATTCTCTGGAAAATATGAAACAATTACAAACTATAATTGAAACCGGCTCGCTACCAATCCAACTAAAAATAGTCAGGACAGACTCAATCAGCCCAACCCTAGGAACAGAATTTGTCAAAAATTCCCTGTTGCTGGGAGTGATAGCTTTAATAGCAGTAACCCTGGTTATTTTAGGTGTTTACAGAAAAATAAAAATCTCCTTGCTCATCTTCCTGATGTTGTTGATAGAACTGGTGATGATAATGGGTATGGCTTCCCTAATCGGCTGGAACATTGACCTGGCAGCAATAGCAGGTATCCTTATTGCCATAGGAACAGGAGTGGATCATTTGATTGTTATTATTGATGAGACTGTTCGCAAAGGAAATTATAGTTATAATTGGAAAGAGAAAGTAAAAAAAGCATTATTTATTATTATGGCAGCTTATTTTACCACAGTGGCAGCGATGGTGCCATTGTTAATGGCTGGAGCAGGATTATTGCAGGGGTTTGCCTTAACAACAATATTAGGAGTGACTATAGGGGTGTTTATTACCAGGCCAGCCTTTGCTACAATAATGGAATTCTTAGTTAAAGAAGAGTGAGATTTTTAAGTGATTCTTTTTTTAGATTTTGCCTAACTATCAGAATATCATAATCTGCCAGCCAAAGGCTGGCAAGCCTGGGTCCGCCGACATAAATAAGAGTCGGCGGTTAGTGACTACGAGAAGCCCAGCCAGGCAGCTCTACAGAGCTGCCTGACCAGATAAAAAATTAAAAAATAAGGTTAATCAAATCAAAAAAGTAAAAAATTAAAAAGGTTAAGGAGCAAAGAGTAAGAACAGGAGTCAGGGAGTGAGCCGGAAAAAGAATTAAAAAGATTTAATAAGCAAAGATAATTATAAGGAAAAAATAATAAGGAGAAAAGGAGAAGAAAAAAATGAGGCAGTTAAAAAGAATTTTAGAGAAAAAGAGATTTAACCAATCAATATCTTTTATCCTACTGACCACTATCTTGATTTCACTGGCTCAAATAATTTACAAGTATGGCATAGTCAAAGTTAATTTTGATGCCAGCTTTTTTAGCAACCCTCACACCTTATTTCTGGTGCTGGGAATAATAATCTATGCCAGCGGGGCAGTGCTGCTGCTGTTAGCCTTAAAAAAAGGAGAGGTTTCAGTGCTTTACCCTATCCTGGGAACAACCTATATCTGGGTGGCATTGCTTTCCAGATGGCTTTTTGGAGAATCAATAACCCTGATGAAAACAAGCGGGATTCTAGTCATTATCATAGGAGTGGTCTTTATTGCCATGGGAAGCGAAGCAGTTAAAGATAAAAAAGTCAAAGATAAAAAAGTCAAAGATAAAAAAGTCAAAGAT
>CAZPDB010000026.1:0-14138 GCA_964585285.1 uncultured Methanosarcinales archaeon
TAAGGTGCGCCGTCACCAGGAATAATAACCCCCTCACCAACATCCTGAACAGTAGAGATATCAATAACAATACCTAAAGAAGAAGAGATAAAACCTCCATACTTCTCCTTAACTTCCTGAACCAATGCCTCTTTGAGAGAAAAGTCAAACTTCTCAGGCGAAACCCTGATAAAATCCTGCACAACAGCACGATAAAACATAAAATAGAAGAGTAAGGGTTTATTTTTAAAGGTTTCGATGAAAAGATGAAAGTCTTATTCCATCCTCTTTTTTTGGACTGTTAAAGGAGGGATAGGTTATTGAAGATCAGGCAGCATAACTGGCCTGGCTTGGCCCCAAAACAATTCCCAACTGAGCTGGATTACTCAAGCAGCTGAAACATAATAATCTGATCCTTGTCTTGATACCAATGAGGAATTCTACCAACCTCCTTAAAACCAAACTTTCCTTAAAACTAAACTTGGCAAAAAAATCTTATCCAGAGTATCCAAAGCGATTCTTTTAACAGCTCTCTTTTTAGATTCTTTAAAAAATGCCTGCATCAGGGCTTTGGCATAACCTTTACCTTGGAATTGTTTTTTAATAACAATAAAATAAAGCCAAAAAGAATTTTGACCTTCAGATCTAGCACCAAGAACACCAATGAGCTGGGAGTTTTTAGTTAATTTCAAGCAGAAAGATTTTTTGTGTTCAATAAGGTCAATGATAAGATGTTTAGTATAAGCATCCTGCCAAATGGTTCTAATAAACAATTAATCTAATCAATATCCTCAAGAGCGGCTGGTTGGATTTTCATTTTAATTTATATCAAGAGGTTATAATTTAATAATCTTTCCCTGAGGGCCAGGATTAAGGAGGAGGGTTTTTTGGTTGTTTTTTTTGTGAGAGAGAAACTGTTGTTTACCCGCATTCTCGTGAAAATGGCCACAAACAAGCAAATGGGGCTGGATAGTCTTAACCAGCTTAAGCAGAGACTTACTGCCATGATGAGAACTGTTAATCCTATCAAGAGGGGTGTTATAAGGAGGTGCGTGAGTAAGGATGATAATCTTATCAGGGAGGGAGGTTTTTATTTTTTGCTGGACTTTAACAAAGAATTTTTCCAGGTTTTCATCAGTGAGAGAAAAACCACCTCCACCATACCCAGCTAAAAGAACCTTTTGCTGATTAAAATTTTTAATAACAATTTTTTGGTGAAGAAAAACAAGGTTAGTATAGTGCTTAGATTTAATGGGTGAGATGATAGACTGAGCAGTCTCGTGATTGCCGTGGATAAGAAAAAAAGGCTTGTTCAAAGAATTAAAAAGAGAAAGAAATTGTTCAATATCCTGCTCAAAAAGAGTGAAATCACCAGCGCAAAGAACAAAATCAGCTTTTGCTGCTTTTTTTTCAAGCTGAGGCCAAAGATTAAGCTGGCTGTGAAGGTCAACAAAAGTAAGGGCTTTCATTTTAAAGAAAAAAAGAGAAAGAAAATAAAAAGTTTTGGGTTGTTCTCTAAAAAAACTGATAATAATCTGAAAGTACAAGTTTGTCAATATCCTGAAGATAATTAGTTAGATAAAACTTGCCCTGGCCAAGCTCAACAATCTTCTGGGCCAAGTCCTGCCCCTGCTGATTAAGAGAAATACCAACCAAAGAAACTGTTACTCCCTTATCCCTAGCCTGAGAAACAGCCTTGAGAGTTTGCTGGGAAGGAGAAGAAGTTTTGTCATGAGAAATAGTGGGCAAAGCATCAGTGAGGAGAATAAGATGCTTAGCTGAATTATCATCAGGAAAAAGTTGAAGAGATTTTTCAATAGAACCGGCGAGATTGGTTTGGTGAGCAGCGTGAACACGAGCCAGATTAAAGAGAAGCTGAGAAAAATCAAGAGTGGGCTCAACCAAAGACTTAAGATGAGAACCAAAAACAACCAAACCAACCAGGTCGCGGTTATTAATCGCCTGAAAAGCAAGAGCCAGACCAGCGCGTTTGGCAGCAGCAATCTTTTCACCTTTCATTGAACCAGAAGCATCAAGCAAGTAAATAACAGTCAGGCCTCCGCGAGAATTTCTTTGAAAAGACTTAAGATCTTTAGGGTAAAGCTGAGAATGGCCTCGTCTTAAAGCAAGCTTAAGAGAAGATTTCAGAGCCAAGTCGCGATAACGGTCACTTCTTTTAAAAGGCCGGCAATCAGCTTTCAAACCATAAGGAGATTTTTTCTTATGGACCTGCTGGCCAAAATCACTGCGAACGAAAAGGGAATCAAGCTCCTGCTCTAAAAGAAAAAAAGCAGAGAGATCAAAAGCAAGAGGAGTGAAAGAACCAGAAGATTCAAGAATATCCTGCTGTTGAAGCAAAGAAAACTTTTCTTGAAGAACCTCTTTAAGCTGACGCTGAAATTCAGGCAAATAGATATTCTTCTGAAGATAATGGGAGGAATAACCAGTTAAAAGCTTAAGCAAACGAGGACCAAGCTGTTTTTGAGTCAAAGAAAAATTATTAACCAAAGACTCAATAAGAATGTCAGGAACAAAAGAACCAAGATTATGATTAATTGACTCAGTAATAAGCTCAGCCTGCTGATGAAGAGGCAGATTCTTTTTAGTAAAAGAATTAAGCAGGGAAGAACGAGAAGAAGGGATAGAAAGATGAAAAGAAGCAAGAGAAGGGGAAGAAGGAGTATCTTTTTTATTCTTTTGCTGAAGCTGATTTTTTTGATCAAGCAGGTCAGGGAAGACCACCTTCTTTTTCTTCTCCCAGCTCAAGATGGTGCTTTTCCAAAAACTGAGAAAACTGTTCGAGAACAAAATTGGAAGGGTCTTTGAGAAATTTAAGAGAAGGTTTTAAAGAAAGGCGATGAGCCAAAACAGGGATTACAGAATCAGCCAGGTCCTTAAGCTGAGCCTTTTTTCTCTGGTTAAGAAGAGCATTGGCCTGGGTTCTTTGGTAAAGGCCGAGAGAAGCGCGAAGACCAGGCTTTTGATCAATATCAGGATGAGAACGGAGAAGACGGACAAAATCAACTAACAAAGAGAGAAGGGAATCAGAAATAAGAATCGGAGAAGGAGGAGATTTGGTCTGAACAATCTCTTTCTCAAGCTCAAGGGTTTCAGGATAAGAAAGATACAGTACATCAAAACGATCAAGCAGAACATCAGAGATTTTTTCAGTGCTGGAATCCTCAGGATTGATAGTAGCAATAAGGATGAAGTTAAGAGCAAAATCAACCTCGTAAGAGCCAAGAGTGACCTGGCCCTCCTGCAAGACCTGGAGGAGAGTATTCTGCAGTTTTTCAGGACAACGATTCAACTCATCAAAAAAGAGAATGCCATTATTCGCCTTAAAAATCTTACCTGGCTGAAAAGCCTGCAAAGAAAGAGGGCCAAACTTAAGAGCCTTAAGCGGATCAATATCACCAAAAATGTCCTCCACAGTCAAGTCAGGACTGCCCTGAACACGAATAAAACGGGCTGACCCAGGAATCTTCTTAGTGGGAGTGGGCTGGTTCTTTTTTTGAGCAGTCAAACAATGAGGGCAAAGAGGGGAAGAAGGAGAACAATGAAAAGGGCAATCATTAACCTCAAGCAAGGGAAGCAGTTTAGCCACATTCTTAGCCAAAGTAGTTTTGCCAGTGCCAGGCGGACCAGCCAACAAAATGTGCCTTTGAGAAAGGAGAGATGAAGCCAGCTGCTTTTGAACGTCTAACTGGCCAAGAATATCCCCAAAAAAATCTGTTTTGTCACTGAACTGCTTCTGAAATTGTTTTTGAAACTGGTGTTGAAAATTCATAAGAATAAGGAAAATGAAAAAAGAATAAAAATGTTTCTATTCCAGGGATTATACTCTCTATGAACCTACTCCATAGAAACAAGAGAGGCGATGAAGAGGATAAGGAAAAAGACCATAAAAGTAATGCCCCAAGTATGACTAAAACGGCCATAATAGTAAAAAATAGCAGTAATCAAAAAGCCAAGCAACCCAACCAGGCTAAAAGAAACTGATAAAGGTTTGGGTTTGAAAACACGATTAAAACCTTGAAAAACCATAAAACCACCTCTTCTTATTAAAGACTATTATCAAACTATGATTAAACAACACATTAAAGTAATAAAAGGAATAATAAGAGAAGTGACTTATAAATCTTTCCAAAAGAAAAGAGCTTGTGCTGGGCTGCAACATATGTTATGGCCTCATAGACCAAAAGAAAAGAGCTAAACAAAAGTAAGGAAGGAAAGAAATAAAAAACCTTAAAAATAACAAAATAAAGAACTAAAAGATGGTCTTAGAAGAAACCCTCACCTTTGTTGACTGGGTGCTTTACCTGAGAACAGTTTTCACAGAAGTAACTAACAGGTTCTTTGTAGCTATCCTCACCCTAATTGTGGGAGTGCTAGTAGGGCATTTACTGGGAAAATTACTGCAAAGGATTCTTCACGAAATAGAATTTGATAAAACAATCAAAAAAACAACCAAAATAACTTTTTCCTTAGAAAAAACACTTTCTAACTTACTAGCATATTTTATCTATTTTATCACTATCATGCTGGCATTAAAGGTTCTGGGATGGATGGTACTGGTGTTAAAAATATTATCTTTTTTAATCATCCTCATTATTATCAGCGCCCTTATACTAATATTCAAAGATATCCTGCCTAACCTGGCTGGAGGTTACTTAGTTCATAAAAGAAAGATGATCGCAGAAGGGGATGAGATAGAAGTAGGTAAAATAAAAGGAAAAGTGGCCAACACCAGCCTGACCACCACAGAGATCAGGACAAAAGGAGGGGACCTGATTTATTTACCCAACTCACTGTTAGCCAAAGAAAAAGTGACAGTGAGAAGAAAAAGGAAGGAAAGGGATTAAAGAAGTTAATCAAACAACTAATGAGTTAAAGAGTTCTCAAGAAGGGAAACAAGATTTAAGAGTTGGGAGCGGGTGTAAGGCTGGAGATTAACATCGTCTAAAAGCTCTTCTAATCTATGAATAGCCCGATCAACCTTAATATGGGGGTCATCCTCAGAATTAACCAAAATCTCAATTTCAGTGAGGATCTCTTTAGTTGATTTAGCAATAGTCTGGTCTTCAAGAAGATCAGTGATAAATTCAAGCACTTGACTAAAGGCCATTTTAATATCTCAAATAGATTATTAAATTTTCTAGTTCTGATTAATTTTTACTGAGAGGTTTCAGTATTTCCTAAAACTTCTTTTTGCAATTTCTGAGCCTTACCAGTCAGATCTTTTTCCTGCTTTTCAAGAGTCTTAATACGAAGATTAAAGGTTTCCTGCTTGGATTTCAAATCCTTTTCCAAATCAGGCACTGGCATCTCAACCATAACCTCACCAACAATCTTAAAAGCCTTATCCTTACCCTTAATCTCATTAAGGGCAGAATCTATCTCAGACAATTGGAGCTGAAACTGCTGCTTCTGCATAAGCAAAGAATTAAGAGACTGCTCTAACATCTGCAATTCCTTTATCTTTTCCTGAGACGCTGAAGCTTCATCCATACAAAAAGGAAATTAAGGAGGGTTTTTAAATGTTTTTAAAATCTGAAGAATTATGAAGATAAAGCTTATTGTTTAGCTCTCCTAATCATTTCTTCTTAGCAAGATAACGAGCCGACTTGAGCAAAGCCATACAACCCTGACCAGCAGCGATAACATACTGGTACTCATGACTAGAAGTGCAATCACCAGCAGCAAAAACACCAGGAACAGAAGTCTGGCATTGAGCATCAATAACAATATGGCCGTGTTCATCCAAATCAATTATATTCTTAAAGATTTCAGTGTTAGGAGTCCGGCCAATCTCAACAAAAACTCCCTGCAGAGATAACTTTTTTTCCTGGCCATTCTGTTCATACTTAAGCCCAGTAACATTCTTCTGACCAAGAACAGCAGTAGTCTTAGCATTGAGAATAACCTCAACCTTAGGATTTTTTCTGACTCTCTCCTGAAGATACTCATGAGCAGTTAATTCTGAAGTAAGATTAATTATGTAAATCTTAGAAACAATATCCTTAAGAAAATCAACTGCCTCCAAAGCAGCATCCCCACCACCAATAACAGCCACAACCTTATCAGCAAACAAAGGACCATCACAAACAGCACAATAAGTAACACCCTTATTAGCCAGCTTATCCTCTCCTGGAATACCAAGTTTTCTGGGCCTGGCCCCAGTAGCAATAATAACTGCTTGAGTCTCATACTGGCTTTTGCCACTAATAACAACAAAATGGGAACCCTTTTTCTTCACTTTTCTGACAGTCTCCTGCTTGACCTTAACCTGATTAAAATCCATCTGTTTTTTCATAATAGAACTCAATTTGACTCCAGTAGTCTTGACAATACCTGGGTAGTTAAGGATTTCACCACTGACCCCGAACTGGCCGCCAAACTCAGTAGAAATAATCTCAAAATCCATCCTCTTTCTGGCAGCATAAAGAGCAGAAGTGAGCCCAGACATACCAGCACCAATAATAATCAGATCATACATTTTAAATTTTCAGTTCATTCAAGAGAACCTGACTAAATCTCTTAAGTGTTTTTATTAAATAAATTATTGAGTAAGTTCTTCAACCTCTTGCTTGCCCTTATCCAACTCCTTAACCTGCTCCTGATCCAGTTTTAAGAGTAGAGTCTGGAATTCACCAACATGAGTCTTTTCTTCCTTAGCAATATCCAAAAAAATCTTTTTAAGATTTTCATCAGAAGTCAAAGAAGCTAATTGCTCATAAAGATTGATGGCATCAAGCTCAGCAATAATCCCTATCCTAAGAATCTCCTTATCCACTTCATCTTTTTTAATCTCCTTTAAATTAAAGGGAACAGTTGAAATCATTTTATCACCTCATAAATATATTATTCTTTGTATTATTCTTTGTATTATTCTTTGTATTATTTTGGTTACTTATCCTGTTCATAATTGTTTTAATAAAGATTTATATTTGTTTCTATTTTTTGCCTTATTAAATTTTTTCTATTTTTTGTCTTCTGAACTAAGATGGGTTGTTTTCTCAGCCATAACCACAAATTGAAGAACAGAATTAAGAGCAGCGCGAAAAGCAACAGCATCCTCTGCCTTAATAAGAAGGGTAAAAGGTTTTTTCTTTTCAAGAATTGTTTGAGCACGGCCACGAGAGGAAACAAGATCCTCCTGGTCAATGGTCTGAGCCAAACTCTGTGGAATAACTAAGCGGGCAAAAAACATTTTAAGCTTGTCTTAAACTGCTTCAACAGTAGTAGTAACCTCTCTGACCTTAAAAATAATCTTACCGCCACAATAGGGGCAACGAATCTTTTTTCTTAAGTAGGTTGGATTAACTTCCTTGCCACAATTAAAACATTTATATACCATATATCTCACCTTAGTTTAAGAGGATAATTTATTTTTTATTTTAATTTTTTAGGTTTTTCAAATTCAGATGGGGTGGCTGGGGTTTCAACTGCTTCAGCTTCTTCTTCCTCATCAGACTCTTCAGGTTCCTCTGGTAACTCTAATTCTTCTGAAACAACTTCCTTGATCTTAGGGGTCTTAATAGTGTAAGCCCTGCTGGTGAAAGTGGCCTCACACTTAGAACAATACCAAATGCCAGCACTTTTTCTCTTAACCCGGAGATAATTACAATAAGGACATTTATACTTTTTCCTCTGCAAGGATTCAACAGACTCTAAACGAGCCTTGATTCTCTTACCATAACGAGGACCAAATCTCTTGGTTGAGGTTAGTTTTTTCTTCTTAACTGATGCCATTTTAAAACCAAATATGTGAATATGATACTAAATACTAAATTTCTCAACTGAAATAAAATATTTTCTCAACTGACATAAAATATGGGGCTGCCCGGATTTTCTTGAAAAAAGGAGTTTTTCACCAAAATCAAGCTCCTGTTTTCTTTTCGAACCGGGGTCATCTGGTCCCAAACCAGAAAGGATAGACCAAGCTACCCCACAGCTTCACGCAGCTTTTTAAGAGCCTAACTTTAAAACTAATCTTTAAGCTGTCCCGTGTCGTGGGTTAAGGTCAAGCCCTAAAAAAGAAAGAAAGGGAAGTGATTTTTAAATTTAACGGTTATTAAAGCCAGATAGAGAGCAAAAAGAGCTTGGGAAGATGAAGGCAAGATTAAGAAAACCCTTGTGAGCACTCTTTTGTGAAAGAAAGCAAAAAAAGAAAAGGAGATAAAAAGAAGGACCGTTAAAAAACGAAGAGAAAAAAGAAAGCGAAAAAGAAAAAAAGATAAAAAAGATTAAATAGGAGTTAAGCTTACAAAATAACATGGGGAGTGTAAAAACAACCAGAATAGCCTTAGGAGAGCTTCTTAAACACTACAAAAGAGAAGAAATCAAAGAAGCTATCAAAAAAGCAAGCAGAGAAAGAGAAGTAGCTATCAAATACGGTGAAAGGGGGTTTGGCAAAAGACCAGACCAGATATTACACAGAGAAGAAGTGATAGAGTTAGTCAAAAGAGGGGCAACTTCTTTTCACATCTCAGAAGAAAGATGGAAAAATGTGGCTCAACTAAGCACAGAAATGAGAGAGAAAGAGCTAACAGAATTAAGAAAAGGATGGGACCTAGTCATAGACATTGACTGTAACTATCTGGGCTACAGCCAAATAACAGCTGACCTGCTGGTCAAAGCTATTAAACAACACCAAGTGGAAGGGCTGAGCTGCAAATTCAGTGGAAATCACGGCTTTCATCTGGGAATACCTGCCAAAGCATTTCCAGCACAAATACTAAACAAGCCAATAGAGAACCTGTTTCCAGAAGCACCAAAAAGAATTGCATTTTACCTCTCAAAAATGATTGAACAAAGACTCAAACAGAGATTACTGGAAGAAGAACCAATGATAAAAATAGCAGAAAGGATAGGCAAGAAAAAAGAAGAATTAGTGATGGATGGGGAATTAAACCCCTGGAAAGTGTTGGAAATAGACACCCTGTTAATCAGTTCAAGGCACCTTTACAGAGCACCCTATTCATTCAATGAAAAATCCGGCTTAGTGAGCCTGCCAATAAATCCAGTCAAGGTAATAGGATTTGAAAAAGAACAAGCCAGGGCAAGTGAGATTAGAGTGGATGAAAGGTGGGACTTCTTAGAGGAGAGAAAAGTCGAGGAAGGAGAAGCCAGAAGTTTGATACTGCAAGCCTTTGATTTTAGCGGTGAAGAAGAAATGGAAAAGCTGATGGAAAAAAGACTGCAAGGAAGAATAAAACAAAAACCAATTGAGATCACAGACAAACAAGGCAAAAAATACGCTTTTGAAGAAATAAAAGAAGCAATACCAGAAAAATACTTTCCGCCATGCATAAAAAAAATGCTCCAAGGAATAGAGGATGGAAGAAAAAGAGTCCTGTTTGTGCTAACCAATTTTTTAAAAAGCGTGGGTTGGGACAAGGAAATGATAGAAAAAAGAATTAAAGAATGGAACCAGCAAAACAAGGAAGAATTAAGAGAAGGCCTGCTCATAAGCCACCTAAAATATCACTTAAAAAGAAAAGAAAAAGTACTGCCTCCTAACTGCGCTAATAATTCTTATTACAGGGAGTTAGGTTTTTGCAGTGATGAAATAAAAAGCACTGGCTTATGTAGAAAAATAAAAAATCCAGTCAATTACTCACTAATCAGAGCAAGAATAGAAAAAGAGCAAACAAAAAAAAGAAAAAAGAAAGATATAAATAAAGAGAAAGCAGAAAAAGAAAAAAAGGATAAAAAAAGAGCAATTAAAGATAAATAAAACAGCAGAAAAAGTAAATTATCAGATTAACCAGAATAAGGCAAAAAAAAGGTGGCAAAATGGCAAAAAAAAGAGTGGCTTTTTTTGAAATTGAAAAATGGGAAGAAAAATATGTAAAAGAAAATCTTAAAGGAGCAGAGTTGATATTTGATCAAGGAAAATTAACAGCAAAAAAAGCTGAAAAAATAAAAGATGTGACTGCTCTAGCAGTATTTATTTATTCTCCAATCTCCAAAGAGATCCTAGACAAAATGCCTAAACTGAAACTAGTGACAACTATGTCAACAGGATATGACCATATTGATTTAGAAGAGTGTAAAAAAAGAGGAATCACTGTATGTAATGTGCCAACTTATGGAGAAAATACTGTAGCTGAGCACACCTTTGCTTTAATTCTGGCCATCTCCAGAAAAATAAATGCCGCCTGCCAAGCAGGGAAATGCATGCTAGTAGATTATAAGCAATTAAGAGGGTTTGACCTCAAAGACAAAACCTTAGGAGTGGTGGGATATGGAAACATAGGAGAACACGTGGTAAGGATTGCCAGAGGATTTGGAATGAAAGTGCTGGTTTATGATATTAAAAAAGACATGAAAGAAGCCAAAAAAATGGGATTCAAATATGCCGGCTTTGAAAACCTGCTGAAAAAATCAGACATCATCACCTTTCACGTGCCCTTAAACAAGTACACCCATCATATGCTCAACAAAAAGAATATTAAAATGATAAAAGAAGGGGCAGTTGTTATCAACACAGCCAGAGGAGGAATCATAGAGACAGAAGCACTCATCTGGGCACTGGAAAAGAAAAGACTGGGAGGGGCAGGACTGGATGTACTGGAAGGAGAAAAAGAACTCAAAGAAGAAAAACAATTATTAAGCGAACAATTTTCAGAAGAAGCAATGAAAACACTCATAGAAAACCATGTCTTGATGAACTACCCTAATGTGCTCATCACACCACACAATGCGTTTAACAGCAAAGAGGCATTGTTAAGAATCGTTGAAACAACCATAAACAATGTTAAAGGATTCTTAAAAGGAAAAAAGGTAAATACTGTGAAGAAATAAAATTCCAATCCCTGTTTAGCTGAGCATATCTTTTGTTCTCTCTTTTATTATTGAAAATTTTGACTAAAGGGAGAAATTTTCAATTCCTAAAAATTTCCAACTATATTTGCGAGCTGTAATACTCTGACCTTTAGATCGGAGATAGACGAGCATAAAGAATATTGGAAAGGTTTAGTTATAATAATCATATTTTTTATTTGTTTTTATTTGGTTCGCATTGATTTTTTCTTATCAGGTCAGGCAGCCTGCTCTTCCAAAGCAGGACTGCCTGGCTAGGGCTTCCCTAAACTCCGGAACTGCCGACTCGGCAGAGTCGGCGGATAAGGCTACCAGCTAAAGCTGGCAGACCAGAGTAGTTAAATAAAAATCAACAACCTCGCCTAAAGGAGAGGCACAGCAAAATCAGACAGATTTTGCGTACAAGAAATGCTAAAGCATTTCTTCGCATTCTTTTTCCTGTAATAAGGAGAATAGCATATACTTTTTTGATCTAATTTGCAGCTAATTGTTTCTTAATGTTCTGAGCCAGTTTAGGACCAAGAACTTGACTGAGAGTGGTAGTGGAGGCTTTTTTAAGATCCCTGATATTCTTAATCTTGTTGCGGTAGAGTTTTCGAGCACGGGCACGGCCAATATTTTTGATTCTTAAGAGAGGGAGGAGTTCTGTCTTGGCACCGTATTTGAGGCGAAGACGAATTTTAGCCAGGGGAAGGTGGAGAGGTTTCATCTGAAGGATTTTAGAAAGTTCAAGAAGGGAGAAAATCAGCCAATCAGCATTGTTTAATTTGGCATGGAGCTCACCTGGTCTGATGCTGTATCTCTCCAAAAGATGTTCTTCTGAAAACTCATTAATCCAATCAAGGAAGAAAAGAGCAGTTTTAAAAGAATTCATAAAATCATCATAATCAGGATCAAACATATTAGGAACAGGTTCAAGAAAATAACACTGATATTTGGTTAGTAACTCTTGGTAATCGTCATACTCTCTAGTCTTTATTCTCAACCAAGGCCGCATTTCAAGGGTGTTAGAAAGAACCTGTAGAAAAGAAATTGGTTGAAGTTCTGAGGGAGGCAATTTTTTGGCATGGTCTAAAGCCAGGACAAGCTGGTGAGCAGTGAGAGGATCAAGATAAAGCTCAGCCACGCGCTTACCCAGAGGAGTTGGTTGGTAAGTGACTTGAGCAGACAAGGAATGAGGAGATGATTGGGCTGAATTAAACTGGTCAGCAGAAACAAACTCCTCCACAGATTCATTCTGAAGGGCTTTTTTACTTGTTTTTCTGTTTGAATTAGAGGATTCCCCAAGAGAGATTAAAAACTTCCACTCTTCAAGAAGCTCTAGCAAAGAGACAATCTGATGTTCTAGTTTTTTTAAATCATGGAATTGAAAAGCCCAGAAAGTCCTGGAGAAGAAATCAAGGATTTGCTTTTGAGTTGAGACAAAACCAGAAACAATCAAGCTAAGCAAGTAAGTGCGGAGGACAGGCTCAACAGCAAGTTTAGAATAAATTGGTTCTGGTTCTCCAAGAATATAACGATCAAAGATTTTATCTTTTTCAGCATCAGTCTTGGCGATAGTGATAGACTCACCAAAAGAATCAAACTTTGGGCGGCCAGCCCGTCCAGACATTTGCAAGTACTCAAGGACAGGGATAAATTTGAGACCGCGAGATGAATAGCGTCTAAGAGATTTGAGGATGACTCTAAAAGCTGGAAGGTCGAGGCCAGCAGCCAGAGTTGGAGTGCTGGAAATAATTTTAATCTGGCCCTGTCTAAAAGCATTTTCAATAAGCTGCCTTTGGATAGAGGTAAGGCCAGCGTGGTGAAAAGCAATGCCTTTTTTAATGCAGGAAGCCAGTCGCTGACATTGTTTAGTTGGAGAAGAAAGGGATTGGAGGATGTTCTGAGCAAGAAGGGAGAGAGATTCTTTATTCTGGATAGAGATAAGCTGGTGCTTGGAGACAAGATGAGAGATAAGTTCAGCTGTTTTTTCAGCACTGGGCTTAGAGTTGTTAAAAATAAGGGCTTGTTTGTTGTTTTTAATGGTGTCAAGAGCAATATTCAGAGCAGGCTTATCAGTAAAAAAATGAACTGGCTGAGCATTAGTCTGAGTCATAAAAAGAAAAGAAAGAAGAATGATTAATAAAAATTTGGGTTTAAGATTGGGGGGAAATTAGATTGGAGGAAAATTATATTCTTAAAAACAATAATATTTATAATCAATTCCGGGATTTAAAAGGAGGTGGCAAAAATAAATAAAAATTATGATAAGCTAGCAGCAGGCTACTTATTCCCTGAAATTAGAAGAAGAGCAGAGAAATTTTCAGCTGAGCATGACGGAGTAGATTTAATGAAATTAGGGATAGGCAATACAACAGAACCTTTGCCGTTAACAGTGATTAAATTTATGCAAGAAGCAGCTAGAAGATTAGGGTGTGAAGAAAGTTATAAATATAAAGGGAGTGAAGGGGATGCTCTATTAAAAAATCTTTTGCTTGAGGCCAAATTAGACAAATACAGCGGTTATGGAGATGAACAAGGCAATGCAAGATTAAGAAAGGCTTTGGTTGAGTGGTATTTGCAAAGAGGAATTTCAATCCACCCTGGAGAAGTTTTTGTGAGTGATGGAGCAAAACCTGATTCTGGAAACATTCAATCAATATTTGGGTTAGAGAATATTGTAGCAGTGCAAGATCCGGCTTATCCTGTTTATGTTGATACTAATGTGATTGCCGGCAGAACAGGAGAATTCAAAGATGGATTATATGAAGGCTTGGTTTATATGTCCTGTACTGAAGAAAATGGATTTATTCCAGAAGTGCCTGGCCCTAATCAAAAAACAGATTTAATTTATTTATGCAGTCCAAATAATCCAACAGGCGCAGTGATGACAAAAGAACAGCTGCAAAGATTTGTTGATTATGCAAGAGAAAACAAGGCAGTGATTATTTTTGATGCTGCTTATAGTTTCTTTATAAGAGATGAGAAATTGCCCAGAAGTATCTATGAGGTTGAAGGAGCAGAGGAGTGCGCTATTGAGATTAATAGTTTTTCAAAATTTGCAGGATTTACAGGAGTGAGACTGGGCTGGACAATTGTACCAAACCAATTGGTAACAGAAGATTCTAAACCTGGAGAAGTAAATAAATTATGGAATAGAAGACAGTGCACATTTTTTAATGGAGCCTCAAATGTGGTCCAAACAGGCGGACTGGGAGCGTTGACAGAAAGAGGACAAAAAGAGTGTCAGCAATTAATTAATTTTTACATGGAAAATGCACAAATCATTAAACAGGGTTTAAAGAGAAAAGGATTAAAAGTTTTTGGAGGAGAAAATGAGCCATATC
>CAZPDB010000027.1:0-7601 GCA_964585285.1 uncultured Methanosarcinales archaeon
AAGTGGAGTGTTTATTCCTCTTAGCCAGATGCCTGGCGCAAGCAGATTTATCTCATTTATTTCTCCTTTAACATATTATACAGACATAGCCAGGTACTCTGTCGAAGGCATTAGTTATTTTCATCCAGTCATTAACTTATTTATCCTTTTAGGTTTTACTGTCTTGTTTTTTGCTGTAGCCATAATCTGGCATGGAAAGAGTTTGGCTAAAAGGTTTTAACCAGCCTGTTTGCAAATCCTATTTTACAAAGAGTTCCTTAAAATCATTATTAAGAATTATTTTATTAGTCATGCCATTTTTTACCTTATGGACTATTCCTTTAGCTTCAAGCCCTGAAAGCCTCCTATAAAGTTTAACCCTATCAATCCCTGTCTTTTTGCTTAAACTATTCTGGGAAATTCTGCCATTATTTTTAATTATGGATAAAAGAATTGATTTTTCTTCCTGATCCAGAAAATCCAGTGTTTTTTCAACATTTCCAAAGATTTTCTCTTTTTCTTTAGAGAATGACTTTGAAAGAAAATAATAAGTCATAATGCCAACTAAAACTCCTAAGGATGCAAGGATAGATATAATGGTAGGAACAGAAAAGCTACAGCTGCATGATGATCCGTAATTGTCTTTAATAAAATATATTGCCAGTGAAACAAGAAATATAAACCCCATAATCGATGCTACTGCAAGCAATATATTGTATAAATCTTTGTTTTCATCTATTTTTTGCATTTTTTTATTGCTATGTTTTTATTGCTATGTTAATGATTAACTTTTTAAATCTTATTCTTTTAATTCCCCTTTCTCCCCTCTTTCACTTCTCTTTCTACTTTTTCCAGAAAACAAAAATCTGTTTTGAAATTATACGCTCCTGCATTTAAGAATCTGATCTTCTCTCCTTCTTTTATTCCCCTATCCAAAATCACTTTATATCTAAAGATGTCCATTGAACAGGGTGTTTTTCCTTTAATCACCCATTTTTTCCTCCCCTCACTCTCTTCTTCATACTCTCCTTCTACCATTAGTTTTAGCGGAGCAATAATAGTATCAATGGCTGCGTTGTAAATAGAACAATCAATAATAATAGTATTATCAAACACTCTTATCACTCTTGCTTCTAACACCACTGCTGGCCCAGCAATAAACCTGCCCGGCTCTACTACAGTCTCTATCCCACGCCCTTCTAACCAATTCTTGGCTTCTTTTAATCTCTCAAAAATATATTTAATCACTTGATCATCACTGTTCTTATACTTTATTGGTAATCCTCCCCCAAGATTGACTAAACTTATCCTTTCTAGGGTCTCTGGTCGCAGGCTCTGTTCCATTTCATATTTTAAGTTCCATTCAGCTAAGTTTTGCGTCTTTCTATGCACATGAATTCCTATTTTTTTAATCAATTCACTTAACTCTTCATCACTGCTTATCCTCTCAATTATTTTGTTAACTTGCTTTGTGTCCATTCCAAAAACAAAAAATCTGCCTGTAAAAATGGTGTTTTCTCTTAACTTCATCCTTAACAATAATTCCATCTCCCACTTTTTTTTCTTAACATATCCTAGTACTATTTCCAAATCTTTTTCATTATCAACAACAATTTTGTTAATTCCTAACTTATTCACTTTTTCCAAAACATCTTTATTTATTGCTTGGCTAAAAAACCAAACCCTTTTTTTATCTTTAACCACTGCCGCCTCCTTCAATGAATGCGCACTAAATTCACACTCACTTTTTCCCTCTAAAAAATCAACTAGTTCAGGATTAGTTTTGACACTGTAAGAAACAGTTAAACCTAGTTCTTCTAATCTTTGAATCTGCTCCAGTGCTTTTTTTGGATAAATAATAAATCTTGCCATTTTTTTCATAACCTTTCCATCTCTTCCTTCTTTACTAACTCCCTCTGCTCTTAACCTGCTTATTCTTGATTCAACACTCCCTCTTTATCTAATTCTTCCAGTGCTGGTATCATAGCTAGTGGAAACAATAAGGTTGCATCTCCTACTACAGTCACTGCATCAGCATCATCCTTGACCTTGCCCCAGCTTTTGGCTTCCTGGGTTGTTGCCCCGCTCATACTTCCTGATGTTGGTCTTGAGGTTGTAATATAAACCGCATAATCCATCCCCCCATTAATCAGTGTCCCTAATATTGCATAATGCTTTGAAACTCCTCCGCCTAAGCCAACCAATCCTTTTTTTTCATCATAATCACTCACAGCTAATAACTCACTAAAATCCCTGATCACATCCACTATAAAATCAGAGTGTTTGGTCTGGAACATTTGTAGATGAAATCCTAGGGCCCCATCTGTGATGGCTGGACAGAATATTGGCACTTTTCTTTTTGCTGCCTGGAACAAGATACTGTTTTCATCCTTTAACCTTGATCCTATCTCCTGCAATAATTCTGCTGAGCTTATCCTTTTTTTCTTTTCATAAACCTCGGCTAAGATCTGGCCAATGCTGTCTTCAAATTTTTCATAGCTCTTGTTTGGGATCATAATGTTGCCCACCCTGTTCAGACCTTTTTCATATAATTCCAGGTCATCTGAATAAAAACTGCCCAGCACAAATCCCTCCCCTAAAGCTTTCATCATATCTTCTTCAATCCCCCCCACAGTAGTTATAATAACATCTGCCATGCCTAATTTTATCATCTGGGCAAAAAACCCTCTTAATCCCGAGGTAACCATATTTGAGGTAAAGGTAAAATAAATTTTGGCTTTTTCTCTTTTCATTTTGGTGATGATTTCTGTTGCTCTGCCTATTTCTGTTGCTTGAAAACCTGCTTTACCAAATTGTTCACCCATTTCCTTGACAGTTATCCCTTTTTTCCATTTTAAGTTTTGAACAAATTCCATTTTGTAACCTCCAGATTATAATCATAAATTATTGATTTGAATTATCTCAAACACTAAAAAAATTAGAATTAGTAAATCTTAACTATTTGATTTTATCTGATTATCATAAAAGATTCTCATCCAGCTAGTAAACTTGCAAAGTTTTATAAATTTTTTCTTCTTACCTCTGTTATTATGTCATTTATTAATCAGACCAAAACAGTTTTGCTCCTTGGCCTGCTCACAGCTCTTTTACTGGGCTTTGGTTATTTTTTAGGTGGCGCTTCTGGTTTAACTTTTGCTTTTCTTTTCAGTCTGGCTATTAATTTTGGTTTTTATTGGTTTTCTGACAAGCTTGTTTTAAAGATGTATCGTGCCCAGCCCCTTAAAGAGTCAGATCACCCAGAGGTTCATAAGTCTATTGAAGATATTGCTCAGCAGGCTCATCTTCCCAAACCAAAAATGTATCTTGTTCCTCAACAAACTCCTAATGCCTTTGCCACTGGAAGAAATCCTCAAAACGCTGTTGTTGCAGTTACCTCTGGTATCTTGCAACTCCTTAACAAAGATGAGCTTAAGGGAGTGCTGGCTCATGAAATGTCTCATATCAAGAATCGTGATCTTTTAATCTCTACTCTTGCTGCTGCTATTGCCGGCACTATTTCTTATCTTGCTATGATGGTCAGGTGGGCTGCTATTTTTGGTGGTTTTGGTGGTAGGGATAGACAAGGTTCTGGTCTTGAACTGCTCGTTCTTGCTTTTCTTGCTCCTTTCATTGCCTTGTTGATCAGAATGGCTGTCTCCCGCTCTCGTGAATACCTCGCTGACAGCACTGGCGCTAAGCTTATTGGTAATCCAGAAGCTCTTGCCTCTGCTCTTGAAAAACTTGAACGCGCTAATAAGGCTGTTCCTATGAAAAAGGGCAATCCTGCTACTTCCCATTTATTTATTGTTAATCCTTTTAGAAAATTCTCTCTTTTGCATATGTTTTCCACTCACCCCCCTTTAAATAAGAGAGTGGAGAAATTAAGAAACTTCTCTTTTGATTAGACAACTTTTTTTAATCAATCCTTTTCTTTTACTTCTCAAACCTGAAGTCTATTACTTTTTCAAAGAATTCTTTGATCTTTTGTATCTCTTTGGAATGTTTTAATCCTCTTATAACAGCTATTAAAGCTAATAGGATTCCTGCTCCTGTGGCTATCCACCCTGCAACAAATAAAAAATCTCCTTTTGTTTCTGATAATCCAAAAAAGGCTGCTCCAAAAAGAATTACTGTGAAGGCTGTTCTCACATAAGCCATAACTGTTCTTTCATGGGCCAGCTCTGTTCTCTTTTCAGCCAGAGTGGTTCTTTTTTCAGCTAGCAGTTCTTGTTGTTTAACCATTCTCTTTAATGCTTTGGCATTTCTTGTACGCAAAATCTATTTGATTTTGCTGTGCCTCGCCTTTAGGTGAGGTTGTTGATTCTTACAGTTTTTGCTAATTTATTTAAAGATTAAATAACATTAATTAGCCCGGCCAGGACTTTCGCTTAGAGACCACATAAACACTCTGTGCTCTTAGGCACAAAGTTTTGGCATAGCCAGTGCCTACCTGTCTGTAAGCGTAGAGTGAGTCTCTTGCTTCGAACCTGGGTTACAAGGGCCAGAACCATTTACCAGCACTTAACTGTTTGCATGCTTGACCACTACACTACCGGGCTATTTAAATCAGAAAAATCCTTCCTATTTATAAATTTTAATAATTCTCAGCATATTTTCTACTGCCTCATTTATATTTCTAAAATATATTGTTTCACTTATTAAACTTCTCTCCCTTAATTAATTTACTCAGTACATCTTTTAAATCTTTAATTTTTACCCTTATCTGTTTGGTGCTGTCCCTGTCTCTGATTGTCACATTTTTATCCTTTTCACTCTCAAAATCATATGTAATGCAAAAGGGTATTCCTATCTCATCTGCTCTGGCATACCTTCTTCCCACACTACCAGATCTATCAAAAATACAAACAAATTCCTTTTTTAGTTCTTCATAAATTTGTCTAGCTGGACCATCTAGTTTATTCACCAGTGGAAACACCCCTACTTTTACTGGAGATAATTGAGGATGTAACTTTAACACTATATTGCCTCTTTTTTTGTCATTTTCATAAGCATCATATAAGAAGGTTAAAAAACTGCGGTCAACTCCTTGTGATGGTTCTGAAGCCACATAAGGAATAACTTTTTCTTTACTTTCTTCATCAAACACAGTCATTTCTTTTTTTGAAAACTTAGCGTGTTGTTGCAAATCAAATTGTTTTCTCTCTGCATTGCCATAAATTTCTTTCCAGCCAAAAGGGAATTTGTATTCAATGTCAAAGCAGGCTCCAGCATAATGAGCTAGTTCATCTTTCAGGTGTTCCCTCAACCTTAATTTCTTTTCTTTCACTCCTAAATCCAGGAACCATTGATAAGCCGCTCCCAGCCAGTAAAGGTGCCATTTGCTGGCCATCCCAACCAGTTCTCCTATTTTTTTACTCTCTCCCTCTTCTTTACTATTTTTCTTGCCTTGCTTTTCTGCTGTTAAGATATTCACTTTTAATTTTTCCACTTCTTTGAACAACAGACAATCATCTTTTTTTTCTGGGTGAACAAAGAATTCTATTTCCATCTGTTCAAATTCTCTTGATCTGAACAAAAAATCTCTTGGTGAAATCTCATTCCTGAATGCCTTGCCTTTTTGGGCAATTCCAAAAGGCATTTTTTTTCTTGAGGTTTCATAAATCAGTTTGAAATTAGCAAAGATAAGTTGGGCTGTTTCTGCTCTTAAATAACTTTTTTCTCCTTCTACTGGCCCCACTTCTGTCACAAACATCAGGTTAAAGTGTTTTGGTGAAGATAAGTTCCCATGACATTTTGGGCAGACTATTTTTTGGTCTTTTAAAATCTCACTTATTTCTTTTTCTCCTGCACCTTCTGTTTTTATCCCTAGTTTATCTTCAATCAGATGGTCAGCTCTCAATCTTGTCTTGCATTTGGTGCATTCAACCAGGATGTCAGTGAAGGAATCAACATGGCCTGAGGCTTTCCAAACTTTGGGGTTGGTGATTATAGCTCCGTCTATCCCTACGATATCTTCTCTTTCCTGCACAAATTTTTTCCACCACAGGTTAATGATGTTTTTTTTCAGTTCCACTCCTAATGGCCCATAGTCCCAGAATCCAGCTAATGAGCCGTAGATTTCTGCTGTTGGATAAACCAGTCCTTTTTTCTTGCAGAAAACACTCATCTCTTCAATTGAGATCATTGCTTTTCACCTTTTTCCATTTCTTTGGCAACCTCTTGGATAATCTCTTTTCCTCTTTTTTCTAACTCTTCTGGTTTTGCTTGTTCTCCTGACCATAATTCCAGGCCGTCATCTTCAAACCTTGGGATGAGGTGCAGGTGGCTGTGCATCACTACTTGTCCTGCTTCTTCTCCATTACTCATCATCAGGTTTATGCCTTTGGCTCCTGTTGCTTTCTTTAGCGCTCTGGATATTTTTGGCAGCAATTTACTCATTTCTTTTAATTCTTCTTCTCCTATCTCTAAAATATCAGCAGAGTGTTTTTTTGGCACTACTAAGCTGTGCCCCCTAGTCACTGGATTGATATCCAGAAAGCAGAGCACTTGATTATTTTCATAAATCTTCACACAGGGTATTTCTCCTTTGATGATTTTGCAAAACAGGCAGTCTTTCATCTTTTCACCTTTCCTCCTTTTTGTCTTGATGTCTGGTTTGGTCTATCATTTTTTAATTTTTTATTCTACCTCTTCTCTTGTTTCTTCTTCTGTTTCTTCTCTTACATATTCTCCATAATCTTCTCCATAGCCAGTGTCTTTAAGCCATGGTTTTTCTTCTTCCTCTTTTTCATATTCTTCAAATTCTTCTTTTTCATCTTCCAATTCTTTTTCTTGGGAATTTTTTTTAGCACTTTTTTTAAATTGGGTTTTTTGAGTTTTCTGTTTTGTTTTTCTCTTATCCTTACTTTTTCCTTTTCTCTCTTTTTTTTTCTTGATTTTTTTCCCCTTGCTTTTTTCCTTTTCAGCCCCTCTTTTACTTTCTTTCTTGTTTTTTTTGTTTTGTTTTTGGCTTTTTCTGCTTTTGCTCTTCTTTTTCTTGTTTTTCTTTTTAACCATTTTTTATGCTTCAACAAAAACTCTAATATTTAAAAACTTTGGTTTATTTTCTTTTATTTATGACGCATAAATCAACTCTTAGCCCAAAAAAACTTGGAAAATCAGCAAAATCTAAAATATCTGCCAAACCTGCTGATTCTGCTAAACCAGTCTCTGGGCAGAAAGAACAGGGTAAAGACACTCGGGAGGCTTCGCTTAAGCACAAAATTGCTCAGTTAGAGCAGGAATTAGCCACTACTAAGTATAATAAAGCAACTCAGCACCATATTGGTTTGGTTAAGGCTAAATTAGCTCAATTAAGGGAAAAGCTTCGTTCTGGCACTGCTACTAAGAAGGGAGAGGGATTTGCTGTTAAGAAGGCTGGTGATGCCACTGTGGTTTTTCTTGGTTTTCCTAGTGTGGGAAAATCAACCCTTTTAAATCACCTTACTAATGCTCAGTCAGAGACAGCCCAATACTCTTTTACTACTCTTGAGGTTGTTCCTGGGATGATGGATTTTCAGGGAGCCAAGATTCAGCTTCTTGATGTGCCTGGTATTCTTGAGGGAGCTGCTGCTGGCACTGGTCGTGGTCGTGAAGTGCTGGCTATTCTCAGGTCTGCTGAC
>CAZPDB010000027.1:7611-12925 GCA_964585285.1 uncultured Methanosarcinales archaeon
GCTTGATGCTTCCCAGCCCAAAAAAATTCTTCTCCAGCTTCATACTTTGCTTCAGGAGGTTTTTGATGCTGGTCTTCGTTTAAATCAGTCCCAGCTGGATATTTCTTTGGTTAAAAAAGAGCGGGGAGGTCTGCGCCTCCTTTCTACAGTTAAACAGGAACTCACTCAGGAAACTATCAAGGAGGTTCTCAAACAATTCAAGATTGCTAATGCTGATCTTATTCTGCGTCAGAAAATTTCTTTGGATCAGTTGATTGATTTTCTTCAGTCTAATACTATTTATCTTCCTGGTCTTGTTGTTATTAACAAAAAAGATCTTCTTTCCCCTAACCAGCTGGCCCAGCTTAGGGTTAATCTTAAAAAAGAATTTGCCCAAAATCCCTTGCTTAAATTATTTCCTCTGCCCATTTTTATCTCAGCGCACTCCAGCCAAAATTTGGACCAACTCAGAAAAGGAATTTTTAAAGCACTTCAGTTCATCAGGGTTCATACGCGTGATAAGAATTTAATTAAGGATAAGACTACTTTAAAGCACGAGTCTAGACCTCTTATTCTTAAGAAAGGCGCTAATGTCAGGCAGGCTTGTCTTAAGGTTCATCAGGATTTTGTTAAAAAATTCAAGTCTGCTCGTCTCTGGGGGCCTTCAGCTAAATTTCCCGGCCAGGAGGTTGGTCTTGACCATGTTCTCCAGGACGGCGACCTTCTTGAATTGTCTACTTCTTAATATTGTCTATTTCTTAAAAGATTAACTTTAAAAATAATAAAAATAACCCTTTTTTTATGGCTAAGAAAAATAAGAAAAAGTTTGTTTTTGCTTTTCCTCCATCTAATACTCAGTCTTATGAGGGCATTCTTCAGCTTAGGAATCCCTCCCTGGAATTGCTTCAGTTTGTTAAAAACCAGATCCGCAAGTCTAAGGTTGAGGTGATTAAGCTTAGAAAACTTAAGCAGGGGTATGATTTGCAGCTTTCTTCTAAGAAATTTCTGGAGAAGTTGGCTCGCCAGTTTAATAACAAATTCCCTGGTCTTCTTAAAACATCCCATCAGCTTTATTCACAGCACAAACTGACTAGCAAGAGGATTTCCCGGCTCACTGTTTTTTTTTATCACTTCCCTCTTAAAAAAGGAGATATTTTTTCTTATCAGGGTGGAAAATACTTGGTCCTGGCTCATACTAACACTCAGGTGCAGGTTAAGGAAGTTAATTCTGGTCAAAAAAGAAGTTTGCACTTTGAGGATTTAATTAATAACTGATTAGTTCTTTAATTATTTAATCTATCACCCCCTCTCTTAGGCTGTCAGAAATAAGGCTAAAATAAAAAAAACGTATAACAATATGAAGGTTAAGCCTTCTATCCTTCTTATTTTCCATTCACTTCTGATAAAGGTTAGTAATAATAGACTCATAAGTATCATTACAGGTATTGTTTGGAAGATAGTTAATCTTAGCACTTTCAAGGGCAGGATTAATCCTGCTGTACCTCCTACTAATAAGAGATTAGCTATGTTCGATCCGATTATTCCTCCTATGGCAATGTTGCCATAGCCTTTTTTTGCTGCTATTATAGTTATAATTAATTCTGGCAAGGAAGTGCCAGCAGAGATTAAAGTGATCCCGATTAATGTTTCTGGAACTTTTAAGATTTCAGCAAAGAATATTGCTGCTTCTATGAGGTATTTGGCTCCTAGTATAAGAACTGCTCCGCTAACTATCATCTCTAGGAAATCCAGGACTAGCCCTTTTTTGAACAATTCTCTTAGCTCTTTTCTTTCTTTCTGGCTTATTTTTTTCTTAGCATTCAGTCCCAGCAGTATCTTGCTTTTTACTGTCATCACATATTTAAACTTGAAAAAGTATTCAATAAATTCTGCAAAATGATATTTTTTCTTTTCTTTCGGTCTCTCTTCAAAAAGAAAAAGGAGGTAAGCTAGGTAAAAGAGCAGGAGAATCAGGGCCTCAATTCTTGAAACAAAGCCGTTTAGCACGAATAAGAAGAATAAGAATGATGCTGCTAACATAATATAGCCGTCTCTTTTCAACATCTCTTCTTTTGTTTTGATGAGTTTGATGCTCGCTGCCACCCCCACGATTAATCCAATATTAGCAATATTTGATCCGATAATATTTCCCATAACTAACCCGCTTGCTCCTTTAACTGAAGCTGTGATGGAAGAGACCAGTTCTGGCAGTGAAGTTCCTACTGCTACTACAGTTAGTCCAATAAGAAATTCAGAAATTCCCAGTTTTCTGGCTATGGTTGCTGCTGATTTAACAAAAAAGTTGGCTCCTTCAACTAAAAAGATTAATCCCAGCACAAAAATAAGGATATTAAGCCAAACCATTTATTTTTTCCTCACACTTTCCTTTAAAATCATTATTCCTATCATTGTTAATCTTGCATTTGTGATCTCTTTTTTGTATTTAACTTTTTACCTCTCTTGATTAAATCTCTGGTTTTTTTAATTCTCTTTTCTATTTTATTTAGTTTTGCTGTCAATTTTTTTGCTTCTCTATCTTTCCCAGGTATTATTTGAATCCTTTGCTTTATCTTCTTTATCCTCTCTTTGTTCTTTTTTAATGTTTTATTTAGTTCTTTTTTTAGTTCTTTTTTCTCTTCTTCTCTTTTTTCTTCTATTTTTTCATTTATTGAATCCAGAAAATGATTTATCTTCCCAATGAATTTTCTTATTTTTTTCCATTCTTCTTTTCCTTTGGTTTTTGTTTTTTCTTGAATAAAAAAGAGCTGTTTCTCTGGTATTAGCACTATTTTGGTTGCATAATTAGCTATAGTGTAAAAATTGACAAAAAAGAAAGCCACTCTAAGTTTTTTCATTTTCTTTAAGACTTTTTTGACTTCTTTTGCTTCTGGCTCATTGATTTTTATTATTAAGGGCAGGGAGGAGACTCTTAAAATAAATGAGATTATGAAGACATACTTTAAAGCTGGTAGCAGAGACCACATTCCTGTTGTTTGGTTTTTTATCATTATGGCTATCAAACCCCCTATAATTGGTCCCAAGGCAGAGAGAAAGTTAGTTAAGGAGGAGAAGGAGGCAAAATAGTAGGCGCTCTTTTCTTCTGGTGAGGATTTTAATAATACCTGGCTTAAGCTTATGTCTATTCCTGCAAAAGCAATGGAGCTCATTACAAATATGAAGGGGATTAGAAGGTAATTGGTTTGGTTGATAAAAACAAAGAGCAGGGGGATGATACTGCCTGTTGTGGCTGAGATTGTTAATACTGGTTTGGCTCCCATTTTGTCTGCCATTTTCCCGAATATGTTTAAGCCATAAACTCTGAAGATAGTGTCAATAACCAGAAAAAGGGCGATTAACAGATAACTTAAGCTTAGGTCATCAATCATAAAGACCAGAAAAAAAGGAGATGCTATATTGATTGCCAGGCCCCAGAGCAGGCCAAAATAGAGCAGGGCCCTGAAATAAGTATCTTTAAAAGGTCTCTTCAAATTTTGCCAGAAGACTTTAGTTTTTAGCTCTTTCTCTTCTTTTCCTGCTTCTTTTTCTTCTCCCCTTCTTGCCTCCTCAGTTTTTGTTTTTTCTTCTTTTTTCTCTTTTTTTTCTTCCCTTCTGTTCTCAGATACTTGTTTAAGTAAATAAAGTGAGACTAGTCCGAATAAGAGGGCTAATAAGAATAGTATCCCAAAAATTTTTTTGCCTGTGAATTTATCTAGCACATAAGACCCAGCTAAGTAAATAATGATGCCGGATATGCTAGCGTAAATATTCCTTTTACCGAAAAAATTAGCTAATTTTTTTGCCGGAATTAATTCTTTTATCCAGCTGAGTACAGCTAGGTTTCCTATGGCCAGGAAGGCATTAGAAAAGAACAAGACCAGGATTAATAACAGGACTAAATTACTTCCCCCTAGAACTCCTAGAGCAGCTAGGATGATTATTACCCAGAGGCTTCTTCCTAAGAAGAGAAAGCTCAGAGAAGTATATTTTTTTGTTCCTGTTTTTTCTATGATGTAAGGAGAGATAATCTGGATTAGGTTAACTAGTAAGGGAATGGCCATTATTAAGCCAATCTGGAAATTATTTGCTCCTATTATTAAGGCGAAGCCAATTAAGAACATTCCACTCAGCAAGCTCAGATTAGCAAAAGAGAAAGAACTTTCCCAGAATAGTGTTTTTTCATCTTCTTTATATCTCCTTTTCTTTCCCATTTTCTTGTACAAGAAATGATAAAAGCATTTCTCATTCTTCTGCTTTTTTATTATAAAAACTCTAACTTCTCTTTATTCTATCATTTGACTATATCAGCTATCGCTGCACTCATTGATGCTGGGAATGAGACAATGATTACTCTTTTAAAGGCTAGTAAATAATCCATTTGCCAGGGAGCTTTTTGAATCAGGGTTAGGATGATGGCTACTATAATAAATGAAAAAATATAAGTTACTACAACTCTTTTGTAGAATTCATTCTGGTGTTTTCTAAAAGAATGTCGGTAATAATTATAATAGGTAAAAGCAGCAATGAATAAGATGGAGATGATTAAAAATCCGAGCACATTGGGCAAGGGTAGGGTTTCTCCTAGATGCCAGGTCTCTTCAGTATATCCTACTGGGATAGCTAGGATAGACGCGCCTACTATTACTTGCAGAACATCTCGTGGATAAAAAATGTGAGATTTACTTTTTGTTTCTATTTTTCCTCTTTCTTTTACTAAGCCTCTTCCTTCTTTTATTCGGCGCACCATCTTTTTTGATTCTTTTTTATCTTTTTCTATTTTCTTTTTTCCATTATTTTATATTTTTTCTTTTATAAGATTTTCTACCAGCATAGTAGCATAGCTTCCCTTGCTCAGGAAAAAGCTCACTTTTAGTTTCTTTTTGCTTTGATTTAATTCATCTTCTCCTTCTTCCTTTATCTCCAGGTCTTTAATCTCCATAAAAATTTTCCTGGTGCCTCCTGCTGAGCTTAGGTTAGGGATTGATTTAATCACAAAATTAGTGTAATCAATGTTTCTTTTAGCCATCTCTTTTTCTATCACCTTTTTGATTTTTCCTCTCATTGTTGTTCCAAAACCGACCAGTGCCACTTCCTCAAGCTCTTCCACTCCTTCTTCAATCATTTTTTTCACTCCAGCATTCCAGATGCTTGATTGCACTGCGTGGATAAACAATTTTAAGGTTTTTTTCGGCACTTGTCTGATAGCATTAATTTTATCATTTGGTTTTTCTGCTAAAAACTCTCGCACTTTTTCGTAACTTTCAGCTAATTTTTCTGCAGCTAAGCCATATTCTTTTTTCAAAAGAAGCAAGCCAATCTTTTCATTGTTTTTTGAAAA
>CAZPDB010000028.1:0-2036 GCA_964585285.1 uncultured Methanosarcinales archaeon
ACAGTTGGGAGCAATTATATCTGTCTTGGTGATATCTCTAATAAATTGTCCTGGGATGTAAGAGTGATTCAAAAAATAAAAGATAACATAACTTCCAGGGATAATAAAATAGAAAAACCTTTTGCTGAATAAAATGAAAATCATACTTCCTCATACTTCCTAAAATTATTTATAAAGTGTTTTATAAAGAATCTTCAGCAATCTCATCAACATAACCTATAATCTCTTTGAGATTGGGCAGAAGAGTTTTTTTCCTAACAACCCCTTTAACACCAAGATTATAGAGCATCTCGTCAGTGACTGACCTTTCAAAAGCCCCAGTAAAAATGATAATATTAAGATGAGGATAATTTGCAGTTATCTGTTTTAGCCTTTCTGAAGAAGAGTCATAAGCCCCCCCTGTTTTTTTGCCAGAAATAACTGCTTTATCATAAGGAAAATGTGTCAGCAAAACATCATAGCTTTCTTTGGCCAACTCAACTTCTAAGAGAGGGGAATGAAAATCCTTGGCTGATTCAGCTTTATACTTACTCCTTAAACAATCCAGAACAAACTGTATCCATAAGGATTTGGTCTGTTGATAATCTCTAGAACTGGTTTTGGGATAAGAATCAACATAAAGCAAGCTAATATCTTTAGGGCTGAAATCTGTTTCAAAAAGCAGATCTTCCCACTCAAACTCCTGACGCAAAAGTTTTTGCAGACATATCTCATTTAGTTTATAAAGGTCTTCTTCAGCCAAATCATGATAAAAAGATCTTGAAAGATTGAAATGTAACAAAAGGTTTAAAGCCAATTTTTTTGCTTGCAGACTATTGTTGTTGATTTTAAAAGAAACTGTTTCACCTCGACTGGAATAATTAGTTAAAAAAGAGGATAATTCCTCGGTACTAAGAAGACTAAAATCAACCTCTTCACCTTCTCCACGAGAGAGAGTGGTCTGTGCACCAAGATTATCAAAAGCTCTTTTGATTTTAAGCACTGTTTCAGGGCATTCACTTGTGTCAGGCTGAAGACAAGCTTCAATAGATATATAATCTCTCATTTGGTAAGGAAAGTCTTTCTTGTTTTTAAAATTTTTCCATAAGGTTTAAAAGAAGAGTTTTGGCTTATAACAAAGGTTTTTAAATCCAAAGAGCTTTTTTTATTTATGGTTTCAAAAGAGATAAGGAATTTTATTAAAAAAGAATGCAGGATTATTGAGAAAGAAGAAGGAGTGGACATACTTTTTTGTGTTGAAAATGGAAGCAGGGCCTGGAGGATGTCAAGCAAAGACAGTGATTATGATGTGAGATTTGTTTTTGCTCATCAAGTAAAAGATTATCTTGCTTTAAAAAAACCAAAAGAAGTGTTAGAGAGGTTTTTTGATGAGCAAAGGATTAAGATGGGAAAATCAGAAGGCAGTTTTATTGATATGGTCGGGTTTGACATTTTTAAATATTTGGGTTTGTTGGGCAGGTCTAATCCTACAGCAATTGAATGGTTGGTTACGGACATTGTTTATTATGGTAGGCAGAGCAGTGAATTGAAAAGGCTAGTGAAGAAAAATTTTAATCCCAGAGCTCTTTATTATCATTACCGCTCACTTTGCAGAAACAATTATCAAAAATATATTTTATCAGATAAAGATGTGAGCTATAAAAAATATCTTTATATAATAAGGGGGCTAACCAATGCTAAATGGGTGGCCAATAAAAAAATGATTCCGCTGATCAGTCTGACCAAGACAATCAAGGAGCTGAAAAAATTAGGCGTGCTCCCAAAAAGAATATGTGAGTCAGGAATAAGAATAATTGAGAAGAAAAAAAAGGGATTAGAAAAAGAACAGATATCAAGGATAAAGCTCATAGATGATTATGTCAACAGATTCCTACTGAAGGAAACCGAAGAAAAAGAAGCTCCTGAAGTAAAAAGGGGGTTAGATGAAAAAGAATTAACTATTGTGCTGAGGAAGTTAATCCCAAAATAAGAAGGAAAGGGATATAAGAGACTGCAAGAGATAAGAGCAAGAAGAGCAAGAAGGAGCAAAGAAGAAC
>CAZPDB010000028.1:2136-12874 GCA_964585285.1 uncultured Methanosarcinales archaeon
AAGAGGAGTAAAGAGGAGTGAAGAGTAAGAAGGAGCAAAGAAGAACAAGAGGAGTAAAGAGGAGTGAAGAGTAAGAAGGAGCAAAGAAGAACAAGAGGAGTGAAGAGTAAGAAGAGTAAGAAGGAGCAAAGAGCAAAACCTTTTTAAATATCCTTTTTCAAAATAAAGCTATGGATGAGAATAGAAGCAATGAGGCTGAGGAAAATAAACTAATTCAGGAAAGAATTAAGAAATTAAAAGAAATCAGAGAGCTGGGTGTGGAACCTTACCCATACAAGTATGAACAAAAAGACCATGCTGAAGAGCTTATTAAGGAATTCTCTAAGCTAAAGAAAAAAGAAAAAACCAAGAAAACAGCTCAGATAGCCGGCAGATTAATGAGATTTAGGCAGATGGGTAAAGCCAGTTTTGGCGATATTAGGGATGAAACAGGGAAAGTACAAGTTTATTTCAAGCAAGATGTGCTGGGAAAGGAAAAATACAAATTCCTGAAAAAAATTGATTTAGGAGACATTCTGGGAGTTAAAGGAATTGTTTTCAAAACCAAAACAGGAGAGCTAACTCTGGAAGTCAAGGATTATGAGTTATTGTGCAAAGCTATTCGGCCTTTACCAGAGAAATTTCACGGCTTAAAAGATCCTGAGTTAAGGTACAGAAAAAGATACCTGGAATTAATTATGAATCCAGAAATCAAAGAGCTATTTGTTAAAAGAACAAAGATAATTGATTCTATACGAGAGGCACTGAATAAAAGAAATTTTCTTGAAGTAGATACTCCTGTGCTGCAGCCAATTTATGGAGGGGCTAATGCCAGACCATTTAAAACACACCTTAATGCACTGGATATGGATGTTTTTTTAAGGATTTCAAATGAGTTGTATCTAAAAAGATTGATTGTGGGCGGCTTTGAAAAAGTTTATGAGTTTAGCAAGGATTTCAGGAATGAGGGAATAGACAAATCTCACAATCCAGAGTTTGTTAATCTGGAATTATATCAGGCTTATGCTGATTATAATGATGTTATGGAATTGACAGAGGAACTTTTTTTAGGAGCAGCTAAGCAGGTTTTAGGCAAGGAGACAAAAATTAAGTTTGGAGATAGCACCATTGATTTGAAAAAGCCCTGGAAAAGAATGAGCATGAAAGAAGCAGTAAAAAAATATGCTGAAATTGAAATCGATAAAGTGGAGGAAAAAGATTTTAAAGATTTGATTGAGAGGCACAATCTGGAGATTGAAGGCATGGTTAGCCGGACTAAACTGCTGGTAGCCTTGTTTGAAGAATTGGTTGAGGAGAAATTAATCCAGCCAGTATTTATAACCCAGCATCCAATAGAAACCACACCACTTTGCAAACCAGACAAGAAAGAAGAGGGTTATGTGGAAAGATTTGAACTGTTTATTGCTGGCATGGAAATGGCCAATGCCTATTCAGAGTTAAATGATCCTGTTTTACAGAGGAAGTTACTTGAAGGACAAGCAGCTGAATTAAGAGCAGGAGCAGAAGAGGCCCATCCAATGGATGAAGATTTTATTGAATCCATAGAACAAGGAATGCCACCAACAGGAGGAGTGGGGATAGGTATAGACAGATTAGTGATGATATTAACCGGCAAGACTTCTATCAGAGAAGTGATATTTTTTCCTTTTATGAGACAGGAAATAAGAGCAGAAGGGGTAAGAGCAAGAGAAGAGGAGAAGAAAAAAAGTAAACAAGGCAAAGGAAAAAAATCAGAGGAAAAAGGAGAATTGGACAAAGTGAGAGTGGAAGTTTCTGATAAGGGTTTTAACCCAAAAATAAGTTACAAAGATGCTGAGAAATTAGTTGAGGAAAATGTTTCTAAAAAAAGCCAGGGGCATTTAAGAAATGTGGAAAAAGGGATGCGAGGGCTGGCCAGACATTTTAAACAGGATGAAGAGCTTTGGGCTATCACTGGATTATTACATGATCTGGATATTGATAAATATAAGAGCATGGAGGAACATACTATCATAGCAGAAGAGATCTTGAAAAAGAAAGGGGTTGCTCCTGAGTTGATTGAGACAATTAAATCGCACAATGAATGCTTAGGCTTGCCTCAGGATACTTTATTGAAAAAGGCCCTATTTGCCTGTGATGAGTTAACTGGAATAATCTCTGCTTGTGTTAAGATCAGGCCTGATAAAGATATTAAAAAGGTAAAAGTTAGTTCTGTAAAAAAGAAATTTAAAGACAAATCATTTGCTCGGGCCTGCAAAAGAGAAAATATTTTAAGCTGTGAAAAAGAATTAGGACTATCATTAGAAGAATTTATTGAAATTGTGTTAAAAGCAATGCAAGAGTAAATAAAAAATTAAGAGGGAAGATGGAAAAGAAAAAAACAATCAGAAAAAAAACAAAGAAGAGGGAAGGAACGAGCAGGAAAAGCAAGGACAAGAAAAGCAAGAGTAAGAAAGAGAAAAGTTATAAGAGTGTGAATCATAAGCACAGCAGTCAGCACAATGAGCCTAAGCACAAAGTGCCTAAATTAACCAAGCTTTCAAACAGGGTTATGGTCGGTCTGGTTGAACCAGTGATTATTGAAGAGAAAAAAGACGGCAAAACAAGAAGGAAGCTGGCCAGAATAGATACAGGAGCAACAGTCAGTTCTATTGATAATAAATTAGCTAAGCAATTGGGTTACAAACCGCTTAAAAAAATGACCACTATCAAATCAGCTAACAGTGTGATGAAAAGAAAATCCACTTTTATTAAACTTAAACTAGCTGGCCTGGAATTCAAAGCAAGATTTACACTGAGTGAGAGGAGCCATATGAAATTCCAGGTTTTAATAGGCAGGAACATTCTAAAAAAAGGCTTTTTAATAGACCCGCTAAAAGATAAATAACTCTAACACTTCTAACTTTGAAATTCTTTGAAACTAATGGGTTAACTGAAAATTGTATAAACTAATATGCTTAAATATCTGATTAAATACCCGATTAAATATCTGATTACCCTGGTCTGCCAGCTAAAACTGGCAGTATTTTTCCAGGACTCTGTCCTGGTCCGGGATTCTGGGAATCCAAGACAGGCAGTCTGCAAGAGCAGAACTGCCTGGTTCAGAACAAAAAAGAAGGAAAAAGAAATAAGGTTAAGCAGACTGAAAACTGTTTTTAGTTATTTATGCTCTTATTTATATATGATTTATAAACTAATAATAGAAAGATTTAAAAGCAATTATTAGGTATTCTTCTATCCTGGTGTTAAAATGAAACTCAAAGCAGCTATCATATCCTTGGGCAGTAAGAGTTCAAAAATGTTAGCCAAAGCTATGGAAAAGTACTTTGATCAGGTGGATATGATTGATTTAAAAAATACAGAAGTAAGAGTGAACACCAAAGAAATAATAGCTTTGTACAATGGTAAAGAAATCCAAGAATATGACCATATTTTTCTCAAAGGCTCATTCAGATACAGCTTGATTTTAAGAACACTAGCTGATGCTCTGAAAGGAAAAACATATCTGCACCTAAACCCGGAAACTTTTACTATCTGCAATGATAAAGCCCTGACCCAAATTGAGCTGGAAAAACACAAGGTTCCGTCACCAAAAACATATATCACTGCCACCATAACTGCAGCCAAGGATATTCTTAAAGAGATAAACTATCCAGTAATTATGAAAATACCTGAAGGAACACAAGGCAAGGGAGTGCTTTTTGCTGATTCTTTTGCTGGGGCTTCTTCAATCCTAGACACTTTGTCAAAGCTAAACCAGCCTTTTATTATTCAGGAATATGTTGAAACAGGAGGGACAGATATCAGAGCGATTGTGGCTGGTGATAAGGTGGTTGCTTCTATGCAGAGAAAAGCTGCTGGTGAAGAAAAAAGAGCTAATATTCACGCAGGAGGCAAAGGCAAAGTGCTTGAACTGGATTCGCATACCAAAAAAATATCAGTCAGAGCTGCCAAGTCAGTGGGAGCAGATGTTTGCGCAGTTGATTTACTGGAAGGAATGAAAGGGCCTTTAGTGATTGAAATCAATGTTTCTCCTGGATTGCAGGGGATAACAGAAACCACTGGAGTTGATGTAGCTGGAAGGATTGCCAGATGTGTTTATAAGAAAACCAAGGACTGGAAAGAAAATCAGGAAGCAGAAAAAAAAGGCAAAGCCTGGAAAGAGATGCAATTAGAAGAAGGAGAAGAGAATGAGATTGCCACAGAGCTGGTTTTCAGGGGTAAAAGAGTTTTATTACCAGAACTTATCACCAGGGTAGCTGATTTTGAAGAGGGCAAGGAAGCCCATATTAAAGTTAAAAAAAACAAAGTGGTTATAGAACAAGTAGAGAACAAAAAATAATCTGAAGATGAAGCCCATACTTCTGGCGCCAGCAGGAAGCTGGCCAATGTTAAGAGCAAGTATCAGAGCCGGTGCTGAAGCTGTTTATTTTGGATTAAAAGACTGGAATATGCGGGCCTTTGCTCAGAATTTTAACTCAACTGAGCTGCCCAAAATAGTAAAGTTCTGTCATCAACACCAAACCCAAGCTTTTCTCACTATTAACACAATTATCTATGATGATGAACTTCAAAAAATTGAAAAAATAATTAATCAGGCAAAGCAGGCTCAAATTGATGCCATAATCTGTTGGGACCCAGCAGTGATTTCTTTGGTTAAAAAGAATAAAATTCCTGTTCATATATCAACCCAAGCTTCTGTTTCTAATTTTGAGGCAATAAAATTTTATCATAGATTAGGAGCAAAATCAATTAATCTGGCCAGGGAATGCTCTCTAAAACAAATTAAGGAAATAGTGAAAAAAATAAAAAAAAAGAGATTAGGAATAAAAGTGGAAACCTTTATCCACGGAGCAATGTGCTTGTCAATCTCAGGACGGTGCTTGTTAAGCCAGGGAATGTTTAAGAAATCAGCTAACAGAGGAGAATGTCTGCATCCCTGCCGCAGAGCTTATCAGGTCAAGAATCTGGATACAGGGGATGAACTGGAAGTGAGGAATCAATATATTTTTTCACCTAAAGATATCTGCGCATTGCCAATTCTTGATAAATTAATTGATTCAGGGATAAGCATGTTTAAAATAGAAGGAAGGAATAAGAATCCAGAATATGCTCAGATAGTGACAAAAGTTTATAGAGAAGCTATTGATTTTTACTGGCAAAACAAGACTAAAAAAAGCAAAGCAAAACAGGAGTTTAAAAAAGAATGGCAAGAAAAGCAAAAACAATGGCTGGAAGAACTAAAAAAAGTTTATAACAGGGGATTTTCAACTGGCTTTTTCTTGGGAACGCCAACTAATGATGATTTTGCAGTCGTGTCTGGAAGTAAGGCAGTTGAATACAAGCTTTATTCTGGAATGGTCAAAAATTTCTATGATAAACCAAGGGTAGCAGAGGTTTTAATAGAAAACAAGCCTTTGAAGATTGGAGATAACATCTTAATCCTTGGCAATAAAACAGGTGTTTTTAAGCAAAAAATAACCTCAATGGAGATTAATCACCAACCAGTTAAAGAGGTTAAAAAAGGCAGGAGAGCAGGGATAAAACTGGAGCAGAAAGCCAGAAAAAATGATAAAGTTTTTATTGTTAAAAAGAGAAAATGATAGTAAAGAAAAGCATAAAAATAGTCTCTTAAAAAATAATCTAAGAATTAAGAAGATCATATTTAAGACTGGACTGTCTCTACTCTGTTCTTGCCATTATGCTTAGCTTTATAGAGGGCATCATCAGCCCGGTGGATGAGGGTTTCAACACTGTCATGAGGCTGATAAGAAGCCAGACCAATACTGGCAGTTACTTCCTCATCCTGACAAATCTCTTCAATCAAGCTTCTGAGACGTTCTCCAACAATCCTTCCCTGATCTAAACTAGTCTGGTCAAGAATAACAGCATATTCATCCCCTCCAACACTATAAACAATCTCGTCCTGCCCACTCTTAATTCTAGTATTTTGAATTAATTCTTGGCCGACTTTTTTTAACAAGTTATCTCCCTGCTGATGTCCATAGGTATCATTGTATTCTTTAAAACAATCTAAATCTATCATGAGCAGGCTAATTTCGTAAGTCTCCTCTGTTCTTTTCAAAGCTTCTTTGATGTCCTGCCTAAATTTTCTTTTGTTAAATAGTTCAGTGGTGTCATCTCTGATAGCCAGTTGAGCCAGTTTTGAGATAGTTTCTTCAGCTTTTTTTCTTTCTCCCTCTGGAACATGATTCAAAGCATTAGCTAAGGTTTGAGAGCCATTGCTTAATTCTTCATCAAAACCAATATCAATCATATAAAATAAACTGAGGCTCAACTATATAAATCTTTTGGTTTTGTAACGATTAAATAGTAGTAACTTATAAAGATTTATAAAGAAAATAAAACCAGAGAATAAACCCATAGAATAAAACCAGAGAATAAAACCAGATAATTTTTAAACTCTTCTTATTTTCACTCTTTTATGTCTAATGAAGAATTAAATAAAGACTTTGGCCAACAGTTTAAACTTAGCCAAGAATTAAATTTATCTAAGAAAAAGATAATCAAACAAGTTCAAGGTCTGATAATAAATGCTATCTCTAAAAACCTCCCTAAAGAAGATAATGGCAAAATTGGTGTTCTTTTTTCTGGCGGGGTTGACAGCACTAGTATTTGTTTTATCCTCAAAGAATTAGGAGTTGATTTTATCTGTTATACTGCAGCCCTGGAAGAACCAGGAATGGAAAAAGCCCCTGATCTTGTCTGGGCCCAGAAAGCTGCTAAGAAATATAACTTTCCCCTTAAAATTAGAAAAATCAATCTTAAACAAACAGAAAAATATGTTAAAAAAACAGCCAGTATTATCAAGAGCAGTAATGTGGTTAAGATAGGTGTGGCTTTGCCTTTTCTGCTGGCTCTGGAACAAGCTCAAAAGGATGGAACCAAGTATGTTTTTTCTGGATTGGGCACTGAAGAAATCTTTGCTGGGTATGAAAGGCATAAAAAAGCAGCAGAAAAAAAAGAGATAAATAAGGAGTGCCTGGCTGGAATAAGAATGATTTACCAGAGAGATTTGGAAAGGGATTTAAGAGTGGCTGAATATTGTGGGCTAAAACTTCTGCTTCCATTTTTGGACAAGAAATTAGTAGATTTTGCTTTAAAAATTCCTGGAAAATATAAGATTGGGAAAATTAGAAAATCTGGCGAGGGGAAGGAAAAAGAAAAGACGCTGGGAAAACTGATTTTCAGACAAGCAATGCAGGACTTAGGACTGGATAAGGAAGTGGCAATGAGACCAAAAAAAGCAGTGCAATACGGATCAAAGATTGACCGGGCACTGGGGAAACTGGCTAAAAAGCAAGGAAAATCAAAGTCAGGATATCTGCAGCAGTTTTATCAGGGACCGGTGCGGTTGGCTGCTCTTGTTTCTGGAGGCAAGGATTCCTGGTTAGCAGCCCACTTGAGAGCAGGAAAAGGAGATGAGATTGCCTGCTTAATAACTATTGAAAGTGAAAACCCTGATTCTTATATGTACCATACACCAAGCATAGACCTAGTGAAAGAGCAGGCCAGAGCAGCTGGATTGCCATTAATTACAGAGAAAACAAAAGGTGAAAAAGAAAAAGAACTTAATGATCTGAAGAGAGCGCTGGAAAGAGCAAAAAAAGAATATGCTATTGAAGGTATTACTACTGGAGCTTTGTTTTCAAATTATCAAAAAGAAAGAATTGAAAAAATAGCAAAAAGTTTGGGATTAAAGGTTTTTTCTCCTCTCTGGCAGATGGACCAGGAAAAAGAATTAAAACTGCTCTTAAAAGAAAAATTTGATTTTATTATTATCAAAATAGCAGCTTATGGTCTGGACAAGAAATGGCTGGGCAGAAAATTAGACCAAAAATCTGTGAATGAACTCATTGCCTTAGCCAGGAAAATCCAATTCAACCCAGCAGGCGAAGGTGGAGAATATGAAACACTGGTTTTGAACTGCCCCCTATTCAAAAAAAGGATGATTATTGAAAAAACAGAAATCAAAGAAGAGTCAGAAGAATGTGCAGAATTAGTGATTAAAGAGGTGAGGGTAGGATAAAATTGTCTTAAGCCTAAACTCTATATCATTGATTAAGCTTAATAATTTTTCTAGCAGGATTATTTTTTAGCTTTTTTTGGTTGTCTTCTAGATGGTCTTTTTTTAGATGAGGATTTTGATTTTTTAAGCTTAAATGATTCAAGCTTTTCCAAAGGCTCTTCAATCCTTTTCTTGCCAAAATACCAGACAGTGCCAATAATAACACCAACAACCAAAATCAGACCAGCAATACTGATTGTGATTATGGCCAAATCCTTAAAATCAGTTTCTTGTTCTTTTTCAACCTCAATCAAACCTTCTCCACTGACATTTTCTTTACTAATATTATCTTCTTCTGCTGGTTGTATCTCAGCTGGTTGTTCTAACTCTGGTTGTTGTGTTTCTTCTGGTAGCTCTGGAGGGGTGCAGCCCCTGTCCATATCCGGCTTATACTTTTCAGTACTGCAATTATTTACCTCTTGACAAATTCTTATCTTGGTGCCATTAAGACTGCAGTTAGACCAAGGCTGACAAACCCATCTCTCAATACAAGGATTGCTCTCATTATCATCCAGTCTATTATCACAACCCGGATCATCAGGCCAATCAATCAAGCCATCACCATCATTATCCTTGCCATCCTGACATTCTTCTGGTTCACCACCTCCGCCCCCGCCTCCTCCACCACCACCATTGCCTCCGCAGTTAGTGGTCTTGGAAGCATCATTATCATCGCAGTCATCTCCTAAAAGACAATACTGTCCATAACCATCCCCATCATTGTCTTGGCATTGTTGTTGCACAGCACTATGTCTTAAACCAGAAATCTTATACCTTGCACTATTACTGACTGGTTCACATTTATAACCGCCAGAAGTTTGATTATTGCAAGCCAAAAAAGTCTCATTAGCTCCATTACAACCAGAGGTGATGTTAATAATAGTATTTTCTTTGTCCTGAATACAAACACTGAAAATGCCAGAAGTGTTATCAAGATAAACTGTTTTTCTTTGACTGCCACTCAGGTTGATACCACTGATTAAAACAGCCCCGCCGCTGCTAGTATTAGTATAATTGATGGCCATACCTGATAAGTCAAGAAGATGAGAAAAATTCCAGGCAAACTCAACCACAGTCTTATTAGTCACTGCCTGCTGGATAGTGATATTTTCTATTCCACTGAACTGCTGAGAAGTGTTGGTGGAGTTACCAATAAACAGGGTTAAGTTAATATTAGCGCTGATGTGGGAAGAATTGCCTTTTAAAGTGTCATTAATATCAGCAATATTATCATTATCATCATCATTATCATAAATATCTGGGATGCCATCACCATCAAAGTCTGGCTGATTGATAATAGTTATAGAGAAATTCTGGCTGGCAGTGGAATTATTATCAGTCACACTGAAAAGAATAGAATAATTCCCAGCATCATTAAGAGTGGTGTTCCAGGTAAAAGTGCTGTTCTCTTGTTGAGAAGGATAAGGATTAAAACGGGAATCATTAACAGAGTAAGTTAATTGAGATGAGGTGTTATCAACATCAGTGGAGTTAATAGTAATATTAACAAGGTCTGTTTCATTATAACTTAAATTAAACTCTGTGTTATGGATAAATGGAGGATCATTAATAGGAAGGACAAAGATAGTCAGGTTATCAGTGGAGTTAGCTCCATAAGTGTCAAAAACAGTTAAGTTAAGACTAAAATTACCAAACCAGTCTTGTGGAGGAGAGTAAAAAAGAATAGTGCTGTTAATAATGCTGACATTAGGATGCGTAGTATTAACAGTGAGGTTATTATTATCAGGATCAAAAACAGGCAGAGAATAAGTAAGATTAGTATCCTCATTAGTGGTAGTATTAGTAAGATTAACAAAATAAGGAGCAAGATTAGTGTTATTAACAATTAAATCCCATGAATGAGAACTAAAATTTAAGCCAACCCCAATAGTGACCAGAACAGTATGAGAACCCTGCTGGGTATAATTACCCAAGAAAGTCCAGGAGGATGAGGGCTGCAGGCTTTGATTGGTCTGATTTGTGTTGTTAACCAATTCTGATTTGACTTTAAGGTTGTCTAATTTCCAGGTGATATTGAGATCCCGATTTTCTTGGTCATAAACAGTAATATTAAAGGTCTGATTCTGGGGCTCAACAATATTCACACTGGACTGGTTAGGAAAATAAGAAGTTATATTGGGGAGGGTAATATTAAAAGAATTAACAGCAGCCAGGACATCAATCCTCTTATAAGTATGATTGGAATAAGTAATATTAACACCAGTGTTTTTTAAACAGGTAACTGCCTCAAGAAGAGGAGCTGGCTGAGAATAAAAAAGCTGATAATACTGGTTAATCAAAGCAATGGCACCAGCTGTATGAGGAGTGGACATAGAAGTGCCGGATTTACTGCAAAAACCTCCACCAAGACAAGTGGATGTTACTCCTAATCCAGGAGCCAGCAAATCAGTCAGATTATTATGATTACTAAAGCTAGCTAGATTATCACTATTATCAGTTGCTCCAACACTAGTGGCATTACTAAGACAAGCAGGTGAAGAGATACTAGTGTTACTGCCATCATTACCAGTAGCAGCGACCAAAGTAATATTCTTAGCAGTGGCATTGTTAACTACTTCTGCCAGAGCAGGATAATGGGAATCACAACTCTTATTATAGAGAGAAGCTGTTCCCAAACTCATAGAAATAACAGTGATATTATATTCTTTT
>CAZPDB010000029.1:0-12641 GCA_964585285.1 uncultured Methanosarcinales archaeon
TTTAAATTTTTTTGATTTTTCTCTTTAACTGAAGTTTTAAGCCTTATCTTAAGGTCATTGATAATATTCATCATGTTCATAAAAGCATCATAAGGGGAATCATAGGGATTAAAGTATTTATGCACATCTCCATCACTAAACCATTTAGTGCACATATAATAGTAATGGTCGCTGGTGGTTAATCTCTTCCATTTTTTGAGTAATTTCAGATCTCCGCTCTCTTTTATTGGTCTTTCTAAAGCGTAAATTTCTTTAGTGGCTGCTTGTTGCAGTTTATTGCCCAGCCAGGCTGAAACATCTCTCTCAATATCTGCCCAGGAAACAGGATAGTGAACATCCAATTCTGCTTTGGGGTGGTATTTTTTGACCAGATCAGTTGGAGTCTTGAAATTATTATCTGGATGTTTTAATAATTCTTCTGGCAGACGCTTCATAAATTTAAAAATGCCTGTGTCTGCCCATTGATGCTCTCCAAAAGTTTCGTAGTCCATAAACAAATTAACGCATTCTCCATTGCCATTAACTGCATTTACCCATTGGGCAAATTTTTCCACTGTCAGAGGATGTTCTTTCCAGCTTTTGTTGGAAAACCTGAAGGCAATATCATCAGATAGCTTGTAATTCTTTAACAACAATTTTATTTTTTTGCCCATTTTTGGTTGATAGATAAAGTTTGGGCTTCTCCAATCCAGAATATGGTCTGCTCCTTCTAAAAGCACTCCTTTATATCCCAGCCATTCCAGATGATAAGCTAATTCATTGTTGTAAATTAATTCTGTATTCCTGAAAACTTTTGATTTATGTTTATTGCCGAATAGTTTTCTTATCTTCTCCTGATGTTCCTTGATCTGTTCCCTGAATTCTTCTTTTGAGAAAAGGAATGACAGAGAGTGATAATAGGTTTCATTCAGGATTTCTACCCTGCCTGTGTCTGCTAATTTCTGAAATAGTTCTAATGTTTTTGGAGAATATTTTTCTAATTGTTCCAGCAAGATTCCACTAAAAGAAAAACTTATCTTAAATCCTGGTTCTGCTTCCAGCATTCTTAATAACAGCTGGTTCATTGGCAGGTAGCATTTCCTGGCCACTTTTTGCAGCACTTCCTTGTTTTTTTCTTTATCAAAATAATCATCTTTTTTGCCAATATCAAAAACTTGATACTGCCTCATTCTTAAGGGCTGATGAACCTGAAAATAAAAGCAGATATCAACCATTGTTCCTCACCCTTTCCAATACTTCATTATAGACTCCCAGGCATTTTTCAGCCGGATCTGACCAGTTGAATTTCTTAATCTCCCAACTGCTATGTTGTTTAAGTGTCTGATGCAGTTCCTTGTATTTTAACAATCCTAATATCTTGTTAGCTGTCTCATCTATGTCCCAGAAATCCACTTTTAGGCAGTGGTTAATTACTTCACTCACTCCGCTTTGTTTGGAGATAATAGCTGGAGTTCCATTACTCATTGCTTCTAAGGGTACAATACCAAATGGCTCGCTGACTGAGGGCATCACATAAACATCAGCCATCTGGTAAGCCTTACTCAAAGCTTCTCCTCTTAAGAATCCAGTGAAGAGTATCTTATCTCCTAATCCCATTTCAGCCACTCTCTGAATCAGGTAGGCTTCCATATCTCCACTGCCAGCCATGATAAATCTAATATTTTCATCCTGCTCCAGCACTTTTCTGGCTGTTTCAATAAAATAATCAGGTCCTTTTTGTAGGGTTAATCTGCCTACAAAAAGCACAATCTTATGGTATTTTTTTAGAACAAATTCTTCCTGTTTAAATTCTTTTATTGGAAATTCTACTGCATTATGCACTGCTTGGATTTTTCCTTCATCAATTCCATAACAATCCTTTATCTTGTTCTTGGTAAAATTACTCACAGCTATGACTTTATCTGCATATTCCATTCCTTTTTTCTCAATTCCATAAACATATTCATTGACTCTGTTGCCTCCTGTCCGGTCATACTCTGTGGCGTGCACATGGATTACTAATGGTTTGCCGCTGATTTTTTTTGCTTCTATTCCTGCCTGGAAGGTCAGCCAGTCATGGGAGTGGATGATATCAAATTCTTCTCCTTCTTCTAGCATTTCTTTGACTAATTCTCTGGCTCTTAGGGAGTAAAGATAAACTTCCTGGTGCAGGTTTTTTCCATAGATGTCGCTTTTGCTTTTTACTTTTCTTATCAGTTTTCTTATTTCTTCATCATAGCTTTCAGAACTGACATACTCAAACAAAGGAGAGTTTATTGTTTTTAGTTTGATCTTTATTTTTTGTTGGTTGGCTCCTTTTAGTTTCAAGTGTTTGGTTGTTTCTTCTAATCCTTTGCCTGCTTGAATTTTTGGCAGAACAAGAGTTATTTCTGTGCCTTTTTTTGCTAAAGCTTTGGTTAGTCCATAACAGGCAGTGCCTAATCCTCCCTGGTTCAGGGGTGGGAATTCCCAGCCAAACATGAGCACCTTAGTCATTGTTCTCACTCCTGATTTTTAATTTTGGATTAATTAATTTTGAATTAATTTCTTTCAACAAATTTACATATTCTCTGCCTTTATCACTCAGATCAAAAACCCTGGTATAATCTGACTCAAAAACCAGCTCTACCATACCTTTGCCCAGAAGATAAGTTAAGTGGTTGTCAACACTTTTCCAGTTGACACCAATCTCTTCTGCAATCTGGTTGATTGTTTTTTTGCTTATACCTAAGCTTAGCAGAATTTTATCCCTTATTTCTTTAAAGGTTCTTCTCTCTTTTCTGGTTTTATTAACTTTCTCTGTTTTCAATCTCTAAACCTCAATAGCCTTTTTTGTATACTGATTTATCAATTTATATCGTAGGTCATATTTAAATCTTACTATTTTAGTTATTTTAATGATTAAAAGATTTTTAAGATTTAAAAGAAAATTAATAAGATTAATAAAATTTAAATTTTTTAGCACTTTAAGATTATTTAATAATATTAAAAATTTAAGATAAGATAGATATTTTAAAAATTAAGTTATTTTTAAATATTTTAATTAGAAAGATAAAGAGCTATTTTTTCTTAAACTTGAATAATCTCATCAGTCTATTCCACATCTTAGCCATAGCACTGTGAGGAACAAATTTAAATGAGAGTATTATTATCAAAATTAATATTATCAACCCAGCAATAATCCCTACTCTAAATGGACTCAATCTGGCTTTTTCAATAATCTCCTTCACTGCTGGCGGCAGAGGAAATTCTTCTTCTTTCTGTTCTTCCAATTTTTCTTCTTCAGGAATTTCTTCTTGAGGAGGTTCTTCAAAAGGTTCTTCTTCCTCCCCTATTCCACAATCTCTTCTTGTTGCTGGTTTGTTTTTCTGAGTCCCGCACTCATTATCATCTTCACAAACCCTGGTTTGTATTCCATCAACACATTCACTCCAAGGATAGCAAAGCCAGATTTCTTGACAAAGACCATTTTCATATCTTTTTACTGTTCCTGATGGTGAAGGAGTTGGTGCTGGCGGAGCCGGAGCAGGACAAGAATAAATTGGCACTCCAAAAGGATAAGCAGCATCCAGCCATGGAGTAATGTCAGCAGAGAAATTTATGCCATCAAACTGCGAAGAGTTAGGACAATCACTCCCCCACCAGTTATTAGTAAAATTATTGCCACTGCTTGTTGGGTCTTGGTCTAAATCATATTGGGTATTATTGTAAATATTATTATTTTCAAAAGTGTTATTATCAGAATAAGAACTTAAATAAATCCCTGATTGGTTATTATTATAAATATTGGATTCAGTAATAAATGAATTTTGTGTTCTCATTAAATATAATCCTCTGCCTGTAGAATTTATTATTGATAACCCATCAAAAGTAAGATTATTATGTATATCTCCTGGACCACTGTTTATAATTACTCCATTCTCATTATCACTCACGGTTAAATTAATGTATTTTTGATTATTTAGAGTCTGGAATGCTACTACTGACATAAGCCCGTGAAAGTAATTTCTAATCTCGCATCCTTTTATAGTGAAATTTTCCTGGTTTAATGAATAAATTCCATAACCAGTATCATTCCCAACTAACACTGTCCCATTACAAGTCAGATTAACATTACTGGAATTAATAATAATCACTCCGCTTGCTCCTGTATCATTTATCTGATAAGTTCCATTGCAAAGCACAGTATCGGAATTAATGTATAAATCATCTGTTACATTAACGCAACCAAGTTGTTTTCCCTGCACTCCAGAATGATTCAGCCCAGACACTTTTAATTTATCACCTATTATTGTACAACTATATTGCCCATTTGTTCCTGGACAATTAACCAGTACTTCATCTGCTCCATTGCAAGAACCAGTAAAATCACTCAAGACTACAGTTGGCTGATCAATAATACAGACTGCATTTCGAAATAATTTTTTCAGATAAACTGTTTTGGTTCTGCCTTGTGCAACCAAACCATCTAGCCCTTTAATAATCACTGTGTTATTATCTTGTGAGTAGTTGATTCTTACACCGCTTAAATTTAATCTTTCCTGGCTAAAATTCCAGTCAAACTCAATAAATGGCTTGTCATCTTTAGTAGTAATATTAACTCTTGCTACTCCTTCAATCACACTTGGTAATGTTGGAGAACCATTAATAAGCACTTCTCCCAGTTCATAATCAGTCTCAATATCATTTACTGTTCCAACAATATAAGGGTATTCTCTTTTCAGCCACGGATCAAGGTCAGCATCGCAGGTTATACCAGTGAATTTAGAGCAATTTGGCGGGTCTCTGCCCCACCAGTTGCGAGTCAGGTTATAATTTGAGGTTAAGGTCAAGTAGAGGTGATAAAGGGTTGAATTATAGATATTGTTCCAATGCATGTCAAAATGAGTTATCTGGTCTCCAAACACTTCAGTGGGATTATTATAAAAAGTTGAATTTAGGATATTCACATAAGCACTTAATCCAATAAAAGCTCCCTGGTTGGAATTATCATGAACTTTCACATCAACAAGGTCAAAATTATGTAAACTGCCTGTATTCGGCACCATCTCCACCCCCTTATAACTATCATAAAAAGATGAATTAAACACTGTCACATTATACATGCTCCCATAATAAGGGACTATCTTTAAAGCCCTATTGTAATTAGAAACATCACAATCTTCTATATCAACATAATTCACCCTGCCAGAATCTCCCCAAACATAAATTCCAGTACCATATGCGCTTCCCTGACCAATCAGTTTTGCTCCGTTACAATTCAGAGTGATATAAGAAGCATTTATCACCACAGCATTGCCTGTGGTGTAAGCATAATAAACATCCCTGCATAATTGAGTGTCTTCATTGACATAATAAGCACCATAACTATATGGTAAATTACCTAAATTCACGCAATCCTGGCTCTCAAAAAGAACATAACCAGTCCATCCATTTTCATTAAAGAATATTACTAAACCTATAGAAATAGCCAAAAGCAATAAAACAGTTAATTCTATGTTCTTTCTCTCTATTTTATTCACCTAATCACCTTTTTTAATAAGTAATCTTTTGTCAGCTATTTTTATTTATAAAATTTGCTATTAATTTTTTTATTTCATTCTCATTTTCAAAAAACAAAAAAAATCAAAACTTTTTTATACCCCTTCTTTTTCCTATGTTATTATGGCTGATAAAATTAGAATGCCTAGTGGTATGGGAGGCTTGATGAGGTATTTTGATGATTATAAGAGCAAGGTAGAGATTCAACCTGCGCATATGATTGCTCTCATCATTCTTCTTGCTTTTGCCTTAATCATACTGCATGTCATTTTTTAGGTGAAATAAATGTTTCCTGGTATGAATCCAAGACAAATGAAATCTATGATGAAAAAGATGGGTATTAAGCAGGTGGAGATCCCTGCTTCTGAAGTCATCATCAAAACAGATGAAAAGGAGATTGTTATTACTGATCCTCAGGTTTCTAAGGTCAATATGATGGGTCAGCAGACTTATCAAGTTATTGGTGAAGCAGAAGAAAGGCCCCTCACCCCAGAAACATCAACAGAACCAAAAGAATTAGAGATTAGTGATGAAGATGTTCAGACTGTTGTTGACCAGACAGGAGTAGATAAGCAAACTGTTTTAGAAAAAATTAAGGAGCATCAGGGAGATTTGGCTGCTGCTATTCTCGCTTTAAAAAGTGAAAAACAAGACGCAGAATAATTCTAATTTAAGATATAGCTGGTGGAATTTAAGAAAATTTTTATACTAAGATATCTTTCTTCTTGTTATGATTAAAGAACCAGAGAAATATCAGCTTGAGCAGGAGCGGGCTCTTAAGAATATCAAGCTTGCTGAGCATATGCTCTCTGTTACCTATCCTTTTGTTAAGGATCCTAAGATGCTTCTGACTATTATTGAAAACATTTTTTTGGCTATGACTTCTGCTATGGGTTCTCTGCTCTATCTTGATCGTCTTTATAAGCAGATCCCTCCTTTTCATAAGAATTTTGAATCCAAAATTTATCTTTTTGAAAATGTTTATCTTAAAAAGCTCTCTCTTAATTCAGATCACCTCTTGGCTATGAAAGATCTGAAAGAGATTATCCTTCTTCATCGCCAATCAAAAGTGGAATTTTCCAAGGGAGGCGAGTTTATTATCTGCTCTGACCAATATGATAATCTAAGAAAAATTAATCAAAAAACTGTTTCTGATTATCTTGAAAAAGCAAAGATTTTTATAGAGCAGATAACTAATATTGTTGAAGAAAAAAGAAAAAGGATTAGGTTAGAAAAAAATGGCTCAGGATATGGATGAAGTTCTGCACGAATTTAGAAAAGAATTGCAAATTGCTGAACACTCTTTGGATGTTAGTTTGAAATATACCCGCACTGTTGATGTCATTCGCGGTTTTCTTGAGCGTGTTTCCAATGCTTTGGATATCGGTTTTAATGCTCTTCTTTTTTATGCTCAGAATAAGAAATTTATCGCCAACATTCCTGAGAGTCAAAAAGCTAAGCTAAATGAAGTGGAAAGAGTTTACTCTCAGCATTTAAAACCAGAAGAAGGAGAAGAACCAGCTGAAGTCTTTGAAAAAGCTGTCCAGCTTTATAATCTCCTTAAAAGAGTGTCCAAGGTCAGGTATAGTGCTGAATCTGAGTTTAGAAGGAATGTCACTATGCATGCCTTTCTTGAAGAAGGAGTTTTTGATATTACTATTGATAAGTGTACTGAATACTTTACTGTTATTAATAACTTTTATGAACTTACCAGAAAGATTGTTTATGAAATCAAAGAAGAGTTTTAATAAAAGAGGTGGGCTTAATGTCCAGAAAAGTTAAATCAACTAAAAAAGCTAAAGATCAAAACAAATCCAGGCTTATCAAAAATCTTGAAAAAAAGGGCTGGTCAAAAAAAGAGATTGAAAAAGTCAGAAAATCTTATCAGAAGATTAAGCAGGAGTCACCCAGAAAATCTATGGACAAGATTGTTTATTGGTTAAGCTTGACTATTATGGTTATTGCCAGCTTTATCGTGGCTATTGTTCTTGTCCCTTTTATTCTTGTGCTCCCACCAGTTATAATCTATATCCTGGTCAGCATTTTTGGTCTGGGTTTTGGTCTGCTTTTCAGCCATATCATTCACAGCCTTGAGGAGATAGAATTAAAACATCACCTTTTTGGGATTATCATTCTTCCTCTTATCTCTGTTATTAATCTTATCATGATTATCAATGTGGCTAATTTTATTGACCAGCAGCTGGGCATCCCTATTCACGGCCAGCCTGAGTTAGTAGCCGCTCTCTTTGTCTTTACCTTTCTCTTACCCTATGTCTGGGGACTGATTAGGAATGAGTTTTTGTAGAAAGTTGAAGAAAAAATAAAAAAAGATTCTAACCAACAGATTTCCTAGTTAGATAATCTAGAAATAAATCCAAAGTTTCACCAATCTCGCACTATCTCTAATTATGAAATTCTCATTGCTTTTGAAGAATATAAGTACCTGTTCTATCCTGAGGTTTAACTCTTCATGGAGTTTAAAAAAATAGCACATTAATCATCTAGAATAGAAAGATAGTGTATCTAGTTAAACTGCTTTTATACAATATAATCTCCTCTCCAGAATTTAACTTCTGCTATTCTTTTAGCATAATCAGAATTATATTCAATAAAAAGAGTCTCTAGATAAGAATCTTCACTAATTTCCACTTCACTTGAAGTTGGTATTACTGCTTCCTTTAATTTGGTTTTGAGTTCATCACCACAACGATTTAAAAAAAGAGTGAAATCTTCTTCTTCTCCATAAGCAGTAGCAAGAACAATATCACAAAGAAAATCAAGTTCTTCTTTATCATATGGTGTAACAATCTCTATAGGTAATTCTTCAGCTAATTTCTTTAGCAGTGGTATTTCAGCTGCTTTTCCAACAAAATATTTTACATCCTTGTTGTTCAGATCCATTTTAATTTAATTAATTAGCCCTAATTTATAAATCTTTCGATTATATAATTACTTATAAGTGATTAACTTTTCCCATAGAAACTAAAGTTTCTGGAGCCCTGAGAGAATTTTATTTTTTCGCAGGCTTCTCTAACCATTCCCTCTCTCCATCATCTAAATCAAAATAATCTGCCATCTCTTTTTTATTTTTCTTAAACATTAACTTATAATATTCAATATCTTTAAACACATCTTTAGCAGCGCAATGAGTTTTAACAGCAATTTTTTGGGCTATTGATTTTCTTTTGGCATTAGCTCTGTTAGCTATCCATATCTTTAACAATCTTTTTGGTTGTTGATACTTGACAAAGCTTTTGTTTTTCTCTTTCTTGGCCAGGGCTACCCCTGCTGTCAGCCACAGATTAACATAAACCAGGAATCTCCAGTGCTGCCATTTGGTTATTCTTCCTCTGAATATATCTGCCCTGCTCAGTGCCTGCACTCCTTTGTCTAAATCAATTACTTCAATATATTCTTTGGATATGTTTTCTTCCAGCCACATAAAGCATCTGTCAAAGTTTTCTTGGATATTATCAAATGCCTTAATGGCAATCCCAGCATCCCTGGTCTTGAAAATCTTCATCAGGGCCTGAAAGATTGATTCCTGCTTGTCTCTTTCCCCAAACAATTCTAATGATTCCTTGTCAATCTTGCCCAGTTTAGCCAGTGTCTGCAAATCATTGATTCCTGCTCGAACATCTCCCCCAACTGTTCTGGCTAATTGTTTTAGAGCAATCTCCTCAAAGCTTATTCCCTCTTTAAGACAAATTTTTTTCAGAATTTCATAAACATTATAATCACTAACTGCCTTGAACTCCACTAGTTTTGTTTTTCTTCTTAAACTGGAAAACTTGCTGTTCCAGACATCATTGGCTGTGATAACTATTGGGAAAGGTGTCTTGGCTAATAATCTTAATAACTCTGACAACCCTCCTCTATCCTCTCTACCAGCCATACCATCCACTTCATCCACTAAAATCATCTTACTTTTAGCAAAAAGACTCATCTGTCCAATTGCCTGCCCAACAATCTGAGAAATCTGTTCTTTATTTCTAAAATCAGAAGCATTTAATTCCACTAATTCCAGATTCTTCTCAGCAGCTATAGCTTCAACTGCTGCTGTTTTACCGCATCCAGTTGGCCCGTAAATCAACAAGCCCCTCTTTTTCTTTTTTTTATATCTCTCAAAATTTTCTACAAACTCAACTATTTCACTTCCTGGCTGCCCAAAAATCTCCCTGATTGTTTTTGGCTTGTATTTATTTATCCACATCAAATAAGGAGCAATTATTTATTTATTATATAGTTTTGGTTTTTAGTTAGTTTTAAGATAATAAATTTTATAAATCCCCCCTCTCAACCAATTAAATAATAAAGATAGAACATAACCAGGATGAAACAAATCAACAGAAAAATGGAACTACCAAAAAAATATCAACCTCAGGAAGTAGAATCTAAGTGGCAGAAATACTGGGAAGAGAAAGCTATTTACCGCTTTGATCCTAAGAGTGAAAAACCAGTTTATTCTATTGATACTCCTCCCCCCACTGTCTCGGGTAAGATGCATCTTGGCCATTCTTTTTCCTATTCCCAGCAGGATTTTCTTGTTCGCTATAAGAGAATGAAAGGATTTAATATTTTTTTTCCTTTTGGCACTGATGATAATGGTTTAGCCACAGAAAGATTGATTGAAAAAGAGAAAGGGGTTAAATCAGCTCAGATGGACAGGCAGGAATTTGTTAAGCTCTGCCTTACCACTCTCAAAAAAATCCGCCCTAAATACCTAGCTGATTGGAAAGCTATTGGGATGAGCTGCCAGTGGGATATTTTTTACACAACTATTGATGATCATTCCAGAAAAATATCTCAATGGAGTTTCCTTGATTTGTATCAGAAGGGACGGGAATACAGAAAAGAAGCTCCCACTGTCTGGTGTCCTGAATGCCGCACAGCCATTGCTCAGGTGGAAATGGAAGATAAGCAGATTGAGAGCACTTTTAATGATATTGTTTTTAAGATTGAGAACCAGGACAGCAGCCAAAAAAGCCAGGATCTTATCATTGCCACTACCAGACCAGAGCTTTTGCCTGCCTGCGTGGCTATTTTCTACCACCCAGAGGATAAGCGTTACCAAAAACTCAAAGGTAAGAAAGCCAAAGTTCCTTTATTCAATTTTGAAGTTCCTATTCTTAAGGACGAACGAGCTGATCCTGAAAAAGGCACTGGTATTGTTATGTGTTGTACTTTTGGTGACCAGACCGATGTGGAGTGGTTTAAAGCCCACAATTTGCCCCTCAAAGAAGCTATTACTAAAGAGGGTCTCATGACAGAGATTGCTGGCAAATACCAAGGACTAAAAATCAAACAAGCCAGAGAAAAGATTATTGAAGATTTAAAAGCCCAAGGACTCCTCAAAAAGCAGGAAAAGATTACCCATCCTGTTAATGTTCACGAGCGCTGCGGCACTGAATTAGAGATTCTTAATTCTAAACAGTGGTTTATTAAATATCTTGACCTCAAAGACCAGTTTCTTGAACAAGGGAAAATAATCAATTGGCATCCTGCTCATATGATCTCCCGTTATAATAATTGGGTTAAGGGACTCCAGTGGGATTGGTGTATCTCCCGTCAAAGACTTTTTGGAGTTCCTTTCCCGGTCTGGTATTGTGCTCAATGCGATGAAGTTATTTTAGCTAAAGAAGAAGACCTGCCTGTTGACCCTTTAAAGGATACACCTCCAGTCAAACAATGTCCCCAATGCGAGTCTAAAGAATTTATTCCAGAAAATGATGTTTTGGATACCTGGGCTACCAGTTCACTCACCCCCCAGCTCAGTACTTGGCTTCTTAAAGATAAAAAACTTCAGGATAAGGTTTACCCGATGTCTCTTCGTCCTCAAGCTCATGATATTATTTCTTTTTGGTTATTTAACACGCTTGTTAAATCTTATCTTCATTTTAAAAAGATTCCCTGGAAGAATGTGGCTATTTCTGGTTGGGCTCTTGATCCCAAAGGCAGGAAAATGTCTAAATCTAAAGGTAATGTTATTGAACCTCAGGAAATGATTAAAAAGTATTCTGCTGACTGCCTCAGGTTCTGGGCTTCCAATTCTAAACTTGGTGAGGATGTTCCTTTTCAGGAAAAAGAGTTTGTCACTGCTCAAAAACTTATCACCAAACTTTGGAATGCCTCTAAATTTTGTTTAATGCATCTTGAGGATTATGATCCAAAGAGCCAAACCCCAAAAAACTTCGAGCTCATTGACCGCTGGCTTTTAAGCAAGCTTAATCAGCTCATCCAAAAATCAACTCAACATTATGATAATTATGATTATAACCACCCCAGGTTAGACACTGAAAACTTTTTTTGGCACACCTTCTGTGACAACTATCTGGAGATGGTCAAGGATCGCCTTTATAATCCAGATCAGCGGGGAGAACAAGCCAGGAAAAGCGCCCAGTACACCCTCTACCACTCCCTATTAACCATCTTAAAACTTTTCGCTCCTATTCTTTCTCATATCACTGAAGAGATTTATTCTCACTATTTTAAAGAAAAAGAAGACCAGTTAAGTATCCACATCAGTCTCTGGCCAGAAGCAGACCCCTCTCTTATTTCAGAAGAAGCTGAAAACATCGGCGACAAGATTATTGAGATTGTTATGGCTGTTAGAAAATTTAAAACAGAACATACTCTTTCTCTCAAAGAAGAGATCTCTTCTATCATCATTGAAGCAGATAAAAAAGATTTCCAAGAACTTCTCGAAGCTCAGGATGATCTCAAAGCTACTACTAAAGCTAAAGAAATAAAACAAGGAAAAGGAGACCTTTCATTAGAATCCGGCCTTAAGATTAAAATTCAAAAGTAAAACTAAAAATTATTACCTAATCAAATCATTTCTAATCTAATTTATAAATAACTCACGGATAATTTAGAGAGGAAAAAACAATTCACATATTTTTTCTTTAATCTCTTCTTGATCCTCTTTTTTCTTGCCAGCTTTTTTTATCCAGTATTTTATACCTATTTTTTCACCTCATCCTATCTTTAAGACTCAAAGATTATGTCTTTGATGGTTGTTCTTTCCCTATTCAATCTTTTCTATCCTATCCTCCAGCACTAGTGTATTTTCTCAGGGCTGTTTTCCATAAGAGTATGTTAAGCATTAAAAATCCGAACAC
>CAZPDB010000030.1:0-12473 GCA_964585285.1 uncultured Methanosarcinales archaeon
GGTCAGCCTAATGCTTATGGTATTGTTAATTTAGTTAAGAGCACTAAAAACGCTATTAACACTTATCTTGAAGGTTATCTTAAAGAAGCTAATGTTCGTTTCCGTGATCATCAGATTAAGTTTTCTGAAAAACCCCCTGTTTCTAAATTAAGAGGGGGGGTTTTGGTTGACTGGCAAAAGATGGAGAAAAAGTTAGATACTTTTCAATTAATTGTTAATCCTGGTGATGTTAACAAGCAGGAAGTTGTTGGTGTGCTTGGTGAAAATGGTATTGGTAAAACCACTATGGTTAAATTAATGGCTGGTGAACTCAGTCCTGGTGATAAAAAACAAGCTAAAAAAGAAGTTCCTGGTTTAAAACAAAAAGCTTTGAAAATTTCTTATAAACCCCAATATATCCCTAGGGATGGCAGTGTTGGTGAAGCTTTGGCTGAAGCCATGCAGTATAAGAATATTCTTATTGATCCTCTTGGTTTGGCTCCTCTACTTGATAAAAATCTTAAACAATTATCTGGCGGCCAATTGCAGGCAGTGGCTATTGCTAAATGTCTTGGAGCAGATGCTGATCTTTATCTCTTAGACGAACCATCTGCCTATCTTGATGTTGAACAAAGATTAAGAGTTGCTAAGATTCTTGATGATTTAATGTTTAACAAAGCCAAAGCAGCTCTGGTTGTTGATCATGATTTATTATTTATTGATTATTTAGCTAACAGGCTTCTTGTCTTTGAAGGCCAACCAGCTCTCAAAGGCCAAGCCACTGGTCCTTTTAACATGAGAGACGGCATGAATAAATTCCTCACAGAACTTAACATCACTATGAGAAGAGATGAAATAACCAAAAGACCTAGAATAAACAAAGAAGGAAGTGTAAAAGACAGAGAACAAAAACAGAAGGGAGATTTATATTATGGGTAAGAATTTCCGAAATTTTTGTAAGATTTTCAATTCTTGTAAGATTTTCTAATCAATTAAACCTCCCCTAACTTCTCCACCCACTTACAAAACTCACACTCTTCTCCTTTCTCTGGTAACTCTTTCATCTTTATTATCTTTAATGCATGCTTTATCATTTCCTCTGCGTTTTTCATACTTGTCTCCATTTTAACCAGTTCTGAATCCAGCACCACATCTCCATGTTCATTGACTTCTTTGGGATAATAAAATATCAGGTAACCATAATCTTCTGTTTCAAAGCCATTCTTTCTTAACAAATAAGTATAAACATCTAACTGATCCTGATAATGTTCTGCTGTGTCTTCTTTCAAGGGAAATCCTCTGGTTTTATAATCAAGAACTATTAACTTGCCATCCTTAACCAGAATATCATCCACTGCTCCAAAAAAAAACATTTCCTTCTTCATCTTCCCATCTCACTCCCTTAAAATTATTCCTCCATTCTTTTAATTTGTCTTTATCTTGAAAAAGTCCCACTCCATCTAGTTCATCTTTCAGCTCTGGTGGTAATTCATTTCTATCCCGATGACTGTCAAAATGGTTTTTCAGAATAATATCAAAGCCGGAAGGCAATGATGGGAAAGGCCCTTTAGGCCTGGAAATATTTTTATGGATTTTCAGCCAAAAACATCTTGGACATTCTCTGGCTAAACTCAGCGAACTTCTTGATAATTTATAAACCATAAAAAGAAACAACCTGAAATCTTATTTAATTTTTTCCTTTTAAATAATCAAAGCAACTGCCCCACTCTTGCACTTTCACTCCTAATTCGTTTTTCAAGTATTTTCTAAAGTTTTCACACCAAGAACATCTGTATCTGCCTGAAATGATTCTTACCACATATTCTCTTTCTCCTTCTCTTCTTATTGATAATTGTGCTCCATGTTTAAACTTTTGACTAGCTGTATCAAAGATTGAGGTTATTCTCTGAGGAAATCTCAGTAAAGGGGAGGCTTGAATTCTTAACTCACATTTTAAAGGTGTCCTTTCAGAAATCTGCTCTCTAACCACTCTTACACATGGCTTTGATCTAAAGTCTTCATCATAGTTTTCTTGATTTTTAATTAAATGTTCAGGTAATTTTATGCTTCCATCTGGATTAAATTCAACCATCATCTTCTCCTTCTTTCAACCACTCAATCTCTCTTTTATTCATCTCTTCAAACCGCACTTCGCCATCCTCCTCTGTTATCACTCTGTAAGCTTCAATTATTTTTGTGGCCTCATTTCCCATAACCTCTTTGGCTCTTCCTAAAGAATAAACCCTTGACATGATTTTGTTGTGAAATGTATAACTCAGCCAGTATTGTAATTCATCCCCTTCTAACACATCCATTCTTAGAAATAATCAATAAAAATTTATAAACTCTGTGCTTCTCCAAGATATAATACTCCTGGAATTTTATTGGCAAACTCAAAAACAGACTTATCCACTTGTTCCATATTAGTTGAGATTTTTCTTAAATGTCTTGGCCACTCCCTATGATTTTCTCTTAATGGATAAACTAAAAACAGTACTATTGAATGGTCAAAACCATTTCTTTGCATTTTTTTCAAATCTCTGGACACTCCCTCAACCTTTTGGGTGATTGATTTGGGTTTACCTTTAAGAGGAGTAACATCTCCATAGCGATAGCCAGTGCTTATTGTTTTTATGTCAATTCCCCATCTTTCTTCTTTTGTCTCAGCCACGATATCTACTTCCTTCTCAGTTGCCACTCTTAATCCTGGTTGAGCATCTAATAAATCTATCACTCCTGCTCTTAACCAATCATCAATACTTTCTCTTTCTCCGGCTAAAATAGCTACCCCATAATGCCTTTTCAATTCCTGGGCTAAGGGGTAAAGAATAACCCTACTTATATTATCAAACTCCATCAATTTTGGCAACTAGCTCTTATTTATAAAAATTTCTATGCCCTGCCCTTACTCTCTCCCTCAACCACTCCAGAAGCAATCATATGGGCTAATCTGATTGGTTCTGGCAGCAATGATCTTGTACAAGCTATTTGTAAATACTCTCTTGCTTCTTCAACACTTAATCCTGCTAACTGCACAAACAATTTTCCTATTTTCACTACTTGGCCTGCTTTTTCAATTAAATCTGCCTTCTCTCCTTGTTTTATCTTTTTTAACACTTTTTTTATCTCTTCAATGTCTGGCTTTCTCCTTATCACCACGATTATTGGCAATTTTGTTTTCTCATTTAGCTTCTTGATATCAATCACATTAAATCCTCCTAAGGCAATCCCATCCAAGAACACAGCTTGTAATTGTGGTTTAAACTTGCATTGATTGATCATCCTCACCAGCTTTCCTGTTCCATCACTGCCATCTATTTCCACTTTGGTTGACAACACCCCATCTGCCCATTCCCCTCCTCGCATCACTACTCCTACTATTAAAACTTCTCCAGGTCTATGTTTAACAAAAGGACTGTCATCTATTCCTAAAAATCTGGCTTCTTTTTTTATCATTTTACCTTCCGAACAAAACTAATAAAACCAGTATGGCCTATGGCTACATTGCTTGGCCTAACTATTTCTCCTTCAACTTTCCATTTTCTTTCTAACAATTCAATTGTTTCCACAAAAATCAAGTCCTCTCTCTCCCTTATTTTCTCTATTAACTTCTGTGTCTGGATTATGTTATTATTATAAACAACCAGAAATTTTCCTTTTCCCAAACTATCAACCAATCTAATATAATCCCAGGGATTTGGTAAATCAAGTAAAATCATATCAACCTTTCCTTTAAACTCTCCCACATCTCCCTCTTTTAACTCAACATTTTTTACTCCTAATGTTTTCTTATTCTCTTTCAAAATCTCAAAAAATTCTTTGCGGTTTTCATAACTCGTCACCTTCCCTGCCAGATGAGCTAAGAAAAATGTTGCTCCTCCACTTCCTCCGCCAGCTTCTAAAACAATACTTTCCTTGCCAATTCCTGTCTTGGCCGCTATCACTCCTAAATCCTTTAATGTTATCACTTGTGGCCCTCTCCGCATCTGTTTATACCTATCAATAAAATCTGGCTCCAGCACATAATATTCTTCTCCCCCTGCATTTCTGACCTTACCACTTTTAAAATCAACCACCTTTAAGACTCCCCTTTTGGTGTGAAAATCCTTAGTATCATCTCTGAGATAATACTTTTTCTTTTCATTTAGCAATATCTTCTCTCCCATAAAAACAAGCAATTCTTTTGGCTTTAAAAATCTTTACTCTCCATCATAGAAAAATTTTTAAACAAGCTCATTTCCTTACTCCCTTTCAAAAAAGAAAAAATGGCCTCACTTAAGCTTTTATCTTGTCTGCTTTTTTGCCTCTTAATTAGTTCTTTCCTCTTGCTTGCTTGCACCCTCTCCTTACCAAATGGTCATATCATCAAAAACTCCCCTAGAGCTAATCTTAGTAGCCCTTATGATGATACTCTTGTCTATCTTGATTTTGAGAAGATCCATAACCATACCCTCCCTAGCTCTCAGGTCAAGGCTGTCTTGCACGGCCAGCCTTCTCTGGTCCCTGGAATTTCTGGTCAGGCTCTTAGACTAGATGGGGTTGATGATTATGTCCATCTCCAGAACAATCACACTAATTGGTGGGATCATAACCAAACAACTATCTCTGTTTGGCTTAAGAAGTTTGATGGTGGTTATAAAAAGGATGGTTATCTTTTTTCCAGCCGGGCTAACTGGAATGGCGCTTACTCCATCTTAATTGATAGTTCTGCTGTCAAACCAGTTGTTGGCAGCCAGATCATCACGCTCAGACCTTTTCCCTATGTTGATCTTCACCAGTTTAATCTTCTCACCATTGTTTTTGATGGGCATCAGGTTCTTGCTTATAAGAATGGTCAGTTAGTAAGTTCAGCTGATTACCAGATTGATCAAAATAAATGGGATGATGACGATGATTGTTTTATTGGCTGGCGGGAAGAAGGACGCAATCATCTTTTTCTTAATGCCTCTCTTGATAATTTTGCTCTTTGGAATCGTTCCCTTTCCCCTCTTGAAATTAGACATCTTTTTATTCTTCATAAATCTTAATCCTCTTTTTGCTAGCGTAAACTTTATAAATCCCCTCTCTCTCCCTTCCTCAAAGCCCGAGTGAAAGCGTTTTAGGGTTAGTTATTCTAACCTTAAAAATTTTAAACTCTCCAGCTTACAAATTAAAAAATGGAAGAGAAAAAACCTGCTAAAAAACCTGAAGAAGAGTTCAGCCATATTATTCGTTTGGCTAATACTGATATTCAAGGAGAAAAAAAGATAATTAATGGTCTCAAGAACATTCCTGGTGTCTCTTTTACTTTTGCTCACTCTATTTGCCAACTTACTGGTCTTGATAAAAACAAAAAGGTAGGATATCTTTCTGATGAGGAAATTCAGAAGTTGGAAGCTGTTTTAAGTGACCCACTTAAGGCTGGTTTTCCTTCCTGGCTTCTCAATCGTCAAAATGATTTTGAAACTGGCCAGGATCTTCATCTTTTAGCTAGCCAGGTCAGGTTTATCCGCGATAATGATATTAAGCGCCTTAATAAGATTAAGTCTTTCCGCGGTTTAAGATTGGTCAGGGGTTTGACTGTTCGCGGTCAGAGAACCAAGAGTAATTTCAGGAAGAACAAAGGCAAGGTTACTGGAGTTCAGAGGAAAAAAGCCCGAGCTGCTGCCGCTGCTGCTAAACCTAAAGAAGGAGGAGGTAAGAGGTAATGGGAGATATCAAAAAGCAGAGGAAAAAGTATTCACCTCCTGTGCATCCCTGGGAAGCTGAAAGGATTAAGCAGGAAAAAGATTACATCAAGGAATATGGTTTCAAGAACAAGCAGGAGATCTGGAAGGTTGAGTCTAAGCTCAAGGCTTTTCAGGACCAGGCTAAAAAACTCACTGCTGATACCAGTCAGCAGGGTGAGAAGGAAAAGAAGCAGCTCTTGCAAAAATTGTCTTCTTTTGGTCTTATCCAGCCTGATGCTGATTTGGATGAGGTGCTTAATCTTCAGGTTGAGGATTTGATGGCTCGAAGATTGCAGACTCTTGTTTTAGCCAGCGGTCTGGCCAAAACCATCAAGCAGGCCCGTCAGTTCATCACTCATCATCATATCAAGATTGGTTCCAGGCTCATCACTTTTCCTAATTATCTTGTCCGGGTTAAGGATGAGGAAAGTATTCAGTTCTCTCCTCGTTCTTCTTTTAATGATCCAGAACATCCTGAGCATTTAACTTCTGAGCAAAAAGAAAAAAAGCAGGAAGAAAAAAAGACCAATCAAGAATCAGCAGATGAATCAAAAAAGCAGGCTCATCCATCAACTAAAAAAACTAAACCAAAGAATAAAAAAAAAGAAAGCTCAAAAAAAGAAGCAGGCAAGACTAATAAAACTAATAAAAAATCAGATGAGGCTAAAAAATGAAGCCAGCTAAAAGATCTGGTAAGTTTGTTTCCAGGAAATCAATCAGAAAACCCAGAACTACTGGCCGTTCTTTCAAGACCAGGTGGGGTATTGCCCATATTTATTCCTCTTATAATAACACTATTATTCACATCACTGATATGACTGGAACTGAAACTATTTCAGTCTGTTCTGGTGGTCAGGTAGTCAAGTCTCATCGTATGGAGAGTTCTCCTACTGCTGCTATGATGGCTGCTAAAAAAGCAGCTGAAGATGCTCGGGATAAGGGTGTGAATTCATTGCATATCAAGATTAGGGGCCGGGGAGGCCATAATGGTCCTTTAAATCCTGGGCAGGGAGCTCAGGCAGCTGTGCGCTCTCTTTCCAGAATGGGTTTTCGTATTGGTATTATTGAGGATGTTACTCCTGTTCCTCATGATGGCTGCCGTAAAAAAGGTGGTCGGAGAGGAAGAAGAGTTTAGAGGTGGAAAATGGAAATTAAGGTTGTTCAAAAAAGTTCGGAAAAAGCCAGTTTTTTGATTAAGGGTGTTAGCTCTGCTTTTGTTAATGAGTTGCGCCGTTCTATCATATCTCTGACTCCAGTTATGGCTATTAAGGAGGTTGAGATCAAGAATAACAGTTCTGTTTTTTATGATGAAATGCTCGCTCACCGCTTTGGTCTTGTTCCTTTAAAAACTGATTTAAAAGGGTATAATTTGCCTCAGCAGTGTTCTTGTAAGGGCGAGGGTTGTGCTCGCTGTCAGACTAAGCTCACACTTAAAGTTAAGGGGCCGAATATGGTTTATGCTTCTGATCTCAAACCTAAGGACCCTAAGATTAAGCCGGTTTATCCTAAGATGGTTATTGCCAAATTGTTAAAGGATCAGGAAATCCAGTTAGTGGCTACTGCTGTTCTTGGTCAGGGCCGTGATCATGTCAAATGGTCTCCTGGTTTGGCTTATTATAAGCAAAATCCTCAGATTAAGATTCTTAAACAGCCTGCTCATCCTCAGGAGTTTGTTAAAGTCTGTCCGCAGCAGGTTTTTGAGGTTAAGAACAACAAGGTGGTTGTCAATGAAAAAAAGCTTTTAAACTGTCATCTTTGTCAGGCTTGTCTTGAAGCTTATCCTAACCTGGTTGAAGTAAAGAATGTTCAGGACGAATTTATTTTTTATCTTGAATCCTGGGGCCAGCTTGAACCCAAGGAAATTATTCTTGCTGCCCTGGAGAATTTGGATTCTCGTTTGGACGAGTTAAAAAAAGTTTTTGATAACCAGGAAAAGAAAAAGGAGGAGACTAAGAAAAAATAAAAATGAGATCTGGACCTGTTAATCCTGGATTGCGAAACTTAATTCAAGAGTTAAAGAAAAAGGCTTCTCAGGAAAAGGTTAATCTTTGGAAAAGAGTGGCTCAGGATTTGGAAAAGCCTTCCCGGCAGAGAAGAATTGTTAATCTTTCCCGTATTAATCTTTATGCTCAAGACAATGAGGTTGTGCTTGTTCCTGGCAAGGTATTAGGAAATGGTCTGTTAAATAAGAAGGTTGAGATTGCTGCTTATCAATTTTCCAGTTCTGCCTTAGATAAAATTCGCCAGTCTCAGTCCAAGACGCTCACTCTTTGGGAGTTGATGAAAACTAATCCTAAGGGAAAAAATATTAGGATTATAGGTTAAAAAAATGAAAATTATTAATGCTCAAAATCAAATTTTAGGCAGGATGGCTGCTTTTATTGCTGTCCAGGCCCTCTCTGGTGAAGAAGTTGTTGTAGTTAATTGCCAGGAGGCAGTTATTAGCGGACATCCCAGGGATATCATTGCTAAGTATAAGAATCGCCGGCAAAGAGGCGAGGCTTACCATGGCCCTTTTTTCCCTCGCTCTCCTGAGCGTATAGTCAAAAGAACTATTCAGGGCATGCTCCCTCATAAAAAAAGGCAGGGCAGGAAAGCCTTATCCCTGGTCAAGTGTTACCTTGGTCTGCCATCTCAGCTCAGGGATAAACCCTTGGAGACTGTGCCTGGTGCCCAAGCTAAAAAATTACCTCTTTCCAAGATGATTGCCCTCAAAAGATTATGTCAAGAATTAGGTTGGCAGGAGTAACGATGAAAAATGGCTAAGAAAACAACAAAATCAAATAAGAAAAAGAAGAGTAAAAGCAGGAAAGCTGGTTCCCGCCAGATTATTCACACCTCTGGTAAACGCAAGAAAAGTATTGCCAAAGCCACTCTCAGGCCAGGCAAGGGGTTAATCAAGATTAATAACAAGAACCTGGATATCCTTGGTTCTTCACTTTACTTTAACAAGATTCGCGAGCCTCTTTGGTTAGCTGGTGACTTGATCAATAAAGTTGATATCACTGTTCGGGTCAGAGGAGGGGGTATTAATGGCCAGGCTGAGGCTGCCCGTCTTGCTATCAGTAAAGCTCTGGTTGGGTTTGAACAAAAATTAGAAAAGGTCTTTACTGATTACGACCGCCATTTACTAGTGGCTGATGTTCGGAATAAGGAAACTCGTAAGCCTAATACTCATGGCAAGGCTCGTGCTAAAGAGCAGTTTTCCAAAAGATAAAAATTTAGTGGAGGGATAAGATGTTAATACCTATTCGTTGTTGGTCCTGTGGTAAGCCCATTGCTCATCTCTGGGAAGAGTTTAAGGAGAGGAAAGCTAATGGCGAGGATGTTAAGAAGATCCTTGATGAATTAGGTCTGGAAAGGTATTGTTGCCGGGCTGTTTTTCTTGGTCATGTTGACTTAATTGATACTGTGGCTAAATTCAAGAAAGCCTAATTAGGATTCCAATCCCAAAAAAAATAAAATTAACCCACTGGACAAGCGTAAAGCTTAAAATACTTCTTTCTTTTTTCTTTGTCTATGATAACTAAAAAGAGAATGCACTCTCCCAGTTCTATTCTGGATTATAAGCAGTGCCCTAGAAAGTTTTTTTATAAGTATATCCTCCGCTTGCCTACCAAGCCTAATATCCACCTGGTTAGGGGCGGCATTGTTCATTCTGTTTTAGAGAAATTTTTTGATTTATCCCTTGAAGTTATTCAAACTGCTGGTTTTCATAAGCCCCTTCTTTCCTTGTTTAAGAGAGAGTGGCAGGCTCGTCATCACGACTTGCTTAAACTTTCTTTAGCTCCAGAAGAACACACTTTTTATTTTGAGGATTCTTCTTTAATGTTAATTAACTGGGCTAATCAATTTTCTCAAAAGGTTTCCCAGCTCCAGGACCAAGGCCTTGATTTTAAAATGTCTTTCAATCAACTCAAGCCAGTGGAAAAAGAGTTAAGACTTGAATCCAAAGAACATGGTCTTAAGGGTTTTGTGGATGTGGTTGAAGAAAAAGATGGCCAGCTTCGCATTATGGATTATAAAACTTCCAAAAGAACTCAGATGAGTGAAAGCCACAAACTCCAATTAGCTCTTTATTCTCTGCTCTATCAAACAGTTCATCAAAAAAAACCAGATGAAATTGGCATCTATTTCCTTAAGGGTAATGAAGAAGTAATTCCTGTCACTAATGATTTGATTGAAGCAGCTCGTTTAGAACTGGAGCAGATTCATTTGTTAACACAATCAGATAGTATCAAAGATTATCCTAAAAAGCCCGGTCCGCTCTGTAAGTTCAGATCTGGCCAGTGCGAATTTTATGATGTCTGTCACAGACAAGGTTGATTACTATATCAAATTATTTATCTAGAATTTTTATCTTAACAATTTTTATCTTAACAAGTAGAATATCAAAAGTAATCATAATTATTATATTTTTGTCAAACAAAAAACATATAAATAACTCATCTTATTCTTTTTTATCATGGCTAAGAAAAAAACTGGTCCGACTAAAAGTAAGGTTCCTGAAAAAACAGAGATGGATTTTAATCAGATTGCTAAGAAATGGCAGACCAAGTGGGAGAAAGCAGCCATTTTCAAAGTTAAAGAAGATCCCAAAAAACCCAAGTATTATTGTTTGGAGATGTATCCTTATCCTTCTGGTTCTGGTTTGCATATGGGTCACGTGCGTAATTATGCTTTAGGTGATGCTTTTGCCCGTTTTAAGAGAATGGATGGTTTTAATGTTCTTTACCCTATGGGCTATGATGCTTTTGGCCTGCCAGCTGAGAATGCTGCTATTAAACATGGTACTGATCCCAAAAAATGGACTCTTGATAACATTGAGGTGATGAAAGCCCAGCAAACACAGCTTGGTATTAGTTATGATTGGAATCGTCAGATTGCTTCCCTCCATCCTCAATATTATAAGTGGAATCAGTGGATTTTTCTCCAGTTTCTCAAAAAAGGTTTGGCTTACAGAAAAGAGTCTTTTGTTAATTGGTGTCCTGGCTGTAAGACTGTCCTTGCTAACGAGCAGGTTGTTCAGGGTAAGTGTTGGCGTTGTAAATCAGAGGTTGAATCCAAAGAATTAGAGCAGTGGTTTTTCAACATCAGGAGTTATGCTGAGGAGCTTCTCAGTGGTCTTAAAAAAGTTGATTGGCCTGAAAAGGTTAAGGTTATGCAGAGAAATTGGATTGGCAGATCAGAAGGAACTATTATTGAGTTTCAGGTACAGGACTCCCAAAGGACTATTCCTATTTTTACTACTCGGCCTGATACTATTTTTGGGGTCACTTTTCTTGTTTTTGCTCCTGAGCATCCCTTGGTCAGACAGTGGGTTAAGGGAACCAAGTATGAAAAAGAATTCCAAAAGTTTTTGCAGCAGGTTCAGCAGGAAGACAGGTTTTTAAGAACTTCAGAAGAGAGTGAGAAAAAGGGTTTGTTCATTGGTAAATATGCTCTCCATCCTTTTACTGGTGAGAAAATCCCTATTTATACTGGTAATTTTGTCATTTATGAGTATGGAGCTGGTGCTGTTATGGCTGTGCCTGCTCATGATCAGCGTGATTTTACTTTTGCTAAAAAGTTCAATCTCCCTATCAGGTTAGTTATCCAGCCTTTTGAGTATGATCTTAAGCAGGAAAAGATGACCCGAGCTTATCTCGGTGATGGAAGATTGGTTAATTCAGCCCAGTTCGCTGGTGCTAATAATCGGGATGCCATCCCTGAAATTTCTGCTGCCCTTAAAAAACTTAAAAAGGGAGGCCCAACTATTAATTATAAACTCAGAGACTGGTTAATCTCTCGTCAAAGGTACTGGGGCACTCCTATTCCAATAATTTATTGTGAAAAGTGCGGTCTTGTTCCTGTTCCTGAAGATCAGCTTCCTGTTTTGTTGCCTGATGATGTTAAGTTTACTGGTTCTGGTAATCCCCTTACCACTTCAAAAACTTTTACTAACACTACTTGTCCCAAATGCAAGTCTCCAGCCACGAGGGAGACAGATACTATGGACACCTTTGTTGATTCTGCCTGGTATTTTTTCCGTTATGCTGATTCTCTTAATCAGAAGAAGATTTTTGATCAGAAAAAGATTGATTATTGGCTGCCTGTTGATCAGTATATTGGAGGCATTGAGCATGCTGTTATGCATTTGCTTTATGCTCGTTTTTTCACCAAGGCCCTTCGCGATCTTAAACTGCACCATATTGATGAGCCTTTTCAGCGCTTACTCTGCCAGGGAATGGTTATCAAGGACGGGGCTAAGATGTCCAAGAGCCTGGGTAATGTGGTCAATCCTGAAGAGATTATTAAGAAGTATGGTCCTGATACTGCTCGCTTATTCATTCTTTTCACTGCTCTGCCTGAAAAAGAGTTGGATTGGTCTGATCAGGGAGTTGAGAGTTGTTTCCGGTTTTTGAAAAAAGTGGCTGATTTGCTTAATCAGGAAGGAATCAATCATCGTTCCGGCCAGTTGAACAGCCGGGATAAGAAGATTCAGAGTAAACTTCACAAAACAATTCAAATTGTAACTCAACATATTGAAAAGTTTGAGCCTAATCTGGCTATTAATTCTTTGATGATGTTTGTTAAGGAATTGGTTAAGTACAGGGAGGATTCAGTTAATCAAAAAATTTGGTCTTCTTCTCTAAAAAATCTTGCTTTGATGTTAAACCCATTTGCTCCTCATTTGAGTGAGGAGATGTGGTCTCAGCTTGAGCAAAAACCTTTTGCCTCTACCCAGCCCTGGCCAAAAGCTGACCAAAAAAAGATTGATCAGTCAGTTGAGACAGCTGAGGAGAG
>CAZPDB010000031.1:0-12125 GCA_964585285.1 uncultured Methanosarcinales archaeon
TCAACCAGGTTATTGTTTCAAAGATAAGATTTTAAGATATGCTAAAGTCAAGGTTGGTAATGGTCAAACTGAAGCTGATAATCAAGCTGAAAAAATAGAAAAGAATGAAAAAGATAAAAAAACAAGGGGGAATAATAATGGTGCCTGAAAATCCAATGCAAAAACAAAGATATTTTATCAAGGCTGAAGCAATCCTCAAATTTCTTCTTGAAACAGATGAGGCTATTGATACTTTAATCACTTGCCAGGGTAGCAGAAATAATATTATAACTTCTGATCTGGATCTTTACCAAGCTCTTGGTTCAGTTAAGGATTATGATAATGTTAATCTTCATCGCCTGGTAAAATTTTTTGAAGTGGTTGATATTATCTCTTATAAGAATCACTACCACAAGGAAAAACCCTTGCTCAAGGAAGAGAAAGTAGAGGAATTAAGAAAATCAGCTCTTAAGTCTCAACCTCTTAAGTCTAATCAACTAGATCAGGGAAAACAAAAAAACAATCACAGAGAATATCAGGGAGATGATAAAGAAAATAATCAACAAACTGATCAACAAAATGTTAATGAACAAACTGATCAACAAAATGTTAATGATAATGAAAATAATGAAAAGCAAAAGCAAAATAATGAAAATCCAAACAACAATAATGGGGGGATAGAAAATGACTAAAATTTTAGGTATTGATTTAGGAACAAGTAATTCTGCAGCTGCTGTCTTGGAAGCAGGTAAACCAAAGATTGTTCCCAGTGCTGAGGGAGTTACTCTTTATGGTAAGGCTTTTCCCAGCATTGTCGCTTTCACCAAGGATGGTCAGATGTTAGTGGGTGAGCCAGCCCGAAGACAGGCTATTAATAATCCATCTCAAACAATTACTGGAGTTAAGAGAAAGATAGGCACTAATCATAAATACAAGATTAATGGCAAAGAATACACTCCTCAGCAGATTTCAGCTTTTATTCTCCAAAAAATCAAAAAGGATGCTGAGGAATTTCTCGGAGAAAAAATAGAAAAAGCTGTTATCACTGTGCCTGCTTATTTTGATGATAATCAAAGACAAGCTACTAAAGATGCTGGCACTATTGCTGGTCTTGAAGTGGTCAGGATTATCAACGAGCCAACAGCTGCCTCTCTTGCTTATGGACTGGACAAGAAAGAGCAGGAATTCAAGATTCTTGTTTTTGATTTTGGTGGTGGAACCCTTGATGTCACTATTATGGATTATAGTGATGGTGTTTTTGAGGTTAAATCAACCAGTGGAGACACCAACCTTGGAGGCAGGGATATGGATGAAGCCCTGGTTAACTATCTTTTAGAAGAATTCAAAAAAGAACAAGGTCTTGACATCAGTGATGATCCTACTGCTATGCAAAGATTAAATGAAGCAGCTGAAAAAGCTAAAATAGAACTTTCTACTGCTGTGGAAACAGAAATAAATCTGCCTTTCCTGACTTCCAAGGATAATAAGCCGGTTAATTTTACTCATAAGCTTAACCGGGCTAAGTTGGAAGAGATTGTCAGGCCTGTAGTAGAAAAATGCGGCCAGCCTATTAAACAAGCTCTTGATGATGCTAAGTTAACCAAAGATGATATCAACAAGATTATTCTTGTTGGAGGTCCCACAAGGATGCCTATTGTGCAAAAATTTGTTGAAGATGCTGTAGGCAAAAAAGTTGAACGCGGTATTGATCCAATGGAATGCGTTGCTTCAGGAGCATCTATCCAGGCAGGAGTTTTGTCTGGAGAAGTTAAGGATGTTTTGCTTCTTGATGTCACCCCTTTAAGTCTGGGCATTGAAACCTTAGGAGGTGTTTTTACCAAGCTCATTGACCGCAATACTACTATTCCTGTTAACAAGAAAAAGGTTTTCAGCACTGCTTCTGACAATCAGCCAGCAGTAACTATTCGTGTTTTTCAGGGGGAGAGACCTATGGCTAATGACAACAAACTTTTGGGACAGTTTGATCTGGTGGGCATTCCTCCAGCACCTAGGGGTGTGCCTCAGATTGAGGTCAGTTTTGATATTGATGCTAACGGGATTATCCATGTCAAGGCTAAGGATTTGGGCACTAACAAGGAACAGAGTATTAGAATTACTGCTTCCCAGAAACTAAGTGAAGAAGAGATTGAGAAGATGAAAAAACAAGCAGAAGAGTTTGCAGAGCAGGATAAGAAGAAAAAAGAAGAGATTGAAACTATCAACCAAGCTGATGCCCTGGTCTATTCTTCAGAAAAAATGCTCAAGGAATTCAAGGGCAAGGTTCCAGAGGACAAGATTAAGAACATCAAGCAGGGAGTTGATGAGCTTAAAGAAATGCTTAAACCAGAGAAAAAAGACATTTCTAAAATCAAGAAAAAACTTGATGAAGTTAATAAGATTATTCAAGAAGCTTCCACAGAATTGTACCAGAAAGCAGCTCAGGCGCAGCAGGCCCAGGCCCAACAAAATGCTCAGCAACAACAGAAACAAAAACAAGCAGGACCATCTCAGAACAAACAAGAACAGGGTGATGACAAGAAAAAACAAGAAAAAAATAAGGATCAGGGTGGAAAAGACGACAATGATGATGAAAAAGTTGTTGACGCAGAATTTGAAGAGAAAAAATCATAGATTAAAAAATAAAACCTATGGCCAAAGACTATTATGATATCCTTGGAGTGAGTAAAGATGCTTCTAGAGATGAAATCAAGAAAGCTTATAAAAAACTAGCTAAGAAGTATCATCCTGATCTTAACAAGGAAGAAAGCGCTGCAGAGAAATTCAAGGAGATAAGTGAGGCTGCTGCAGTTCTTGGAGATCCTGAAAAAAGAAAACGCTATGATCAGTTCGGCGATGCTGATGCTTTTGAGCGGGCTGGTTATGGTCCTGATTTTGATTTTTCTTCTTTTGATTTTGGTTTTGATTTTGAAAAGATATTTGAATCATTTTTTGGAGGCAGTAGCAGGGGCAGTAGTGGTATGGGAGCCATGGGGTCAATTTTTGATTCTATTTTTGGCACTAAAAAACAGACCCGGCAAAAAGGAGAGGATATTTATTTTGAGCTTGATCTCAGTCTGGAAGAGGCTTATAATAGTTTTAAAAAAACACTTTCTATTCCCAGACTGGTTGAATGTGCTCAATGCAGTGGTACTGGTTCAAAAGACAAGCAACTGATCCAGTGTCCTGAATGTGATGGTTCTGGTATGAGCACTCACACCAGAAAAACCCCTTTTGGTTTGTTTCAGACCAGAACAACCTGTCGCAGATGCAGCGGCAGTGGCCAGTCATACAAGAATCCCTGCAGTAAATGTCTGGGCAAGGGAAGATTGGAAAGCACTTCTAAAATTGAAGTAACTATTCCTGCAGGTGTTGATACTGGTGTTAATTTAAGGGTTGATGGTGGAGGCCACGCTGGCAAGAATAATGCTCCTGCTGGAGATTTGTTTATTAAGATTAATGTTCTGCCTCATAAGATTTTTCAGAGAAGAGGGGCTGATTTATTGATTAAGGTGCCTCTCAGCTTTACCAAGGCTATTCTTGGAGGCCAGATAAAAGTGCCTACCATGGAAGGCAAGGCAAAATTAAAGATTCCCCCTGGTACTCAGCCCGGAACTATCTTGAAGATGAAAGGTAAAGGCATGCCTGTTTTAAATTCCAGCAGGTTTGGAGACCAGTATGTCAAGCTAGAAATAGAATTCCCTAAAAGACTTTCCAGAAAGCAGAAAAAACTTGTACAGGAATTAGATAAGAGTTTAGGCAAAAATTGGTTGGGGTTGTGAAATTCTTTAGTTCTGAAGTTTTTTTAATCTCTATCTTATTCTCCTTTCTTAACTTGCATATTGCCAAAACTCTTTTGAAAATTCTTCTGGGTCAAGACCTCTTGTCCTGATATCTTCCATCATTTTTTTGACCATTTTTTGATACAGACTGATAAAATGGGGGTATCCTCTTCTATGAGTGATGTTGTAGAAATATTCAGCCATTCCAGTGTAAACAATATCATTAGAATAAGTATGAAAATCTTCTATTCCCCATTTTGCTTGCACAGCCACTTTTTCTCCTTGTTCTCTGCAATAACCAGCAATATTATCATAATGTTCTAGTATCATATCATTTATGTTCTCATCCCAAATATTTAGTTTATTTCTGTTTTTTCCTGTTTTACCTAAAAGATTTCTTGCTTTTCTAAGATCAAATTTCAAGGCTATGAATTTCCCTAGATCATTATGGCTCTCTATTCTCTGATCTTGGAGGCTTTCATATCTACTTTCCAGACTAGATAATAATTCCGGGCTGTAACCTTTATTATCATTCCTGCTCTCAGTCTGTTTTTCTCTGCTCACAAACAGATGAGGATTATCCAGACTGGCCATAACCACCCTAGCCCCTAAATCAAGAAAAGTGAAAGAGACTCCTGCCAGAAAAACTACTCCTGCATTTCTTGCTGAACTTATCAGGCTTTCAGCTAAATTTGTTTTATCTCTATTGTTTCTATTTTGCATCATTGTTCCTCCAATTTACTCCCCATGATTAGAAAGAGAGGAGTATATATAAATTTTTTTGTCTGCAAAGGGAAAAAACCAATAAAACAACAGAAATATTTATATACCCTTTTTATGATTATTCTCTTGATAAGCATGTTTATAAAAAAGAGTAAGCACTTTTGGATATTTTTAGTTTCTCTCTTATTTTTGCTTATTCTCAGCTCTTTAATCATTGCCCAGCCTCAACAGGGTGCTGCCGGCATCTTTAGTACTTTGTTTGATGCTCTTTTTGGCCGCGGGTTTGATCTTTCCAGGTTTTACAGCCAATATGGACAGGTGATTGATTTTATTCTCTATTCTCTTGTTTTTGTTTCCCTCTCTTATTTGACTTTAGGCAGGATACCTCATTTTAGTAGCCGCCCAGGCAAAGTCTTGGCTGTCGCTATGGGCCTTATCATGTCCGTTGCTGTTGCTGTTTGGACAGCTCAGACAGGTTTTCAATTAATACATTTAGGACCTCTGGTTTTGTTAATGTTTTTTTTAATTGCTGGCTTTGTTATTTATGAGCTGATTAAGTACTTCTTCAATATTGACTCCCTTACTGGAAAAACTGAGATTGTGGCTATTGTCATTGGTCTTATTTATTTCTTATTTGGTTTGATGTCACCGGAAACAGTTGAGTTTATCTCTAACATTCCAGTGGCTGGTCCTTTACTCATTGCCTTATTCCCTCTTTTTTTCATTATCGCCCTTATTGCTCTTCTTATGAGAGTTATTCTTAAGATTTTAAATAAGTTTAAAGGGATGAAAAAAGCCCAGAATACAGCTGAAGAACATCTTGTCAGAGAAGTAGAAAAAGAAGAAAAAGAAGAAGAAGAATCAGTTGCAGAAGAAGCAACAGAAATAAAAAAAGAAGAAAAAAAGCTTGAACATGTTCTTAAGGATTTTGCAGATGAGATTGAGGAGGGTCATAAAGAAAAAGCTTTAGAGCATTTAGGAGAGATTGAAACACATATTAACGAAATTACTCAGTTGGAAGCAATTCAGGATCAAAACCTTTCTGCTCTTGGAAGGTTTGCCACCAAAAATCTTAACAGAAAATTAGACAAGGAGATTGACAAAGATACTAAGATAATAGATGCTTTAACTAAATGGTTAAAGAATTTAAAAGAGGAATTAGAAAAAAAAGAATTCAGCAAGCAATCAATTCACGCTATTGTTAAGGATATTAAACATATTAAAAATTATGCAGAAAAACTTAAAACAGAAGCTAAAAAAGAAGCCCATACAGCTGAAAAAGTTGAATAATTATTAAGTTAATTTCCTATCTCTTTTTTCTGTTTCTATTTTATTTATGTTTTAATCCTTTTTTGTTTTATTTGTTTTTTTTAATCCATTTGTTTTCTTTAACCCTTCTAATTTTATCAGATAACCAATAATACCCTTGCTGGTCTTGAAGGCCTTCTTGCTCAGTGGAGAGATAAAATATTCATAGGGTATGGTTACTGGCATGAACATGAACTTGAGTGGAGGCGCAATTATATCTCCAAAAAGACCGATAAAATAGGAAAAGTATCTGAATGCCGGCAAGTAAAGAGGGTTTAACAGTCCAGGTATTTTTTTCATCTTGTCCACATCTTCTATGCCTATCTTGCCATAATATAATTTTAATAATGATCCTTCTTTTTCCAGATATGCTTTTATATCATAATAACCCTGCAGGTAAAGATAATCCTTAGTAAATGCTCCTGGCTCAGAAGTATCTTCTAATCCTCTTTTTGCTCTTAAGGTCAGGTTCCAGGCAGTTTGGGGGGGAAAATAATTTCTCAGATACTTATAAGTTTGACTGAAGCTTGTTTTTTGGGCTTTGTCAATAGCTAACACCCTGCCAGCATAGTTTTTTAATCTTCTCACGCTTAAGCACTTGCTTCTTTCCTCATTTATCATAGCCAGGCCTTCTTCGGTTTTCAGATACCCAGGAAGTCCCTGCTCAAAAATTTTGTAGGGTTGTCTAAAACCATTGTTAGCTCTTAAAATATGGGTTCCTACCTCATGGGCAATCAGTCTTTTTATGAATTGTTTGGAGAATTTTTCTCCTTTTTTGATGTAAAGGGTTTTTTTGCCTGCAGACACTGCTGCTAAAGCCACCATATCCCTTTCTGCAATCTTCCAGTTAAATCCATATTTAAGAAAAGCGAACCTGAATCTTCTGACTATTTCCTTGGAAGCGTATTTATTATATTCTCTTTCCCCAACTTTATTTCTTGCCAGGGAGCGGGCTTTTTTTATTAACTCAGCAGATGGAGAACCATATATTCTTAAAGAAAAATCATTGAATTTTTTATTTCCCAGCGCGCTTTTAGCTCCAAGGCGCAGTTTTAATTGCTTAACCTGCTCTCTAAAGATAGAATCAAGAGCTCCCTGTCCTAATCTTTTGTTTATCTTTTCCAGTTTTTTGATTAGTCTCTTGATTTCTTTTTCATTTAGTTTTGTCTTGTACTTGAATTGCGGTTCATATTTTCCCTTTGCTTTAAAAAATTTCTTTTTTTCATAGTTTAAATTTGTTGGTTTAAGAACATTTATCAATCCAACCTTTTTTTGTATTTTCAACAGTTCAGCATCTATTTCTTTGTAAAATATTATTTTTTTTCTTTTTCTTTTACCAATACCTGAAAACATAACTTATTTTTAGGAGAAAGCTTTTAAATTCTTTTCGTTTTAGCAATTAAAATTCAGATGAAATTCAAAAAACTTTTCTTTGGCACTGCTGGCATACCTCTTTCCACCCCCTCTAAATCATCTGCTCCATTAAGAACTATCACTGGAATTGAACAGGTTAGAAAACTAGGTCTTGATAACATGGAGCTGGAGTTTGTTCGTTCTATTAATATATCTGAAGAAAAAGCCCCTCTGGTTAGAAAAACAGCCCTCAAACAAGGCATTATTTTAACCTGCCATGCTCCTTATTATATTAATCTTAACTCCAGGGAAAAGATTAAGATCAAGCAGAGTCAAAAGCGCATTCTTGATTCAGCCCGGATTGCTCATCAATGCAGAGCTCTTTTTGTTACTTTTCATCCTGGTTTTAATCACGATAACCAAAAGCTGGCTTATCATCAGATAAAAAAGTCTTTGCAGGAAATAGTTGATAAACTCAAAGAAGAGAACAACAGTATTATTCTCAGACCAGAGACCACTGGCAAGGAATCCCAGTTCGGCAGCTATCAGGAATTGCTTCAGCTTAGCCAGGAATTAGGCTTTCTTCCTTGTTTTGATTTTTCTCATATCTTTGCCCGCAGTTTAGGAAAAATCAATTCTTATGATAATTTTAGAAAGGTTTTGGAGGAAACAGAAAAAATTTTAGGGAAAAAATGCCTTAAGAATATGCATATTCACATGTCTGGCATTGCTTACTCCCAGAAGGGTGAACTTTATCACCTTCCTCTTCAACATCCTGATTCTAAATTTAATTATCTGGTCCTTCTCAAAGTCTGGAAAGAATTTGACATCAAAGGAGTTGTTATCAGTGAAAGTCCTAATATTGAAGAGGATGCTTTGTCATTGCAGAAAACTTATTCTCAACTTGATTGATTGTTAATTTGATTAATTTAAAAAAGAATTTGATTGTTTGTAAAAGAAGCTTATATCCTCTCTGCTTGCCTATCACAATAAAAACATTTTAATTGGTCTGAGTGCATATCATAAATCATCAATGACTCTACTCCTTCTTTATGCTGAGCATGGGAAACACACTTGGTATTTTCACAAGGGATTATGCCTCGGATAACTTCTAGTGCCCTGACCCTAAATTTTTTTATTACCTGTCCATCTCTGACAATATTTACTGTGTGCCGGCCCATCAGGGATAAGTAACAGAGTTCTTGTGGGGACAATTCTCTTCCCACAACTCCTAAGATATCCTTAACACCATGTTTTGTGCTGGGAACATTTTCCGCAGTGATCATAATTTGGTCTAAATCATCTAAGTCATTAGGTCCAGGTCCAATACTAGGCCCAATAATCTTTTCTCTGACTTTTAACCCCTGTCCCTGTTCCAGATGATCAATAAAAGTGCCGTTACTAATATTATAAAGAAGGTTCTTTTGTTTTCTTTCTTTTCCTGATAAAGGCAGTTCTTCTTTTTCAATCTCAGCCTTATTCATGCTCAGGCTCGAATAATCTAATCTTGTTGGTTTAAATCCTTCAGTCAGGGCCAGTAAAAAGAGTGTTGCTCTGGTATAAAGACCATTGCCAGCCTGTTCAAAATAATAAGCAAACCTTGAAGTGTCCATTCTTTGGTCAATTTCCGGATGCTCTTTATTTATTGGCAGGGGGTGCATCAGAATTAAATCATTCCTGGTTACTCCTTCAAAATGCTCTGGAACAATTCGATAACAGTCAGCTACTTTCAAGAACTCGCTTTCATCAGCAAATCTTTCCTTCTGGATTCTGGTAGCATAAAGAACATTGATCTTAGCTTCGTGAACAAGCTCCTCCATAATTGAACCAAAATTATCGTTTTCAATCACTAACTCAGTAATAGACAGGTTTTCAAAATTATGAGGTCCAAGTTTTAGTTCTGGTGGTGAGACCAGATAAATTTCAATATTGCCAAAGAGATTCAAAGCTTCTAAAAGAGAGTGGGTTGTCCGGCCGTATTTGAGGTCGCCCATCAAACCAATTTTTAACCCATCAAAATTTACTTCATCTCTTTGACTGTAATCCTCTGGCACAAAAAATCTTTCATAAATTGTGTAGAGATCCAGCAGGGACTGGGTTGGATGTTCGTGGGGACCATCTCCTCCATTAAAAATAATCATTGGCGTGCTGATATCAATATACCTGGCTGAACCAGATAAGGGATGCCTCATAACCACAGCATCATATCCCCATCCTTCAAAATTTAGGATGGTGTGAAGAAGTGATTCTCCTTTGTTAGTGGACATACTTTTGGAATCCCTCCCTAAGACGGTTGCTCCTAGATCAGAAGCTGCAGTATAAAAACTGCCATAAGTCCTGGTGCTGTCTTCAAAAAAAACCACTCCAATTTTGCTCCTTTTCAAATCCAAATCCAAAGAACCAGATTTATATTTATTTTTATTTAGAAAAGTCTGAATCAGAATATGTTCTATGTCCTTTTTCGTCAAGTCCTTGATACTGATAATGCTCATTAAAAAGATAATATGGGAAAGAATTTTATATAAATATTATTGTGCCAAACTAGCTAATAAAAATTACTTATAAGTAACAATTAACAATAAAGTTTATAAATAAACCCTGCTTTCTTTAATTATGGTCATTATTTGTCAGATGTGTGGAGCAAAGATTAAGAGTCTTAGCCCGATGAGAAAATGGTGTTTTGAGTGCAGGAAAAAGCTTATGGTTATTAGGCAGCGTGAAAAAAAACATAGGCTTAAAAACAAAAAATCTTCTAAAACAACTAAAAAAAATAACTAAAAAAGGTTGGATTGAATTTATCTTTTTAATTGATTGATTAACTAACAATTGATTGATTAACTAACACATCCTTGTTTTCAACCAGCTCCTTTTAAGCATTGCTCTTTTAGGTTAGGATCAGTAAATTTCTCACAAATACTGTAATCCTCTGTTTCAAGCAGATAGATAAGGTAGCAGCGGTTTTGTTTAAAAGAATCCTCAATATATGAACAAAAGATATCTTTCTTGCTGATTTTCATTACCTCTACAAAACAAAGTTCCCTGTTGGTTTTAGTCTCAAACTCTCCGCACATCTTACCTGCTGCTGATGGGTCAACTTGGGCCAGTCTTTTTGCTTCCTCTAACATGGCTGGAATGTTTTGTTCCTGACAGTCTTGGGGACAGTTAAGATTATCTTCTCTTGCTTCACAAACACCATTTCCGCAACAGTCTGGTTTTGGCTGATGAAGGCATTGATAATCTGTTTCTGCTGAACAAATATCTCTTGTGCAGATATTTCCATCATCGCAGTCAGGACATCGGTCTTCTTCATCCTCTCCAACAGAAGTGGCATTTTCCTCGGAAGTAATATTTTCTCCAGTAATATTAAGACTAACATTGTCCTGAAGACTGATATTCTCACTAATATTAATACTCGCATTGACTGGAGGAGTTATATTTATTTCAGGGGTGATATTTTCTTCAGGAGTGATATTCTCGCTCACATTTATCACAGGAGTGATTATCTTTTTTTCCTTAATTAACAATTCTCTAACTAATGGTCTTCTTTTGTCTTCATATTTTAGGATTAATCTTACTTCATAAGCACCAGGAGCTAAAGTCTCTTCCAGAGTATAACTAAATTCTTTGGTTGTTTCTCCATCTATTTTGACTAACTCTATTTTTCTGGTAATTTCTTTTTGGCCTTTGAAAATACCAAAATCTGCTTCAACTGAATAACTTTGTTTTCTTCCTTCTGGGATGAAATCCACTTGGGTTATCAGGGTTTCTCCTCTTTCAATCTCTTTAGGCATTAAAATCTCTGTTCCCAGTCTGCTTTCTGGAGCCAGCACAAAATAGTAAGCTAAAAAGGCAATAGCCATCACCGCAAGTAGAAAAATCATAGTTATCACAATCTTTTTGCCTGCCTCTCTGTGTTCCATTGCTCTGTCAATATCTACTGAAGTATAACCATATCTAAGTAATTGAGCTCGTATCTGCTCTTTTTTATAACCTCTTTTTTCTAACTGTTTGACATAAGTTCTTAAATCAACCACTTTTTAGAAACACTGTCTAGAGAATATATAAAGTTTTTTGTTCCCTGATTACTTCTACCAGAGGAATGTATTGCTTTAGACAGGTTATATCTCCTTTTCCAAAAAACAAAATTTTCCGATAAGTTTTTAAAGAAAAAAAGTCTAATTTATTATAATTTATTAAAATGGAGAGCAATCTTAATTTCAAAAAAATATTTTTAATTAGTCTTGTAGTTTCATTAAGCATCAGCGCACTCTTAGGAATAATAATTTTATTGGTCGGAGATTTCGGTAAAATTCAATTCAAAACACTTTTAACTACCTTAACAATTGGAGGGTTTAGTTTAACAGGCTTATGCTGCGCAACTTTACTTGAAAAGAAGAGATTTTCAGCATTCTCAATTATTGGCATTATTTTATCTGTTTGGGGATTTTTGTTTATAACTTCTCTTATTTGGGAAATTATTGCTTGGGATGCTTTTGATAATATTTGGAAAATTATGATAGCATCAATAATCCTTGCAGTCTCAACTGCCCACGCTTCGCTTTTGCTTCTTATCAAATCAGATAAAAAAATTGTCAATGTTTCTCTCGCAATAACTTTATTATTTATTTCTCTTGTTGCTCTTGAATTAATAATTTTTGTCTTCAACGAATTTATTAATAACGAGGAGATTTGGTGGAGAACTTTAGGAGCATTTGCTATCTTAGATGTTTTAGGAACTATTGTTACTCCCATACTCCTAAAAGTGACTTCTTTACAAGACCAAGAAAAAAAACATTAAGATAGATTAGCTTTCCTTTATATTACTCTAATACATTGAATTTTTCATAGAATCTTTCACACCCTTAATAATCATCTATGTCCATACCAGAATTTTAATACTCCTCTTTCTTTGTCTTTGTAATCCAGTCTGCAGAAGCCGAATCTTTCTAACTGGACTACTTCTCCTTCTTTAACCATATCCAG